>NZ_JAQTPQ010000018.1 GCF_028712645.1 Flavobacterium sp. | reverse complement strand
TATTGTGTTGCTGTTGGTAAAATGGCATAATAGGGTACTTCTTTTTCCAATTTATAATGATTGCCTACGACACTTTCGAAAACTTTCCATTGGTCGTAACGCAAGTTGTCAATGACAACAAATAAATTAGGTTTGTCTTTTTTTACGATTTCAGGAACGACTAATTCCCGGAACAGAGTATGGGATTGAATGGGTTTATCTGCTTTTGGAGCAAACCAATCTTCATAATTACGTTCTATGAATTTACCAAATTGTGAATTGGCTTCCGCTTTTTGGGATTCCAAAATTTCAATCATACCTTGGTCATCAATGTTTTCAAGTTCTAATTCCCAAAAAATCAATTTTTTATATAATTCTATCCAATCTTCATAAGAATTTACCATTGCCATTTCCATCGAAATTTTTCGAAATTCCTTCTGGTAATCCAATGTTGTTTTCTGAGAAACTAATCGAGAGTGGTCTAAATTTTTCTTTAAACTCAATAAAATTTGATTTGGATTCACTGGTTTGATTAAATAATCGGCAATTTTAGAGCCAATGGCTTCTTCCATTATATACTCTTCCTCGCTTTTTGTAATCATAATCATTGGAATTGAGGATTTCTTTTCCTTCATTTCCGAAAGGGTTTCCAAGCCACTCATTCCAGGCATATTTTCGTCTAGAAAAACGATGTCAAAATTATTTTCTTCAAAAATATCAATTGCATCACGACCATTATTGCAAGTTGTCACACTGTAATTTTTCTTTTCTAGAAATAAAATGTGAGGTTTTAAATAGTCAATTTCGTCATCGACCCAAAGTATTTTTATCTTATCCATAGTTTTACAAAAAGTATTCAAAAGTAATAAATCAATGTGGCAATTTACTTTTTTTAAAATAGTAAAATATTAAAATTTTACTAATTGTTTGATTAATTTTATCAGTTAATCAATAGTTGAATTAGAAGAATATATCTTTTTAAGTTTGTATTTATTGCCATATTAATAAAAAAAATAATTATTTTTTTATAATTATGTTAATTAAAATAATTTTATTCGATATGTTTGTTAAACAAACTAACTCAAATATTTATGAAATCAAAATTTATCAAAAGTTGTTTTTTTATTTTAAATGTTTTTTCATTTTCTGTTGTAATGGCTCAACATGCATTTGTAAATACGCCACCTGAGATTTCTCCAATGGTTATGAAACCAGAAATGACTGAAATTTGGGAACCTGAAGTAAAAGTGGTTACACCTGCAGTAAAATTAGGCGATGCTCCCTCAGATGCTATTATTTTATTTAATGGTAAAAATATGGATCAATGGGTGAGTCAAAAAGATGTTTCAAAAGCATCACCTTGGAAAATAGTAAATAATGATTATATGGAAGTGGTTCCTGGTTCAGGAGCTATACAAACCAAAATGCAGTTTGGTGATTGTCAATTGCATATTGAATGGAGTGCGCCAGATGAAGTAATTGAAGGAGGACAAGCTAGAGGAAATAGTGGTGTTTTTTTTCAAAACAGATACGAACTTCAAGTTTTAGACTCTTATAATAATAGAACCTATAACAATGGTCAAGCTGGAAGTATTTATAAAGATCATCCGCCACTAGTAAATGCAATGAAAGGGCCATTAGATTGGAATTCTTATGATGTAATTTATACTGCTCCACGTTTTAAAGCTAATGGGTTAATTGATGAACCAGCAAGAATTACAGTGCTTCACAATGGGGTTTTAGTTCAAAATAATGCTACAATTAATGGATTGACATTATATATAGGTTTGCATAATTATCCTTCCCCTCATGGAGAAGATGTCATTTTGCTACAAGATCATGATAGCAAAGTTCAATTCAGAAATATTTGGATTAGAAGATTATAGAATATAAAGACTATAAACACAAGTGAAAAAGCAAATGAATACTATCTATTTAAATTGAAAAGTAATCTAAATGATTGTAATAAGCACGGGCATCAGAACATTAGCTTTAATCCTCTTTGTAGCTTTATACTTAAAAATTAAACTAAAACACTCTTAAACAATACAATACAATTTATTTTTTTTAAATAGTAAAACAATTATTTTGTAAATTCGTCGTTTATTTATTTTCTAAAATCAGAATCATTTCTAGAAAACGGCATAATTATTGTCGCAAACAACACAAATAAAATTAGATTATTATCCAATGAGAAAAATAATTTTTATATTAATACCAATTGGAATCCTCTTTTCTAGTTTCAAAAAAGGACTGCCAGATAGTAGAAAAACTCCGTTTGAAATTTCGACAGTTACAGCTTTAACCGAAGCAAGGCTTTTGGAACGGGTAAAAATTATAAAGCAATTCATTCGCAATAACCCAAAATACAGCAATGAACTGGCATTTTTTATTGATATGCAAATTATGTCTGGCAAAAACAGATTTTTTGTGTATGACTTAAAAAAAGATTCAATAATAGATCAAGGTTTGGTGGCTCACGGCCTAGGTTCTGAAACTGGAAATAGTGGAGAATTGAAATTTAGCAATACAAATAATTCACTTTGCAGCTCATTAGGTAAATATTATGTTGGGAAAGATTATTTGGGAAAATTCGGTAAAGCCTACAAGTTATATGGATTAGACTCTACAAATAGTAATGCTTTTGCGAGAAGCATTGTGCTGCATAAATATAGTTATGTGCCTTATGTGGAACAAGATAAAACCATTTGTCATAGTTTTGGTTGTCCAATGGTTAATGAAATATACTATGAGAGAATTGAAAAAATAATTGACAATTCTAAAAGGAATATCATTTTAGATATTTATTATTGATAGAATTACTGCTTTGCTTATATTTGTTCCTCAAAACAAACCAATATAGTGAGCGAAATCAATAAGCTAAAAATATTCAACGACCCTATTTACGGGTTTATTACCATCCCAAATGCTTTAATTTACGATTTAATTCAGCATCCTTATTTTCAGCGATTGCGACGTATTTCTCAAATGGGATTGTCTTATTTGGTATATCCAGGAGCTAATCATACCCGTTTTCATCATGCTTTAGGTTGTATGCATATTATGCAAAAAGCCGTTGAAACATTACGTTTTAAAGGAGTTTCTATTTCTAAAGAAGAAGAAAATGCTTTGTACATAGCCATTTTATTGCACGACATTGGTCACGGACCATTTTCGCATGCAATGGAAAAAAGTATAGTAGAAGATGTGCATCACGAATCTATTTCGCTTTTATTTATGAAGCAATTGAATTTGGAATTTGAAGGCCAATTAAGTTTAGCAATTCAGGTTTTTAAGGGTGAATATCATAGAAAATTTATGCTCCAATTGATTTCAAGCCAACTCGATATGGATCGAATGGATTACTTGAAACGAGATAGTTTTTATTCGGGTGTAGCAGAGGGGAATGTCAATTCTGAGCGATTAATTCAGATGATGAATGTAGTTGATGACGTTTTGGTTATTGAAGAAAAAGGAATTTATTCCGTCGAAAAATTCTTGATGTCTAGACGATTAATGTATTGGCAAGCTTATTTACACAAAACGAGTTTAGTTGCTGAGTTGATTTTAACGAAAGTTTTGAAACGCGCTAAAGAATTGACACAAAAAGGAATTGTTTTACCTTGCAGCGAACCGTTAATGTTCTTTATGCAAAATAAAATTACCTTCGAAACTTTTGATAGTGAAAACCTGAATTTATTTTCACAACTGGATGATTTTGATATTATTAGTGCTTTGAAATCTTGGCAAAATCAGGAAGATTTCATCTTGTCGTCGTTGAGCAAAATGATTATCAATCGTGATTTATTGAAAATAAAATTAACCGAAGAAAAAACTTCCTCAGAAGAATTGAATGAGCTGAAAGAACGTTTTGCTTTAGAAAACAACATCAGCTTGGCAGAAGCAAATTATTTTATTTTTAAAGGTAAAATTAAAAATCAAGCTTATAGCAAAGAGGCTGAACCGATACGGATTTTAAAAAAAGACAAAACTATTGAAGATGTTGTCGATGCCTCCGATCAATTGAATTTGAAGTCGTTATCGAAATCAGTGACCAAATATTATATTTGTTTTCCAAAACAACTTGTATAAAAACGAACATTTAAAATCTATTTTTTATATTTTTGTCGGGATGAAACGAACCAGTACTTTTTTTTTGACTATAAGCAGAACATTATATAGGGAGTTCCATCTTATTCCTATAAAAAATATAATCAGATAAGATGAAATTTACAGCAGAACAAATAGCGGGAATTTTAGAGGGCACGGTCGTTGGAAATCCCAATGCCGAAGTTCATAAATTATCCAAGATTGAAGAGGGATCCGAAGGTTCGCTTACCTTTTTGGCAAATCCAAAATATCAAAATTATATTTATACCACACAAGCTTCGATTACCATTGTAAATAATACTTTCTTTCCTGATGCAGAATTGTCAACTACTTTAATAAAAGTAGAGGATGCTTATTTATCATTCTCTAAATTACTGGAGTTTTACGACCAAGCAAAACGTTCTAATAAAATAGGAATCGAACAACCTTCTTTCATTTATGAAAATGTAAAGTATGGTGATAATTTATATTTGGGAAGTTTTAGTTATGTTTCAAAAAATGTAGTTTTAGGCGAAAATGTAAAAATTTATCCCAATTGTTTCATTGGAGAGAATGTAATAATTGGAAATAATGTCACTATTTTTGCTGGCGCAAAAATTCATTCAGAAACAGTAATTGGTGATAATTGTAACATTTATTCTGGTGCAGTTATTGGAGCAGACGGTTTTGGTTTTGCACCAAATCCTGATGGGACATTTTCAAAAATCCCTCAAATAGGTAATGTTGTAATTGAAGATAATGTTGATATTGGAGCAAATACAACAATTGATAAAGCTACGATGGGCTCCACAATCATTAGAAAAGGAGTAAAATTGGATAATCAAATCCAAATTGGGCATAACGTAGAAATTGGTGAAAACACCGTGATTGCAGCTCAAACAGGAGTTGCTGGTTCTACAAAAATTGGAAAAAGTGGAATGATTGGAGGTCAAGTGGGAATAACAGGACATTTGACCATAGGAAATAATGTTCGTATTCAGGCACAATCAGGAGTTGCTCGTAATATTAAAGACAATGAAATCTTGCAAGGAAGCCCAACTTTTGGATATAATGATTTTAGCAAATCCTACGTTCATTTCAAGAATTTACCTAAAATTGTTACAGAAATAGAAGAATTAAAAAAACAAATAGTAAACCAAAAAAATGGAAAAAATGGTTAAACAGAAGACCATCAAAACGGAAATTTCGTTAACTGGAGTTGGATTACACACAGGAAAAGAAGTAAAAATAACTTTCAAACCTGCTCCAATAAATAACGGTTTTACCTTTATACGAAAAGATCTCGAAGGTCAACCCGTAATAGAAGCCGATGCAAATTATGTTGTAAACACGCAAAGAGGAACCAATTTAGAAAAGTTAGGAGTAAAAATTCAAACTCCCGAACATGTTTTGGCAGCATTGGTTGGTTGTGATTTAGATAATGTAATTATCGAATTAGATGCTTCGGAACTTCCAATAATGGATGGTTCGTCAAAATATTTTGTTGAAGCTATTGAAGAAGCTGGTATCGAAGAACAAGAGGCTAAAAGGAAGGTGTATGTAGTTAAAGAAGTGATATCTTATACTGACGATGAAACTGGAAGCGAAATTCTAGTAATGCCTTGCGATGATTATCAAGTTACAGCTATGGTTGATTTTGGTACAAAAGTGCTTGGAACTCAGAATGCTACAATGAAAAATATCTCCGAGTTTAAAACAGAAATTGCTGATTCAAGAACTTTCAGTTTTTTACATGAATTAGAATCTCTTTTAGAAGATGGTTTAATCAAAGGAGGTGATTTGAATAATGCAATTGTTTATGTGGATAAAGAAATTTCCGAAAAAACAATGAATAATTTGAAAGTCGCTTTTGGAAAAGAAAAAATTTCAGTAAAACCAAACGGTATTTTAGATAATCTAACCTTGCATTATCCAAATGAAGCAGCTAGACATAAACTTCTAGATGTTATCGGCGATTTAGCTTTAATTGGTACAAGAATTCAAGGAAAGATAATTGCAAATAAACCAGGACATTTTGTAAATACAAATTTTGCAAAAAAAATGGCCAAAATTATAAAAATTGAACAAAGAAATTATGTTCCTGTTTTTGATTTGAATCAAGAACCTTTGATGGATATTCATAAAATAATGGCAGTACTTCCTCATAGACCTCCATTTTTATTGATAGATAGGATAATAGAAATGTCTGATACTCATATTGTTGGATTGAAAAATGTTACAATGAATGAAAATTTCTTTGTAGGACATTTTCCAGGAGCACCAGTTATGCCAGGAGTTTTAATAGTTGAAGCAATGGCGCAAACAGGAGGAATATTAGTATTGAGTACGGTTCCAGATCCCGAAAATTATTTGACTTATTTTATGAAAATTGACAATGTCAAATTCAAGCACAAAGTGCTTCCTGGAGACACTCTTATTTTTAAATGTGATTTAATTACTCCGATTCGAAGAGGAATTTGTCACATGCAAGCCAATGCTTACGCCAATGGAAAACTCGTTGCTGAAGCAGAATTAATGGCGCAAATAGCTAGAAAACAGTAAATTGGGTTAAGTTTTAAGTGATTAATATGAAACTTTAACCCTGAAACAAAAACAGAAATATATGAATCAACCTTTAGCATATGTTCATCCCGGTGCAAAAATTGCAAAAAATGTGGTTATTGAACCGTTTACAACTATTCATAATAATGTTATTATAGGAGATGGAACTTGGATAGGTTCAAATGTTACTATAATGGAAGGTGCAAGAATCGGGAAAAATTGTAATATTTTTCCAGGAGCAGTGATTTCGGCAATTCCACAAGATTTAAAATTTGGAGGAGAAGATTCCTTGGCAATTATTGGTGACAATTGCACCATTAGAGAGTGTGTAACCATCAATAGAGGAACAATTGCTTCTGGACAAACGGTTGTTGGTAATAATTGTTTAATTATGGCAGCAGCACATATTGCCCATGATTGCCATATTGGAGATAATGCCATTATTGTTAATGGAGTTCTTTTAGGTGGACACGTAACAATTGGTAAATTTGCCATCATTGGAGGTTTGTCAGCTGTACATCAATTTATTAGTGTAGGCGATCACGCTATGATTTCAGGAGGTTCGCTGTTAAGAAAGGACGTTCCTCCATTTACCAAAGCTGCAAAAGAGCCTTTATCATACGTAGGAATCAATTCAGTAGGATTAAGAAGAAGGGGGTTTACTTCTGAAAAAATAAAAGAAATTCAAGAAATATATAGAATTCTTTATCAAAAAAATTACAATGTAACCCAAGCAATAGGAATCATTGAAGCCGAAATGGAAGCAACTCCTGAACGCGACGAGATTTTGGATTTTATTAGAAATTCATCTCGTGGAGTTATGAAGGGATATACTGGAAATTATTAATCCCCACCTCACCTAAGGAAAGGGAATTTAGCAACAAATAAAAAACAAATAATACAAATTATCTATTAACAATATCACTTTTTGTCTCCACGCTTTGGCGTGGGCGGGGTGAGGAAACAAATAAACTTTAAAATGGCATCTACATCAGATATTAAAAACGGATTGTGCATAAAATATAATAATGATATTTATAAAATCATTGAATTTCTTCATGTTAAACCTGGAAAAGGTCCTGCTTTTGTGAGAACAAAACTTAAAAGTTTGACTAATGGTAAAGTATTAGACAACACCTTCTCGGCGGGTCATAAAATTGAAGAAGTGAGAGTTGAAAACCACAAATTTCAATATTTGTATCCTGAAGGTGATGAGTTTCATTTTATGAATGTAGAATCTTTTGAACAAATTTCTTTAAATAAAAATGTTTTGGATTCTCCAGATTTATTGAAAGAAGGCGAAAGTGTGATGGTAAGCATCAATACAGAAACTGACTTGCCACTTTCTGTTGATATGCCAGCATCGGTAATACTTGAGGTGACTTATGCCGAGCCAGGAGTTAAAGGAAACACTGCTACAAATGCTACAAAATCTGCTACGGTTGAAACTGGAGCAACAGTAAATGTTCCATTGTTTATCAATGAAGGTGACAAAATCAAAATTGATACTGCTTCTGGAAATTATATGGAACGCGTTAAGGAATAAGTACAAAATCCTGATGGAAAATTATGAAATTTAACAAAAAGCATACATTACAAGAAATCGCATCGATTATTAACTGTGAATTTGTTGGTAATTCTGATTTTTTAGTTTCTGGAATGAATGAAATTCACGTTGTTGAGGAGGGAGATATTGTTTTTGTTGATCATCCTAAATATTATGACAAAGCTTTAAATTCAGCCGCAACAACCATTTTGATTAATAAAAATGTGGATTGTCCGAAAGGAAAAGCCTTGTTGATTTCAGATGATCCATTTAGAGATTTCAATACTTTAACGAATCATTTTAAACCATTTCAGTTTTCTAATGTTGCAATTTCGGCTTCCGCCAAAGTGGGAACAGGAACAATAATTCAACCCAATTCATTTATTGGAAACCACGTTGTCATTGGGAAAAATTGTCTAATTCATTCAAATGTTTCTATCTATGACCACACTATAATTGGTGATAATGTGATTATTCACGCAGGAACTATTCTGGGAGCTGATGCTTTTTATTATAAAAAACGTGCTGAAGGTTTTGATCAATTAATTTCGGGAGGAAGAGTTGTGATTGAAAACAATGTTGGTATTGGCGCACTTTGCACGATTGATAAAGGAGTTACAGGCGATACAACCATTGGTGAAGGAACAAAAATCGACAATCAAGTACATGTTGGTCATGACACTGTTATTGGAAAAAAATGCTTAATTGCTTCTCAAACGGGAATTGCAGGTTGTGTAATAATCAAAGATGAAGTAACAATTTGGGGACAAGTTGGAACAACAAGTGGAATAACAATAGGGGAGAAGTCCGTAATACTTGGGCAAACTGGTGTTACAAAATCAATTGAAGGTGGCAAAACTTATTTTGGAACACCAATAGAAGAATCTAGGGAAAAATTGAAACAACTCGCTAACATCAAAAAGATGCCAGAAATTCTAAGTAAATTAAAATGATATGTCAGCCAAAGAAATTGTTCTAAAATTTTATAAATCGGAAGCACTGATTAATAGTGAAATATTGAAAGATTTTTTGCATCCAGATATTTTGATAGATTGGAACAGTAGCAAAGGATTTATTCAAATGAATTATGATGATTTAATGGATTTATCCAGCAAGTTGGGAAAAGCTTACGTAAGATCAAAAGTAAGAATAAGCCATATTGTTGTTGAAAAAGATATGGTTTCGGTTCGCTATTCCCATTTTGTAAAGACTATAGAAAATCCTAGAGAAGAAATGTTGTTGGCTCATTTTATGGTAATTTGGCAATTAAAAGAAGGAAAATTGTTTAGAGCATATCAAATAAGCCAATTATCCTGATTTAGTTATAAAAAACTGAATCTTGAATACTGATAACTGTTTACTATTTTATACTTTTGCAGCACGAATAAAAAACTACAAAAAAATAAATATATTATGAGTGTTTTAGTTAATAAAGATTCCAAAATAATTGTTCAAGGTTTTACAGGAAGTGAAGGAACTTTCCACGCTTCTCAAATGATTGAATACGGTACTAATGTTGTAGGCGGAGTTACTCCTGGAAAAGGAGGAACAACCCATTTAGATCGTCCGGTTTTCAATACAGTTAAGGATGCCGTAGATCAAGCAGGAGCTGATACAACCATTATTTTTGTACCGCCGGCTTTTGCTGCTGATGCAATTATGGAAGCTGCCGATGCAGGGATTAAAGTTATTATTGCCATTACTGAAGGAATTCCTGTTGCTGATATGATTAAAGCTAATAATTATATCAAAAGTAGAGATTGTAGATTAGTTGGTCCTAACTGTCCTGGAGTAATTACTCCTGAAGAAGCAAAAGTAGGTATTATGCCAGGTTTTGTTTTCAAAAAAGGAACTGTTGGTATCGTTTCAAAATCAGGAACTTTGACTTATGAAGCAGCTGACCAAGTGGTAAAACAAGGACTAGGTATCACAACCGCAATTGGTATTGGTGGAGATCCAATTATTGGAACAACCACAAAAGAAGCCATCGAATTATTTATGAATGATCCAGAAACCGAGTGTATTGTTATGATTGGTGAAATTGGAGGTCAACTAGAAGCTGACGCTGCCAAATGGATTAAAGCTGATGGAAATCGTAAACCAGTAATTGGATTCATTGCTGGAGAAACTGCTCCAAAAGGAAGAACAATGGGACACGCAGGTGCAATCGTTGGTGGTGCTGATGATACAGCTGAAGCCAAAAAGCGCATTATGAGAGAATGTGGAATTCACGTTGTTGACTCACCTGCTGAAATTGGAAAAAAAGTAAAAGAAGTATTGGGTTAAATTCCAAAAAACAAATTCTAAATAACAAAATAAAACTCCGTCTAGTTGAATAAACGAGATGGAGTTTTTTCATAAGTTGTGTTGCGGAAACAACCAACTATAAACAACAAACAATATAATGTATAAAGAATTAAAAAAGTTCAAAGTCAAAAATCAATTTAGTTACACAACTGATGATAGTTTAGAAGAAGTTTGCAATGCGTCAGAAACCGGAAGTGGAATTTTCCTTGTGTATTCAGTTGATGGAGAAGAAAAAGAATTGATTATGGTTGGTTCAACTGGAACAATCCAAAATGACGGAACACTAAAAAGCAAAAACGGTGGATTATTCGATAAGATCGTAAACGGTCACCAATTTGCGAAAACAGGAAGAAAATATTCTTGGCCAGCCCAAATGAAACTAGAAAAAATAGAAAGATTAGAAATCTATTGGTATGAAACTTTCAACGAAAAGAATAAAGTAATTCCAACTTTCGTAGAAGGACAAATTTTACAAAATTTCTTGGACGAAAATGCAAAGTTGCCAAGATGGAATGTAGCTTTTTAATAAAGATCAATAAATATTTCAAAAAGCTTTACTTCGGTAAGGCCTTTTTCATACTTCAAATTTCATAAAATGGCTAAATAATCTATATTTGTAAATCGAAAAAAAAACTAAACTATAATATGAAATTACTCGAAGGAAAAGTGGCCATCATCACAGGCGCAAGTCGCGGAATTGGAAAAGGAATTGCTGAAATTTTTGCAAAAAACGGTGCAAACGTGGCGTTTACATACAGTTCGTCAGTTGAATCAGCCTTGGCATTGGAAAACGAATTGAATGAAATGGGTATAAAAGCCAAAGGATATCAATCGAATGCTGCCGATTTTAACGAAGCACAAGCCTTTGTCGATGCTGTTTTAGCTGAATTTGGGACTGTTGATATTTTGATAAATAACGCAGGAATTACCAAAGACAATTTGTTGATGCGTATGTCAGAAGCTGATTTTGATCAAGTAATTGATGTCAATTTGAAGTCGGTTTTTAATATGACCAAAGCCATTCAAAAAACATTTTTAAAACAACGTGCAGGTTCTATTATTAATATGAGCAGTGTAGTAGGAGTGAAGGGAAATGCTGGTCAAACTAATTATTCAGCTTCGAAAGCGGGAGTTATTGGGTTTACAAAGTCAGTTGCTCTTGAATTAGGTTCAAGAAATATTCGTTGCAATGCAATTGCACCAGGATTTATTGAAACCGAAATGACAGCTAAATTAAGTGAAGATGTTGTGAAAGGTTGGAGAGAAGGAATTCCGTTGAAACGTGGCGGAACTACCGAAGATGTTGCCAATGCCTGCCTTTTCTTAGCTTCAGATATGAGTGCTTATGTTACTGGTCAAGTATTAAATGTTTGTGGAGGAATGTTGACTTAGTATAAATAAATAATGACGACAAACACTATTCTATTTCTTCTGTTTTCATTGATGATAGCAGGTGGTTTGTCGTTTTTTCAATATTATTATAAAGCCAAAACCAAGTCGAAAGTGAACTTGATTTTGGCTTTTTTACGTTTTCTATCCATTTTTGGGATATTACTCATACTGATTAATCCAATAATTTCAAGAAAAACTTTAGAAATAGTCAAAACACCTTTGCCAATTGTTGTTGATAATTCGAGTTCTATTATTGATTTGAAAGCCAAAGAAACAGCATTGGAATTGTATAAAAAACTGTTTCAAAACAAGGATTTGCAAGAAAAATTTGATGTACAATCGTATCTATTTGATAGTGAATTTCAACAATCAGACGAATTTAATTTCAAGGGAACTCAAACCAATTTAGAGGAAGTAGCTAAAAGCTTGAAAAGCATCTATAAAAACACCACTTTTCCATCGGTTTTAATCACGGACGGAAACCAAACTTTGGGAAATGATTACGTATATTCTTTTGATGCAAATAATAAAATTTATCCTTTGGTTGTAGGAGATACGACCCCATTTTTAGATTTGAAAGTAAGCCAATTGAATGTCAATAAATATGCTTTTCAAAAGAATAAATTTCCTGTGGAAGTATTTTTGCAGTATTCAGGAAACAAAAGTGTAATAGCTGATTTTAGTATTTCCCAAAGAAATTCAATTTTAAACAAACAAAGTATTTCGTTTAGTTCATCGAAAAAATCAGCAATTATAAATGTTTTACTACCTGCTGATAAAATAGGTTTGCAGGTTTTTAAAGCTGCAATTTCATCCAAAGAAAAAGAAAAAAACACCTATAATAATACTAAGAATTTTGCGGTTGAAGTCATTGATCAAAAGACAAATGTAGCAATAATTTCAGCAATAAATCATCCTGACATTGGTGCTTTGAAACGTGCAATTGAATCTAATGCACAGCAAAAAGTAACTCTTGTTAAACCTAAAGAAATCAATGAATTACAAGATTATAATGTTCTAATTTTATATCAGCCAACTGCTGAATTCAAGTCGCTTTTTGAAAATAATAAATTAGCTGGAATTAATGCTTTAATTATCACGGGAACTAATACTGATTTCAATTTTTTGAACCAACAACAAAACAGTTTGGTTTTCAAAATGAGCGGACAAAAAGAAGATTATTTGGCGGGATTTAATTCTCAATTTAATCTTTTTGCAACGGATAATATTGGCTTCGAAAATTTTCCGCCTTTGCAAAATGCTTTTGGAACAGTAACTACAAACAGAAACGTTTCGACTTTGCTTTCATCGAAAATTAGAAATATTGAAACTAATTCGCCATTATTGGCTTTTGCCGAAAATCAAGGCAAACGTTCGGTTTTTTTGTTGGGAGAAAATTTTTGGAAATGGCGTTTGCAAAGTCATATTGATAATCAATCATTTGAAAAGTTTGATGTTTTCGTAGATAAAATTATTCAATATTTAGCTTCCAATAATTCTAAGAAATCGTTGGTTGTCAACCACGAAAATTTTTATAATTCGGGCGAAGCAATTGAAATTTCAGCTTCCTATTTCAATAAAAATTATGAATTCGACGAAAAAGCACGATTGACGATTTCGGTTACGAATACAAAAACCAAGCAAGTCAAAAACTACGATTTATTAAGAGCTAATAATTCCTTTAAAGTAAATCTTGACGGACTTTTGGCAGGACAATATAATTTTTTGGTAAAAGAATTAAACTCTAATACGACATACAATAGTCATTTTGAAATTCTGGATTTTGATATTGAAAAACAATTTGTTAATCCCGATGCTCAAAAGCTGAACCAATTGGCTTCGCAAACACAAGCTAAAGTACATTATCCAAATCAAGTTGATGTTTTAATAAAGACACTTTTGGAAGATGAAAATTACAAAGCCATTCAAAAAGAAATTGTGACCAAAACTCCTTTGATTGATTGGGTTTGGTTGCTGGTTATGATTGCAATTTCTCTAGCTTCAGAATGGTTTATCAGGAAATATAATGGAATGTTGTAGGCTTAAATTCCGTTTAATTAAAATATAGAATTATGGATTTTAGACTTAAAGTTTTCTTTACTGTTGCCAATAGATTGAGTTTTACAAAAGCAGCGAAAGAATTATTTATTACGCAACCAGCCATTTCTAAACACATTCAAGAGTTAGAAGAAGAATATAAGATCAAATTTTTTGAAAGAAACGGATCTAAAATTTCGCTTACCAATGCTGGTAAACTTTTGTTGGAGCACACTAAAAATATATTTGAAATTTATCGGGAAATAGATTTTGACTTGAGTGCATTAATTAATCAGCAAAGAGGTTTACTTCGATTGGGAGCCAGCACCACCATTTCGCAATATATAATTCCGCCTCTTTTGGCTCGTTTTCATCAAAAATTGCAGGAAATAAAGGTTAATTTGCTTAACGGAAATACGGAGCAAATTGAAAATGCTTTATTAAATAAAGAAATTGAAATAGGAATTGTTGAAGGTCAATCTAAAAATCAATCCATTAAATACACCGAATTTTTAAAAGATGAATTGGTATTAGTATGCAATAGTAAAAATCTCCTAATACATAAAGAACAAGTAAGTCAAGAGGATTTAAAATCAATGCGATTTTTGATGCGTGAACAAGGTTCAGGAACACTTGAAGTAATTGAATATGCTTTGAAGCCCTTAAATATTAATTTGTCACAATTGACAATTGAAATGAAATTAGGAAGTACAGAAAGTATAAAATCTTATCTTATGAATTCAGATTGTGTTGCTTTTATTTCGATACACGCCATAGAAAAAGAGCTTAAAAATAACGAATTAGTAATTCTTGATATTGAAAATTTGGTCATAGAACGTTATTTTTATATTATCACTTTACAAGGAAAAATCGATGCGCTTTCAGAATTATTTATTAAAAATATGGCGAGTTATTATAATTTAAAGTTATAGCTTATTATTTTATACGATTAGTTTAGATTGAATAATCTATTCACCTTTGTAGAATAATAACTCAACTACTTTACATTGGAAACAAATCACGAAGTAATTCAAAAACAGTCCCCATTATTTTTTAAAATAAACTCTACCGTTCAACAAATTATTTTTGTTGCGCTCATATTATTTTGCACAACACCTTATAGTTCTCCTCCGATAGCTTTATTGTTAGGATTAGTTGTAGCAAATCTTTCTGGACATCCATTTTTAAACCTTAACCATAAAGCAACGAGTATTTTATTGCAGATTTCTGTTATAGGTTTAGGTTTTGGTATGAATGTCAACAGTGCCTTATCCGCAGGGAAAGAAGGTTTTTTATTTACCATTGCGTCCATTTTTAGCACCCTGATTTTGGGAACGCTTTTAGGAAAATGGTTCAATATTGAGAAAAAGACATCCCATCTAATTTCGTGTGGAACTGCAATTTGTGGAGGAAGTGCCATTGCAGCCATTGCACCAGTAATAAAATCAGATGAAAAACAAACTTCAGTAGCTTTAGGAGTTATATTTATCTTGAATTCGGTTGCACTATTTTTGTTTCCGGCAGTTGGCCATTGGTTGGGTTTATCTCAAAAAGAATTTGGATTATGGTGTGCCATTGCCATTCACGACACAAGCTCGGTGGTGGGTGCTGCTAATAAATTTGGAACAGAAGCCTTGCAAATAGCGACAACCGTAAAATTAGCCAGAGCATTATGGATAATTCCGGTAGCTTTAATAACGGCTGTTATATTCAAAAATAAATCGAGTAAAATTAAAATTCCTTATTTCATAGGATTATTTATTCTAGCAATGCTATTAAATACTTATGTTTCAAAAACAGCAATCGTTGCTCCTTATTTGGTTTCAATTGCTAAAATAGGACTTACTTTAACTTTGTTTCTGATTGGGGCAGGATTGAATAGAAGCATATTGAAAACAGTTGGTATAAAACCTTTATTTCAGGGAGTTTTGCTATGGGCGTTTATTGCAATTGCATCGCTTACAGCTATTGTGTATTTTAATTAGTGATTATATTATAATTAATTATTGGAATTTTTTCCTTTTAATTATATGAAATTTTAGGCGTAAATAATCATACCATTGGGCAATTAAAAGAAAAAAGGCCGCAATAAAAAGTGTTTTTATTTCGATAAAATGGTAAATAAAACCTCCTGAAAAACAGCCTACAAAAAACAAGGTGATTATTGATAATCGTAGATAAATACTGGTTTTCAATTTCTTTACTTCTTCAGGTTTTTTATAAAAAAAGAGCTGAGATAATTCGATTCCTAAATCAGTAAAAAGTCCTGTTAAATGGGTAGTTCTTACGGTTGATTTAGAAATATTTGTCACTAATGAATTTTGGATTCCCATTGCAAAAAGCATAAAAAATGCTGTCAATTTTCCTTCTAAAGAGGATATGCCAGTTTGAACCCCAAAAATCCCTACGCCAATTAAAACTAGCATTTCTATAATGATAGGAATTATATGTGAAAATTCAGGATTTTTTTTTGAAACTAATTCTGCTAAAAAGCTAGAGGTAAAAGCCCCAATTAAAAAGAAAATTGTGAAGAAAAAGAAACCAATAGCAGCAATGTAGTCGTGTTTAGTGATTTCTTCCGCAAAAAAGGCAAAATGGCCAGTTACATTAGTAGTCAAAGTTTTCACGGCTAAAACCCCTGTGATATTAACTATTCCCGCAACAAAAGATAGCAAAGTTGCTAACCTTAAATTATGTGCAAAAGTTCTATTTTTCCCTTTATGACGAAACATTATTTTTTTTGCAAAAATAGGGAATTTGATATTATAAAAGTATTCTGTAATTCCAAATTTATTTTTTACAATTTTAATAGTCTCATTTTACTACCGATTAATTGATTTTCTAAAAACTGAAAACTCGAATTTTAGTATTAAAAAACTACAACTTTATTTCGTTGTAGTTTTTTTTTGAATTATGTTCTGTTTTATGTGTAATATCTTAATTTATTATTAGATTTACGCATCATATAAAAATATCAAAAATATAATCTAAAGCTTGGTCATTATGAATATTAAGAATCGTCTAACATTGATGAGTTTTCTCCAATTTTTTATCTGGGGAGCTTGGTTAATAACCGTTGGAAATTATTGGTTTGCAACAAAACAATGGAGTGGAGCCGAGTTTGGTGCCATATTTTCAACCTTGGGACTTTCTTCTATTTTGATGCCAGCATTGACTGGGATTATTGCAGATAAATGGGTAAATGCTGAAAAGCTATACGGAATTCTGCACATTTTAGGAGGTTTAGCACTTTGTTATATTCCTCAAGTTGATAATCCTATAACATTTTATTGGGTTATTTTTGGTGCGATGCTTTGTTATATGCCAACGATTTCCTTATCAAATTCTGTGGCTTATAATATTTTGAAAAATAATGATTATGATGTTGTCAAAGTTTTCCCGCCAATTCGTGTTTGGGGAACTATTGGTTTTATTGCAGCTATGTGGATTACTAATTTATCTGGAAACAAAGCCTCTGCCAATATGTTTTATATAGCTGCTTTTGCTGCTTTTGTACTAGGGATTTACTCTTTTACTTTACCTAAATGTCCTCCGCAAAAACTGATTGATAAAAATGCTTCGTTTGCCCAAAAATTAGGTTTAGATGCTTTTAAATTATTTGGAACTTATAAAATGGCTTTGTTTTTTATTTTCTCAATGTTTTTAGGTGGAGCCTTGCAGTTGACCAATATGTATGGTGATGTATTTTTATCAGAATTTGGAAATATTCCTGAATATGCAAATAGTTTTGTGGTTCAAAAATCTACTTTAATAATGTCTATTTCACAGTTTTCTGAAACTGCATTTATATTGGCTATTCCATTTTTCTTGAAGCGATTTGGTATCAAACAAGTAATGTTAATCTCAATGTTAGCTTGGGTTTTACGTTTCGGGTTCTTTGCTTATGGTGATCCTTCTTTTGGGGGAACATTTTTAATCATAATGTCTTGCATCGTTTACGGAATGGCATTCGATTTCTTCAACATTTCAGGTTCGTTGTTTATCGAAACGACTACCGATTCTTCTATTCGTTCCAGTGCTCAAGGCTTGTTTATGATGATGTCTAATGGTTTTGGTGCTTTCTTTGGAGGCATTGTAAGCGGACAAGTTATTGACACTTTTTTCACTCACGATGGCGTGAGAGATTGGCACAACATCTGGTTGAGTTTTGCCGGATATGCTTTGGTCATCGCTATAGCTTTTGCCGTTTTATTTAAACACAAACACAATCCTGAGGAAGTGGCGCAAGTGAGTCATTAAGAAATTATTTTATATAACAAACCCGACAAGTTTTTTAAAACCTGTCGGGTTTTTCGTTTTTATAAAGCTTTCCAGCCTTCAAAAGGAGGGAAGCTTTACTATTTTATGTTTCTTTTGAATGCTAGATTTTCTAACAAATTCATATCCAAAAGGTTGATAAAAAATACCAAATTCTTCTCTAAAATTGTGAATATCTATTTCTAGGAAAGGTCATTTTTTCGTCCCTAAAATCTATCTTTGGCATCCTTAAAAAAAATAGATATGAGCGCAATTTGGTATGAATGCAAAGTAAAATATAGAAAAACAGATGAAACTGGAACTCAAAAAGTGGTTACAGAACCCTATTTGGTAGATGCTTTATCTTATACAGAAGCCGAAAAAAGAATTAACGAAGAAATGGCTGCTTACATTAGCGAAGAATTTAAAATCACCAACATCAAAGTGGCTAATTATGCCGAGATACATCCTTTTGAAAACGCAGATCGTTGGTTTAGATCCAAAGTTTCATTAGTGGCGTATGATGAAGAAAGCGGCAAAGAACGCAAGACAAATATGTATTTATTGCTTCAAGCCAATGATGTAAAAGAAGCTTATGACAATACAATTTATGCTATGAAAAACACTATGGGCGATTACAATATTCCAGCCATTTCTGAATCTCCAATTATGGATGTTTTTCCTTATTTTAGTGGCGAAGAAGGAGCATTAGAAGAACTAGAACGATTTAACACACTTAAAGATTCGAAACCAATTGTAGCGCAAGATCAACAAATAAGTATTGAAGCAGAACTGGAAATGGCTCTTGAAGAAATTAGTTAAGCGAATAAATAATTGACATTTATTTGTGTTTATGGGAACGGTTTGCAAAACCGCGCTAGCTATGTTCTTGTTTTTCTAGGGAAGCTATGCGAAGTCAGACTTCGTAGCTATTTCAATAGGCAACAAACACAAGTCATAAAAATAAGTTGCTAAAGTTGTAGTGGTATATAGTAGTGGGTACGAAGTCGGGAGACTTCGCACAGCGGGGTACGGCACGGAAATTTATCAAAGAAGGATAGCGCGGATTTGCAATCCGTGCCAATTGCAATTATCAGAATTACTAGGACTTCTTTTTAATTTTATTTCTCCTTACTTTGTTTGCTAGTATTTATGGGCACGGTTTGCAAAACCGCGCTAGCCGAACACTAGAAATTTATCTCCAAATCTGGTGCTTGTCTGTGACGAGTACCTACTTATTTTTTGTAAACTGAATAAAGCGTTTGCAACGCGGCTCATACAAACAGACTCCCATAGAGGTTCGAGTATATTTATTAAAGTTATTTCTGGTTTTAGTTATCCGCGTTGCAAACGCTACGATTTGTCTTTTAATTTAAGTAGGCACTCGATGCAATCGAGCACCAGAAAATGCGGACAAACGGGCGCCAGTGGGGTGTAAGAGATTGGCACAATATCTGGTTGAGTTTTTCGGGTTATGCTTTAGTGATTGCGATTGCTTTTGCGATTTTGTTTAAACACAAACACAATCCTGAGGAAGTGGTGAACGTGAGTCATTAGGAAACTTTTTTATATAGCAAACCCGACAGTTTTTTTGAAAGCTGTCGGGTTTTTTTATCTCTAAATCTGGTGCTTGTCTGTGACGAGTACCTACTTATTTTTTGTAAACAGAATAAAGCGTTTGCAACGCGGCTCATATAAACTGACTCCCATAAAGGTTCGAGTATATTTATTAAAGTTATTCCTGTTTTAGGTATTCGCGTTGCAAACGCTACGATTTGTCTTTTAATTTAAATAGGTACTCGAGCAATCGAGCACCAGAAAATGAGAACAAACGGGCGCCAGTGGGGAAAATTTAGGTTTATTACTATTGTACCACCCGAAAGGATTCGGGCGGCAGCGGAGAATTTGCAGAGTTGCTAAATCTCATTCCGTTATTTTTACTTTATGCATTAATGGTTCCAGTTTGCTATATTCAGTAATGATATTTATCGTAATTATTGCTAATACTATTCCAATACCATTGGATACCATTTCAGCAATTGTGCTAGTAGTCAATTCGTCAATTGTTTCCGCTTTCATAGAATATTTAAAAACAAATCGTCCAACAAACCAATCAATAATCCAAAATGTCCACCATAAACTCAAGGAAGGCATTGAAAAGTGCTCAGTTGTATGCACATCATTTCTTTTTAAAAACAAATGGGTTTCCTGAAATAATTCTTTCATTATTTGGTAAGGTCTAAATAGGTTTATAATGGGTACAAACCAACAGCCTGCAGCCCAACCCTCAGTTTCCGATAAGTGATTCACTCTCAAATGAAGATTAAAATAAGCACGTCTGAACCATTGAATAAAAGTAATAGCGGACACCACAAAAACAATAATTTGAATGATACCAATGGCTTGTTCCCGATTGTCATTTGAAGTGGCATATTCTATTGAAATTTCGCCTCCATTTGCAGCTGTTTGCAGTAAATCATATTGAAAATAACTGGAAACTAATGAAATACAATTCATTGCCAAGGCAATCCAAATTAGGATAATTGCATTTTGAGACCGTTGTTCGTTTGGTTTTAAATTTTGCATTTTTTTTTCTTACTTTTTAGTATTTATGTGGGTACGAGTCGGGAGACTTCGCACAGCGGGGTTATTTATTTTAATTTTCTTCGTAATAATAGGAATAGTCAATTCCTTTCATAAACATTTCTCTGCTATTTATTTCAGTGGTCAAGGCATTTTTCAACAGTCTTTTAAGTGAACTGTTGTTTACTGAACTTTTTACCATTGCGTTCATATAATCGTTTTTGCCAATTTTACTCCAATCCACGCATTTTTTCAGGTGTTTTTTCAATATCAAATCCAGCCAAATACGAGTGCTTCTGCCGTTGCCTTCCATAAACGGATGTGCAATATTCATTTCTACATATTTAGTTACGATTTCGTCAAAACTAGCTTCGGGCATTGCTTCAATTTGTATTAAAGTATCACCCAAAAAGCGAGATGAGGCAAATTGAAAACCACCTTTTGAAATGTTTTTTTGCCTAATTTGTCCTGCAAAATCATATAAGCCGCCAAACAAGTACCCGTGAATCTGTTGCAAGCCTTTGGTTGTGCCAACTTCTATACTTTCGATAAAAGAACTTTCAAACAAGGCATAGGCTTTTGTTTTACTTTTTCCGTCAATGCTTTCATCGCTGTAGGTAAACCAATCGATAAACCGGTTGGCTTTTGTTCCGGGAAAAGTTTTGCCCAATGCAATAATTCCGTTGTAGTCAAGCATATCGGACTTGTATTTTTTGCCATCTGCCGCTGTTAATTTCAGTTGGGTAGTGGTACTAACCAACTGACTTCCCTCTTTTTTCAACTTGGCTTTAAGGTACTTCCAATAGTTACGGGTTTTGGAGTAGTCGTTTTGGTCAGTAAGTACAGCCACAATATCCAATACCGAAAACCACCACTTGGCGTTTTCTTCCTCCCACAAAGCACGCACTTCGCGGTCGTCAAAGAATCGTATGGATATTTTTGTGTTGCTCATTTCATTTTATTTAAAAATTGACTTTTAATGGGTACGAAGTCGGGAGACTTTGTGCAGTGGGTTTTGTTCAACTTGTTTATAAACCAATAACTCTATTCCAATCAGCAACATACATATATATTCTTTGAAACTCAGAAGGCAGTAACATTCTATTATGAGCAATAAAATTACGAGCTTTCTCTAACTCGTCCATTCTTTGGTTTAGCCAATGTTGAGATGGAATTAAATTACTAAAAAACTCCCATTTTTCTATCATTATTTTGGCTAACATACCAAAATCGACAAACCCAAGAAGGTCACTTTTTTCTCCTTCTAACCACGAATCTTTCATTGCTGTTGCTTGTCTGCTTTCAGCGTTGGTTTTTATGTTTTTTGGAAGTTTATCCCACCAATCTAAACCTACATTTTCTTCAAGAGTTTCTCGAATAAATGCTCTGATTTCATTTTCAAAACAATTTATAACAGCATAAAGTCTTGCCATTTCTAACCCATTATTCCTCCTGCTAACCCCAAAAGGAGATAATGCTTCAGCTAACAGTTGTTTTTCAGTGAACTGATTGTCCGCACCAATTTGAATTCCAGCTTTTTGGAATCCATCTGCTTCAGATTCAAACATTAATCCTCTGAAAAAGAAATCTCGTAAATCTTTTTTACTAGTCAATCAAATGTTCTTTTAGTGATTTAAATATTGCGTTATAAACTTCGACGTCTTTAGTTGCTGGCAAATGTATTTGTATATTATAATGAAGCCCAACTTTAGATGTTGATAATGTTTTCGGTGTTAGTACATCTTGGGGTTTGTCATCAGCGATAGATTGTTTTTCTTCTTGTTTGTCATGGATAGCTACCCTTGGTTTTGCATTGTGATTCAAATCTGCCATTTCTAAAAGAGTTCGGGCGGTAGCGGGGACTGAATCTCATTCCACTATTTTTACTTTATGCATTAATGGTTCCAATTTGCTATATTCAGTAATGATATTTACCGTAATTATTGCTAATACTATTCCAATACCATTGGATACCATTTCTGCAATTGTGCTAGTAGTCAATTCATCAATTGTTTCGGCTTTCATTGAGTACTTAAAAACAAACTGTCCAAAAAACCTATCGATAATCCAAAATGTCCACCATAAACTCAATGATGAAGTTGAAAAGTGCTCATTTGTAAATATATCATTTCTTTTTAAAAACAAATGCGTTTCTTGAAATAATTCTTTCATTATTTGGTAAGGTCTAAATAGGTTTATAATGGGTACAAACCAACAGCCTGCAGCCCAACCTTCTGAATGCGATAAATGATTCACTCTCAAATGAAGATTGAAATAAGCCCGTCTAAACCATTGTATAAAAGTAATAGCGGACACCGCAAAAACAATAATTTGAATGATACCAATGGCTTGTTCCCGATTGTCATTTGAAGTTATATCTTCTGCCGAAATTTTGCCTCCATTTGCGGCTGTTTGCAGTAAATCATATTGAAAATAACTGGAAATTAATGAAATACAATTCATTGCCAAAGCAATCCAAATTAGGAGAATTGCATTTTGAGACCGCTGTTCGTTTGGTTTTAAATCTTGCATTTATTTTCTTAATTTCTAGTAGTTTTTAGGGTTGTTGTGGCAAATTGTTGTGGTTTAAAAAGGGGCATCATTAATCAAAACAATTCCCTTTTTAATTATCCCTTTATCATTGCATTTGAAACTGTGACATTGATATAAATCACTCACAACCCCATCTTTAATTTCTACTATTAATTCAAAATATTTACGGGAAACATTTCCAATAAAAGCGTATCCTTTTGATTTATAATTGCAAGTTTTACTGTTACAGAAACCTTGATGTCGATTCAGATAAGTATCACCTGACGCTGAAAATA
Organism: Flavobacterium sp.; assembly: GCF_028712645.1. Classification (GTDB taxonomy): domain Bacteria; phylum Bacteroidota; class Bacteroidia; order Flavobacteriales; family Flavobacteriaceae; genus Flavobacterium. The sequence goes on along the minus strand of NZ_JAQTPQ010000018.1, from coordinate 2,916 downwards.
ATATAAAAAAACATAAGGTGGTTTTAAAGAAATCTGTTCTTGAACATTATTTTCCTCATTGTTTATGGTAGTAATTATCATTTTTTCAACTATTAAATCGCAAATATGTTATATTTTAATCACAGTTTTGTCTGCCCAGCTCAGCTTCTTCACCGGTTAGTCCACCCCAATCTCCGCTGATGTTATCCAACATAGCGTTGCATCGCCTTTCTTCCTCTTCTATTAATTCCGCTCTCCATTGTTTTTCATCTTCTTCATAAATTATTTCTTCGAAGGACATTTCATCCCACAAAAGTATTTCTATTGTATAATTAGCTTCTCTGAATTTCATACTGTTATGGTCAAAATTATCTTCTTCACTAAAGACAAGTTGAAGAGTATTTACATTTGGATTTTCATTTATAAAATTTAATGCATTAACTGAAATCCAAATTTTATGAAATTTACCATTAATAATGGCAGAATCAAACAAATGGGTTTCTGCAGCTTTTGGATGATATGGTTTTCTGAATGAAAACTTTTCCACACCAATTTTAGTTTTAATTTGTTCAAATGTATTATTACAATAATGTTTCAACTCGTAATCTGTTATTTCGTCTATAAGAGCAATTTGAATCGATGGATCATTTTGGTTGGATATCTCATTCCATTCATTTTCAAAAACCAATCGGAAACATCTATATTGAATTGAATTTTCAAACTTTTTTAAATTTTTAGGTGTAATGTAAACAGAATAAATTCTTCCTTCAAGATTTACTTTGCAGGCTAAAAATCCTTTTCGGTTGGTAGGAATAAACTCTAAAGGATCATTAAAAACTCCTAAATCACATTTAATACCCCAGCTTGATTTTCCTTTCATAATGATTGATATTTTAGATTATATGAAAATTATGTTACTTTTACCTCTTAAGTTATTTCAAGTTTCCTTCACCCAATTGGGACTTAGTAGCCGGATAACAAAATCATACTTATATTATGTCTTGCAGGGATTTATGCAAAAGCTCAGTAAAATATTTTGTAACGGGTATGTTGTCCTGAGTTTTCGGTACGTACTAAAAATCCAAGCTATCGGGCTTCGTAGATAAGGAAATTAATATTAATCCTGAGTTTGTATCATATTCAATTTCTTTATTTTCGTGCATTTCTAAAAGTGCTATATGTATTTCTGTAGCTGAAACATTTTTTAAATTTTCAACTAAATAATCTCGATTTATTGACTTAGATTCGCCTAAATAACTAGAGAATTTATGTGCATTCTTGAAGCAATCTTTGACGTTTGAAATTATTTCATCTTTTTTCATTGTAATATCAATTGTTTTATAAAGTTATTTTTTTGATTTTAAAAACTTATAATTTCAACATAATGCCTTCTTCAGTATGTTGACCACACAAAAATCCTTGTGTAGAAACTTTTCCTTGTTCTGTTTTCCATAATGTTATAATTGTATTTTTATCTCCAGAAACAACTGGGATCAAAATTACATTTTCTCCAGTCCATTCTTTATAACTTTTTGATATGCAGAATTCTATTTCACTTTGTTTATCTGTAGTATAGTTTGGAATTGAGTATATATCCGAAATTTCATTTTCTATTCTAATAAATTTGCCTGAAAAATTATCAAATTCCGTGTGACCATTAAGAAATTGAAAATATACAAATTTTCCAATTTTTTTTGGTTTCGGTGATTGAGGTTTTATTTTTATTTTAAGATTATGAGCACTATTATTGTATGATTCAACTTTGCCATTTTCAAAGCTAACATAGCTATAACTGTAGAAATATGTGGTCGAATTACCGATTTTGGATATAGAAGTCGGTTGCCCTTGAATTTTTAAAACTTCATCTTCTGTTGAACCTAGACTATAATATGATGATGTTTTTTTTTGAGCATTTACTGTAAGACTAATTAGTATTGCACAAATAAAGAAAAGGACATTTTTACTCATTTTAAGTAAATTTATTAATTTACCTACTTTCAGTCATTTATTGGTCGCTGTTTCGGTTTTTCCGACCGATGACTCTCAAATTTTCTGCTGTTAATTTCTAACCGTTTCTTTCTATTTTCTTGAATAAATAAAAGTTTTTCAATTGGTTTTTCGGACAACGTTGCACAAAATTTTCTGCCAACTAATTTATATGTTTAACAAAATCACGCAAAGCTACCCTATTTCTGGTAAATAGTAGTGAAAATTATCAAACAATATTTAAGTTCAAATATAGGCTTTATTTCTTACAAAATAATAAAATATTTATTTTTTATTTTCAGCTAATGATTTGATTTTTAGTGATTTTTTTGTCTTGTTAAAAATGATAAGATTTGGTAAAAAGAACCTTTGTCAAAGTTTTGAACTTTGACAAAGGTGTTGAAATCCTAAAAGTTATAATTAGCCCCGATAGTAGCGGAAATCCTTTGCGGCCGGTGTTCGGACACAAAGATTGTAGCGGATAGCGGGAGCAGAGCCCATTAAAACCCCAAAAAGTCTTGCTCCTAAAAATCAATAGATTATCTCTGGAGAATTATTTTGCAGTTCAATAAAAAAGAATTACTTTTGCACACCTTTTGGTGAATAAGAGTTTCCTTTGGGTAAAAACTAATTATACAAACAACTTCTGTTGTTTTCTAGCACGTTATGAAACTCGAGAGAATACAGAATACAAATTTTTAATCAGCATGTCTGAACAATTAAAATCACAAGAAGAGTTTTTAGCAAATTTCAACTGGCACAACTTTGAAGAAGGTATTGATGCCGTAGATGAGAAAAACTTACAAGAATTCGAAGACCTAGTTTCAAAAACTTTTATCGCGACATATCAAGAAGAAGTAGTAGAAGGTATTGTTGTTAGAATTACTGATAGAGACGTTATCGTTGATCTCAACGCAAAATCGGAAGGTGTTATTTCCTTAAACGAATTCC
>NZ_JAQTPQ010000220.1 GCF_028712645.1 Flavobacterium sp. | reverse complement strand
GGTTTAAAACTTTCGGCAATTCCTGAAACTATGGTGCGAACGTCGATTCCTGTGTCCACTTTCAAAATCAACAATTTGTTGGCTTTCGGCATTTTTTCAGCTTCGAGAATGGTTCCCACACGCAAATCCATTTTAGCAAAATCCTCAAATTGAATCAATTCTTTTTGTGGTTCTGCCACTTTGTTTTCGGCAGAGTTGGCCGATTTTGTAGCTTCTAATTTGTCAATTTGTTTCTGGATTTCTTCGTCTTCAATTTTGGCAAAAAGTAATTCTGCTTCACCGATTTGGTGTCCAGCAGGAATTAAATCGGAATCATCAGAAACGGTTCTCCAGTCAATCGCTTCTTCAATTTTAAGGATACGAGACAATTTCGCAGCGGTAAACGGCAAGAATGGCTCACAAAGTGAACTCAAAGCCGCAGCAATTTGCAAAGCCACATACATTTGGGTTTGCACACGAGCTGGATCGGTTTTTACCATTTTCCAAGGCTCTTCGTCGGCAAGATATTTATTTCCTAAACGAGCTACATTCATCAATTCTCCCAAAGCTTCACGGAAACGGTAACGCTCAATTGAACTTGAAATTACTGCTGGATAAGCTTTTAATTCCGACAAAGTTTGTTCATCTACTTCCGAAAATTCGTTGGGAGTTGGAACAATTCCTTCGTAATATTTATTGGTCAAAACCACCACACGATTGATGAAATTTCCAAAAATTGCCACCAATTCATTGTTGTTTCTCGCCTGGAAATCTTTCCAAGTAAAATCGTTGTCTTTAGTTTCTGGAGCATTCGATGTCAAGGCATAACGCAAAACATCTTGCTGATTTGGGAATTCTTCCAAATATTCGTGCAACCAAACCGCCCAATTTTTAGACGTTGATAATTTATTTCCTTCCAAATTCAAGAACTCGTTCGCAGGAACATTATCAGGTAAAATATAACTTCCTTCGGCTTTTAACATCGCAGGGAAAATGATGCAGTGAAAAACAATATTGTCTTTCCCGATGAAGTGAACCAATTTTGTGTCTTTATCTTTCCAATACGGTTCCCAATCTTTTCCTTCACGAGCAGCCCATTCTTTCGAAGAAGAAATGTAGCCAATTGGCGCATCAAACCAAACGTATAATTTTTTTCCTTCGGCACCTTCAACAGGAACGTCAATTCCCCAATCGAGGTCACGAGTTACCGCACGAGGTTCTAATCCGCCGTCAATCCAAGATTTTACTTGACCGTAAACATTGGGTTTCCAGTCATTTTTATGTCCAACGAGAATCCACTCTTTCAAGAAATCTTCATAACGATCCAAAGGCAAAAACCAGTGTTTCGTAGATTTCATAATTGGCGTTTCTCCAGTAATAGTCGATTTTGGATTAATCAAATCCGTGGCGTTCAAAGTCGAACCACATTTTTCGCATTGGTCACCGTAAGCTTCTTCGTTGCCGCATTTTGGGCAAGTTCCCACCACAAAACGGTCTGCCAAGAATTGGTCTGCTTTCGCATCATACAATTGCTCGGTCACTTCCTCGATAAAATCACCTTTGTCATACAAGGTTCTAAAAAATTCCGAAGCCGTATCGTGATGAATCTTAGCCGAAGTTCTGGAATAATTATCAAACGAAATTCCAAAATCCGAGAATGATTTCCGGATAATTCCATCGTATTTGTCGATTACTTCCTGAGGCGTAACCCCTTCTTTTTTGGCTTTCATCGAAATCGCCACGCCGTGTTCATCGCTTCCGCACACAAACAAAACGTCTTTTCCTTGCAATCTTAAATAACGAGAATAAATATCCGAAGGCACGTAAACACCCGCCAAATGCCCAATATGAATGGGTCCGTTTGTATAAGGCAATGCCGCTGTAATGGTATATCTTTTTGGATTCTGTAACATTGTAAAATAGTATTCTTTAGGAATTATTAATTTGAATAAAAATTTAAAAAAGTTTCGCAAGTTAATGGAATTGGTTTTTGAATATTATATTCATTTGGAAAATCAGTGTTTTCTATTTCGTCCTCAAATATTTTAAGACATATTGATTCAATGGGTGTTGATATTTCACTTAAGACTTCTAACGTTGAAATAATTGACTCTAATCCATTTTTTCTAGCATTAATATCTGTAACAATTAAGAAATTTTTCATTACACTTTTAAATGATTCATTGTCTATATCATCTTCATTTATAATTTCAATGAAATGCTGAATTATAATGATACTATCTTTGATTTTTTTAGCAATTTTAAAGCTAGTAATTTTTTCAGAGATTTGTGAATTTATATCTTTTGATTTGTTGAAATTTTTACGACCAGGTAATTCTAAATACATTTTAAGGCCTTTTAATTCTATAAAATCAATTCTTTCATTTTCAATAATGAATTTAATTGCATCGCAGGATTTATCAGAAGGGATTGCTTTTTCTGAGCTAATAATATCTTTTGTTTTATCAAAATCAATTACTTCAATTTTTGAATTTTGGCAACAAGATTTATCAAGTTTTCCAAGTTCTTTTATTTCAAAATAATTTTTTTCTATTCCAAATTTATAGAGAGTTTGTAAAAAATCTTTTATTTCCATACTAAAGTACTTAATGGTTCAGCCAGTTTGGAAAAAATAACATTTAAATCATTTGTAACATCAATTAAATTTGATTGGGTTTCATTTTCTTTCATTTCAGCATAGTAATAACTAGTCTTTTCTTCAAGTTTGTTTTTTTCTGAAAAATGTCTCAAAGCTTGAATTATATATGGACTATGTGAAGTTATGATAACAGGAATTTCATTTTTTACTAATTCAATTATCATTTCAGCATATTTAATTTGCCATTCAGGATGTAAATGGTTTTCGGGTTCATCTATAATTAATAAACATCTGTCATTTAGTATGTTGGCTTGAAGTAGGAGTTGTATAATTCCAAAAGATTTTATTCCTGACGCAGTGTTTACAGATTTAATTTGGAAATTTTTATTCTTGCCATTTTTAGAGGTAAAAATTAAATCTTTATTTTCATTATCAAATGCAAATCCACCATTTATTATATTAGATATATTTTTTAAAATATCAATGGAATCAAAATCATTTTCATAAAAAAGTTCAGAAAAATATTTTGCGTTTTCAATTTTATTTATCAAATCCTTTATGTGTAATGATACTTTTGGGCGATTTCTATATCTAATGTCATCCTCATTATCATCAAACATAGCGTCCGAATATTTAATTAAATCATACATTTGAATTAATAATGGGGTTTCTACAAAAACTACATCTCTGAATGATAAATCTTCTTTAGAATCTAATTTTGTTATTTTATTTTTTTCTAATTCTACATCTAATAATTTATCATTCCCTATATAATATCTAATATGAGATTTTTTTGTTGACCCTTTCGGGGTTATATCAGAGATGAATTCAGAAAACAAAGCTCTATTTAAAGCATTTTTAATTTGCTCTTGCTTGTCTTCTTTGCTAAATAGTAATTGTTTTATTTCGTCTAATGTTTTAATATAACCTTTAAGATTTTCTTTGTTGGAAATATTTTCGGTTAGAAGAGTTTTCTTGAAATCAAATAATTTTTCAATTTCATCCACTAATAGACCATCAAAATTATCTAACACTACATAATTATTTATGTGTTCAATAAAGTTTTTAGGAATAAATTCTTGTCTAATTATATCATTTACAAGGACTCTTCTTCTTAAGTTGTTGTATAATTGATCTAATTTATCTAAAATATTATATTCTTTACCCTCCTTTAAATCTTGCTTATATCTACCTGTTGCTTTAATAATTGAAAATAATACTTTTCCAGCAGTGCTCTTTCCTGTGTCATTGATTCCTGCAATTAATGTTAATCCATTAATTTTTATTTTAGCTGTATTAATTTTACCAATGTTGTTTATTTCAATATATTCTCCAGATTTTATTTCTAATTGTTTTTCAGAATTTACGTAATAAATGGAAGTCCTATTGAATGTGAAATCGGAACTGAATTTTTTAATTTCAGTAGGGTTTTCAAATAAAATTGCAAATCTTTCTTCTAAAGCATTGTCTTGAATAACACCTGAAATACGTTCTGTTATCCATTTTCCATAAATTTCTTCTTGATAATCAAATCCGTCCTTTCGAGTTCCTTCTAAATACGCATTTTTGATTGATAAAACAGAAACTATATTGGCAATGAAATATTTACCTTTATTTTTATTAGCCCCAACAATTAAAATTTTCTTGTAATTTTTAGCTCTAAATTTATTAAGCTTCCAAGCTAGAGTAATTTCAAATTCTCTTACTTTTTTTATATCAGCATCTCCTTCTCGAATGCAAATTCCAGAAAAGTCAGGAATGTCTTTTTCAATAATATCTATTATATTCATATAATTTCTTTATTATGCAAAAATAGATAATTTTTCGTGTAAATTTACCCAGTTAGTGCTTAACTTTTTTAAAAGCGAACGCCCTAATCTTTCACTTTTAAATATTTGATTTTATTTATATTTACAAAGCAATAAATTAAGATTTCGCCAATGCCCAAAGGACCTGAAAAAAACACCAAAAACAAGGCTTTGCATACCAAATTGCTCAATCGGAAAAAAGCTAAATTGCAGGAAGAGAAAAAAGAAAAAGCCTTGCGTTTGAAAGCTTTAGTGTCAAAAATGAATCAACAAAAAAATGGTCAATGCCAATCCAAAACTGGGGATTAATCCTCAACCAGTTCTTAACTATATTTGAAAAAAGGGTTCAACTTTAATTAATTTTTTCTAAGAATTGATAAAAGCCAAATCTTTATAAATGAATGCCGAATCTTTACTATTGAATTCCAAAAGTTCATAATTGCATTCCAAAAGTTCATAATTGCATTCCAAAAGTTCATAATTGAATTCTAAATCTTCATAATTGAATTCCAAAACTTCATAATTGCATTCCAAAAGTTCATAATTGAATTCTAAATCTTCATAATTGCATTCCAAAACTTCATAATTGCATTCCAAAAGCTCATAATTGAATGGTAAAAGTTCATAATCGAATTGTAAAACCTCATAATTGAATGGAAAAACCTCATAATTGAATGGTAAAAGTTCATAATTGAATGGAAAAACCTCACAATTGAATGGAAAAACTTCATAATTGGGGGAGTAATCATCCGATTGTGTAAACTCAGATTCTTAAAACCATAAAAAAATGAGGTGATCCAATTTTAAAAATCATAAAATTGGCTGCATTTTTAAATTTCCATTGCTCACTATTTTACCCGAAATTTGCCGCAAACCTTCAAACACAAATCTTATGGAATTCGGTAGAATAATAGTTTCGGAAACGGCCTTCAATAGTGAGAATCTTCAGGATGTGATTCACTCCAATATTTCGGTAATCAACTTGATGCGTGAGGAAAAAATCGACGACGAATTCATTCACGAAGATGCCTTGATGAGTTATTATTTAGACTATTATTATTCGCAATATGTTGCCGGAAACTTTGCCCAATTTGTACATTCTTCAGGTTGGAATGCCGAATTAAATGAATTAATCGAAGAAGGTTTAGCCTTGATTGATGCCTACAACCATTTGGATTTATTCCAACAACAATCCAAAAAAGTAAAACTTATGAGCAGCGTAAAGCTCAATAAATTCCTCAAAGGAAAATTAGAAGGTATAAACCCAACTAGAGATTTGCTCAACACTGATACTTTTTTCGAAATAGAGGAAAATTTGGTCACTTTGAACGCTAATTTCCTAAAATCACACCCCGATTTCGAAGTGCTTTCCGTAGATGAAATGTTTGCTACTCTAGAAGAATTCGTAGGTCACGAGATTAAAAGAGAGTAAATTTAGTTAATTATTTTCACAGGTCGATCTAGAAATCTGCATTATATGATTAAAGTTATGCTAGTAAAGATCTTTATAAAAATCTATTCCTAAGTTTATTTGTTCTACATCATCTCTCACTTGACTAAGGGCATTAATAATTTTTAATTTTAACTCATCACTATAATCCATTTCGTTGATTATTGATGTGATTATTTCTTGAAGTAAATCTTTGTCAATTAAATTATCGGCAACTGTTACGGCAATGTTTTCCATTTCA
>NZ_JAQTPQ010000219.1 GCF_028712645.1 Flavobacterium sp. | reverse complement strand
AAAAACAATTCCTTCGGGAGCTCCGTCACCAATGACTTTTAAATTGGTCACTTTTTTCAATAAAGACGGCGTAGTAATATCATAAAAATCTATCACAAGTCGGGGAGTTGTAGAGGTATTGGCATCGCAAATATCGTCTTTCTCACAACTGGAGAAAGAGAATGTTGCAATCAGTAAAAGTATAATTATTTTTTTCATAAATTATTTATTTGGTACAAGTCAATGATAGTCATAAATCTTTAAATATCAATTTCAATGGCAAAAATCTGCAATTAAAAATCGTTAATCTTAAATCTACAATCTTATCTTCTCTCCAAAAGTACAACATTTTCTACGTGATGCGTTTGCGGAAACATATCCACTGGTCGAACACGAGAAACCTTGTATTTTTCGTCCATTAAAGCCAAATCACGCGCTTGTGTTGCTGAGTTGCAACTTACATACACAATCTTTTCTGGTTCAATTTTCATTATTTGTTCAATTACATCTTTGTGCATTCCGTCACGTGGAGGATCGGTGATAATCACATCGGGTTTGCCGTGTTGAGCGATAAAACTTTCGTTAAAAACCACTTTCATATCTCCCACATAAAACTCGCAATTCGTAATATTGTTGCGTTGGGCGTTGGCTTTAGCGTCAATAATTGCTTCGGGAACGCTTTCTACTCCAATTACTTTCTTGACGTTTTTCGATACAAATTGAGCAATTGTTCCTGTTCCTGTGTATAAATCATAAACAATTTCATTTCCTGTCAATCCAGCAAAATCACGTGTGATTTTATACAATTCGAAGGCTTGGTCGGAATTAGTTTGGTAAAAAGATTTGGCATTAATGCTAAATTTCAAACCTTCCATTTCTTCCAGAATATAATCTCTTCCCTTGTAAAGTTTGATATTTTGGTCATATAAAGTATCGTTGGCTTTATTATTGACCACATATTGCAACGATGTAATCTGAGGGAATTTCTCGTAAATATGATCTAAAAGTAATTCTCTCTTGACTTTATCATTTTCGAAAAACTGAACCAAAACCATAATTTCTCCCGTCGAAGCAGTACGCATCATTAAAGTTCTTAGCAAACCTTCGTGATTTCTAGGATTGAAAAAAGTCAAATCATTTTCGTTGGCGAAAGCCCTGATTTCGTTGCGAATCGCATTCGATGGGTCTTCCTGAAGATGACATTTATTGATATCTAAAATCTTGTCCCACATTTTCGGAATATGAAAACCTAGTGCGTTTCTGTTTCCTAAATATTCAGTGCTGTCAATTTCTTTTTCAGTTAACCAACGACTGTTCGAAAACGAAAACTCCATTTTATTTCTATAGAAAAATTGTTTTTCAGAGCCTAAAATCGGTTCAAAATCGGGAAGTTCTATTTTTCCAATGCGTTGCAAATGGTTTTGTACCTCGTTTTGTTTGTAGTACAATTGCTGGCTGTATTTCATATTTTGCCATTTGCAACCGCCGCAAACACCAAAATGTTCACAAATTGGGTCGATTCTATGTTCTGAAAATTCGTGAAATTTTACTGCTTTCCCTTCATAATAAGCTTTGCGCTTTTTGAAAGTTTGCACATCAACAACGTCTCCAGGAACGACGTTGGGAATAAAGATTACTTTTCCATCGGGAGCTTTTGCCACCGAAACGCCTTTTGCACCTGCATCGAGGACTTTTATATGATCAAAAACGATCTTGTCTGTATTTTTCTTTGCCATAGCGCAAAAATAAGGCTTTGGATGGTTTTATAAATTCAAATTGGGAAATATTTTTGAAAAGTTGACATCTATTTTAGATTCATCAAAAATAAAAGGGAAATCTATTGCTGCTTTTTCTTTATCCATTCATAATTGACTATGGCGAGACCGTAGAAAATAGAATCGGCAGTTATTTTTCCAAAGACGATTCCTGTGAAATAATTTCCGGTTAAAATGGGCATCCAATACATACAAAATGGGCGAATGAAGAAGAAATCTAAAATGGCAGGATAACCAAATTCTAGAAGTAGGTTTCGAATCAATAGAACCACTTCTTTTAGAGGTGTTTTTTTATTTATGGATTGATTAGTTTTAACCAAATTTTGGTACGCCATAAATAAAATGACACCATAAAAGGCAAAATATTCGGAGAAAGTTATTAAATAAGCGGTCGTCAAACCATCAAAGATTCTACTAAATTGAGAACTGGCTAATGCAGCAGATGTAGCTGATAATTCGGCATATTTATACCGATCAAACCATTCTTTAAAATTGGATTTATTGAACATTTTTAGTTTTTATAATAGACACAGATATGATATTTATTTTGACGACAACACATTCATTATCGCTTTTTCTACCAAAGGATCCATCACCTCATAGCCGGTTTTGTTGGGATGGACTCCGTCACCTGAGTAGGCTGCTTGCAGTCCCTTTTGTTCATCTACCATCGAAGAATAATAATCGAGATACAAAATTCCATTGGTATCAGCATATTTTTTTATCATTGCGTTTAGAGTTACAATTTTTTCGGCAGGGAAAGTGCCTTTATTCCAAGGGAAATCATAAGCGGGAAGCACGGAACATAAAATTACTTTAATATGGTTTGCTTTGGCCAATTCAGCCATCGAAAAAATATTGTTAGTAATCATTTCCAGTGTTGAAGGCCCTGTATTTCCTGCAATATCATTGATTCCAGCCATTATTATTACTAATGATGGTTTTAAATCAATCACATCAGCTCTAAAACGAATGAGCATTTGAGGGGTAGTTTGTCCGCTGATGCCTCGATTTACATAAGGTTTTCCGGCAAAAAACTCGGGGTTAGTGACAGACCAAAATTCAGTTATGGAATCTCCCATAAATACAGTTCTTTTTTGTCCTGATTCTAATGGTTTTAGAGAGGTATTTTCGTTTTGGTATTTAGTCAAATTTGCCCAATCTTGAGCGACTGCATTTTGTGACATAAAGATTGATAAAAAGATGATGTAGTAAATAGATATTATGTTCTTCATTAGAGTTAAATTGGATTATTATATTTAAAGATAAAAGAAGAAAATTGTTTTTTAGCGTTTAATTTAATCAAACAAATCCGAAGACAGGTAACGATCGCCACGGTCGCAAATAATGGCTACCACGACTCCTGATTCTAGTTGGTTGGCAACTTTTAAAGCAACGGCAACAGAACCTCCGCTACTCATTCCTGCAAAAACACCCTCTTCAAGGGCTAAACGTTTTGTCATTTCTCTTGCTTCTTTTTCGCTTACTTCGATAATAGTATCTACTTTTGAAGCATCAAATATTTTGGGCAAATATTCCTGAGGCCATTTTCTGATTCCTGGAATTTGAGAGCCATCACTTGGTTGCGCACCAATAATTTGTATGGCTGTATTTTTCTCTTTTAAGTAAGTAGAAGTTCCCATTATAGTTCCAGTAGTTCCCATTGCCGAAATAAAATGGGTTATCGTTCCGTCAGTGTCATTCCAAATTTCAGGACCTGTGGTTTTGTAATGCGCTTTCCAATTATCTTCATTGGCAAACTGGTTCAACATAATATAGCCGCCTTCAACTACTTTTTTATCAGCATAATCTCTTGAACCAATAATTCCTTCTTTTGCTGGTGTCAAAATAACAGTAGCACCGTAAGCTCTCATTGTTTGGGTACGTTCTTTGGTAGAATCTTCTGGTAGAACCAGTTCAATTTCTATATTGAATAATTGGGCAATCATTGCCAAAGCAATTCCAGTATTACCACTCGTAGCTTCAATAAGTTTGTCTCCTTTTTTAATTTCGCCTCTTTCAATTGCTGAGGCAATCATATTATAAGCTGCGCGATCTTTCACACTTCCGCCAGGATTATTTCCTTCGAGTTTTAATAAAAGTTTGACGTTTTTATTTTTTACCAAATTCACGGTTTCCACCAAAGGTGTGTTTCCAATCAGGTCTAATATTTTTTTTGGCTCCATCTATTTTAGCTCTTTTATTTTTACTTCGGTGATGGTGGTATTAGTCACGATTGACTTTTCAGGAATCGATTTGGTAATCCAAGTATTTCCTCCAATAATACTGTTTTTTCCAATGGTAGTTTCGCCCCCTAGAATTGTGGCATTGGCATAAATACATACATTTTTTTCCACCGTAGGATGTCTTTTTGCATTCTTCATTTCTTTGCTAACGCTCAAGGCTCCCAAAGTTACTCCTTGGTATAATTTTACGTGTTTTTCGATTACAGTTGTTTCTCCAATAACAATTCCAGTGGCGTGGTCAATAAAGAAAGGAGAGTCAATTGTTGCACCGGCGTGAATGTCAGTTCCTGTTATTTGATGGGCATATTCGCTCATTAATCTCGAAAAAAGTAACATATCTAAATGATATAATTCGTGACTTAATCTATAAATGGCGATGGCATAAAATCCGGGGTAAGCAAGATAAACTTCTTCAATACTATTTGAAGCGGGATCGTTTTCCAATATATATTCTGCATCTTGATTTAGTTTTTCGAGAACCAAAGGCAGTTTTTCTAGGAATTGTTTCCAAACCCCTTCGCAAATATCTTTCGGTTTTTTGCAGGAGATTATGGAAATCTCTTTGAATAGTTTTTCGAGTTCATCTACACTTTGATTTAAAGAAGCATTAGAATCAAACAAAGTATAGAATAGTTTCTCGGTAAAAGTCTCTACTTGTGTTTTGATTCCGTAATTGATGGAAAAATGACTTTTTAAAGCGGCTATATTTTTGATAATTATCTCTTTTGACACGATTGTATAATTGAATAGTTATTAGAAAGTGGTAAAAGTAAGGTGTTTTTAGAAATTGCCACAATTATAGAGTAAAAAACACTTTGAAAATACATAAAAATAAAAATTAATGAAAGATGAATTGACTTTTATCTCAATCTGATTTTATAATATGTAAATTACTGTCCGCTTAGCGGACTAATGCCCAAATAAAGCACGCAGATGACACGGATTAGACGGATTTTCGCTGATATTAATATAAAAATCCGTTTTTATCGGCTTAAATCCGTGTCATTCGTGTGCTATTTTCAAAATTGGTGCAAGTAACGGATAGTCATAATGTGTAAATTACTGTTTCAGTTCTAGTAATGTTTGTAAAGATAACCAATTAGCATAAAAAGACTGGTTAGAATAGCTGTTGCTTTGAGTGGTTTCTTGTAATTATGTTGTTTGTCCACAAAATGCAAACCAACTATTATAAAGAAGATGAGCATTACATAAATGGCGGGATACATTTTGAAAGCCGCAACAAAATCACCTTTTAGCAAGAGAAACAAAGCTCTTTGAAATCCACATCCCAAACACTCAACTCCAAAGAGAGTTTTGCTTAAGCAAGGAATCATATATTTTTCTAAATCCAATGATTTTGTTTTTATAATTTTACAAAAATACAAGAATCCTTTCAATAATAAATGATGTTGTTTTAAAGTTCATTACTTTTGAAATCTCATACCAAGTGTTGTATATAAATCAAAATAAATTAAGTAAGAAGATGTTAGTTAAAGGAGATAAAGTTTCGGTTTTAGATGAAGCTATAAATGGTGTAGTGTTCTCAGTAAATGGTAATGAAGTCACAATTGAAACCGAAGATGGTTTTATGATGAAGTTTATGGACAATGAGTTGCTTAAAGTAAATGAATCCAGTAATTTAATGGATTCTATAAAAAGAATAAATATAGGTGAAGTTGTCAAGGAAAAAGAAATTCCAAAACCAAGAAGTTTTGTCAAAGAAAAGAGAGATAAACGTGAAATTCCAGCTCCAGAATTCGATTTGCACATCGAAAAATTAGTTCCTAACAAACGCGGAATGTCTAATTACGACATACTGACTTTACAATCCGAAACGGCGAAACGACATATAGAATTTGCCATCCGCAACCGCATTCCGAAGATTGTTTTTATACACGGAGTTGGCGAAGGAATTCTAAAATCAGAACTTGACTTTTTATTAGGAAGATATGACAATATTGCTTTTCAAGATGGCAATTACCAAAAATATGGACAAGGAGCCACCGAAGTTTACATTAAACAAAATAGTAAATAAGCAGGAATTAGTTAGTCAATAAATCACCATAGAGAAAACTATCTCCGAGTCTAAAATCACTAT
>NZ_JAQTPQ010000218.1 GCF_028712645.1 Flavobacterium sp. | reverse complement strand
GCCGCTAAAGCTACCGGATGCGCATTGTAAGTCAATCCAATCATCATTGGCGTATTTTCAAATTTGGAGGCAATTTTATCAGAAACCATCAAACAACCTAATGGTAAATAAGATGAAGTCAGACCTTTTGCCATACAAACCATATCAGGAATAATGTCGTGGTTTTCGAAGCCGAACCATTTTCCAGTTCTACCAAATCCGCTCATCACTTCATCAGCTATAAAAAGGATTCCGTATTTTTCGCAAAGTGCTTTGACACCTTTTAAATATCCTTTTGGGTATTTCAAACATCCCGATGAACCGCTTTCTCCTTCAAAAATAAAGGCGGCAATATTTGATTTTCCTTCAAATTGAATGACTCTATCAACATATTCCAAACTTAAATTTAATTTTGTAGCATCGTCTAAATCTTTCATTCCAAAGAAATAATAAGGGTCGTCAAGCAAAACTGCATTTGTCATTTGCTGAGAATCGTTAGCCAATTTTCTTGGATCACCACCTACTGACATTCCGCCAATAGACCCACCGTGAAAAGCTCTGTATCTTCCAATGATTTTATGTCTTCCAGTATAAAGTCGGGCTAATTTTATGGCATTATCTACAGATGAAGTTCCGCATAAAGTATAAAAAGCTTTATTCAAATTACCTGGACATATTTCTGCCAATTTCCTGGATAATTTGGCTCTAATTTCAGTAGTACAAGTTGGTGTTACAAAACTTACTTTTTGCATTTGTTCAACAACAGCATCAGTTACTCGCTGATCTCCGTGACCAATATTTACTGACATTAATCCACTCGAGAAATCGATGATTCTTTTTCCTCCAATTTCGTATAAATACACACCTTCGGCTCTTTCGATAGCGATTGGATTCACACTAGCTTGAGCTGACCACGAAAATAAACTGAATTCTTTGCTGTCGCTTATTATTTGTTCTTTACTTAACATTATGTTTAAAATTTTAGTTTTTATTTATTTACGGTGAGGTCATAAGTATAAAGGTGTTCGTCTCTAACGAATCTCATTTTATGATACAAACCTTGAGCAACCACGTTGTTTTTTGCGGTTCTTAATCGAATTAAATTCAAGTTGAGTTCTTTGGCTAATTCTACAGTTTTGAGAATTAATTGTTCACCAATTCCTTTTTTTCGAATGGTGGAATCGACAAACAAATCATTTAAAATCAATATTTTGCTTAACAAAACCGAAGAAAATGTTGGGTATATCAGTGTAAAACCAATGGCTTTATCTTTTATTTCGTCGTCAAAAGCCATAAAAATAATGGCTTCGTTGTTTTCTATCCTTTCTTTCAAAAAGGCTTTATGTTTTTCTAAATTAGAAGGTTTTTTGTAAAAAATCAGGTATTGGTCAAACAACGGAGTTAATTGATCCAAGTCTTGTAAAGTAGCTTTTCGTATCATATTTGGTTGTTTTTTATTAGTTTAGAAACTATAAGTAATAGCTAAAATTTAATGTTTTATTTTAATGAATTCCTTTGCCACAGATTTGCTTCGCCTGTTCGCTATCGCTGGGGTCACAAATTAGCACAGATTAATTCGTTAATTAGCTTAAAAATCTTTTTAATCCTTCTAATTTGTGGCAAAAACTCTTTTTAATAATTGCGATATTATATCTTTCTCGTTACTTAAGTTACAATTTTTTTGCATAAATTTAGAACTCGCCAGCAGTAATAGGATTAGCTCATCCAATTTGTTCCTGCTTCAGGATTCCATTTAGTGGTTGTTTTCTTTTCTTTGGTAAAAAAACCAATTGAACTCTTACCTGTAATATCGCCTGAACCAAATCGAGATTCGTTCCATCCACCAAAACCAAAAGGCTCTCTTGGAACAGGAACTCCAATGTTTACGCCACACATTCCAGCCGAAGCATTCTCGGTAACATAATTAGCCAAACCACCACTTTGTGTAAATACGGAACACGCATTTCCGTAAGGATTAGCATTTTCAATTGCCAAAGCTTCGTCAATTGTATTAACTCGAACAATGGTTAAAACGGGACCGAAAATTTCTTCTCTTGCAACTTTCATATCGGCTGTGGCATAATCTATAATAGTTGGTCCTACATAGAATCCATTTTCTTTTCCTGGAACAACGGCATTTCTTCCATCCAAAATGATTTTGGCCCCTTGTTGTTCAGCTTCAGTGATGTAACCTTCAATTCTATCTTTGGCTGCTTTCGAAATTACAGCACCTAAAGTAGTTCCGCATTGAATTTTATTGGCATCACCAATTAATTTGTCAAGAATAGCATCACAATTCCCAACAGCAATTAATGTTGCTGCAGCCATACATCTTTGACCAGCACAACCACTCATTGAAGCAACGATATTCGAAGAAGCCATTTCTGGGTGAGCATCCGGTAATAAAATGATGTGATTTTTTGCTCCGCCAAGAGCTAAAACTTGTTTCAAATTGTGGCTAGCTCTTTGGTAAACAATTTTCGCCACTTTTGTAGAACCTACAAATGTAATTGCATTGATTTCAGGATGATCACAAAGATTTTCTACAGTAGATTGTGTTCCGTTAAGGATGTTGAATAATCCATCTGGAAGTCCAGCTTCTTTCAATAATTTTGCTATATATTGACTGCTGATCGGCACAGCTTCTGAAGGTTTCAAAATCATTGCATTTCCCAGTGCAATTGCATTTACAATTGTCCAATGTGGAACCATACTTGGAAAATTAAAAGGAACTATTGAAGCAACAATACCTAATGGATTTCGAGTTGAAGAGCAATAAACTCCTTTGCTTACTTCCATATTTTCTCCATTTACAAACTGTGGAAGCGAGCAAGCAAATTCGGTAAGTTCGATAGCTTTGTCAATTTCTGCTTTTGCTTCAGGGTGAATTTTTCCGTTTTCTTGATAGATTATTTCGGTGAGTTCAGTGCTATTTTTTTCTAATAATTGTTTGTATTTATAGAAGACCTGAGCTCTTTCTTTTAAAGTAACTTTTTGCCAAGCTTTTTGAGCTTTTTTTGCAAAATCAACTATTTCATTCAAATCTTCCATTGTAGATTCTTTGAATGTAGTTAATTCTTTGCCATCTAAAGGCGAGATAACAGAATGAATTTTGTTTGAACTTCCTGATTTGAAGTCCCCATTTATAAAGTTTTTTACTTCGTTGAATGTCATAATTAGGTTATTTATATATTTTTCAAATATACACTTTTTAGTAAAAAAACAATAATATTTTTTGCGTGTATCAAAAATATTGTTAGATTTACAAAATCTTGATGTATATGTTAACTTATTTGCAAGTTTAAATATTTGAATTAGTGACATAAAACTTGAGTTTAAAATCAACCAATTTCTATTAATTATTATTTATTAACCAAAACCAAAAACCGAATGAAATCATTGAAATCAGTCTCGACAGTTATTGGAGTTGCCTTACTATTATTGGCAGTTCTATGTTATTTTATCAATTGGCATGCGTTAGTTCCTGCATTTACTGTGTTAGGAATAGCGATAATTACAAGAAAAGCATTGGAACCTCTTATTATAGGTTGTGCAATTGGATTTATACTTTTAGCACAACAAGGGGGATCCGCAGAATGGTTTCCTGAAGGGCAAGGAATGATATTTCCTTTAAATATGTTTGATGGACTATTTTCGTCAATAGCAAGAGACGCTCATGATGGAGGTTTAATTTGGGTAATATTAGTATGTATATTATATGGTGCTTTTGTTCAAATGGTTGTTGCTTCAGGTGGAATTAAAGCAGTGGGTAAATATTCAGAAAACCATGTAAAAACCAAAAAACAATCTTTATTGATGACTTATTGGTTGAGTTTTTTCTTTTTCTTGGATGATTATTTTAGTGCTTTATCTGTAGGAAATACGATGAGACCTATAACTGATAAATTTGGAGTTTCCAGAGATAAACTGGCATTAGTTTTAAGTTTTGTTTGTGTACCGTTAACTATTATTTTTCCAATTTCTACTTGGACAATTTTTTACGGAACACAATTAACTTCTATTGAAGGTGGTGTTTTAGATGGAAAAGGTGAAGCTATAACCAGTCCAATTGAAGCATTTATGCACACGATTCCGTATAACTTTTCAGCTTGGATTTCATTGATTCTTGGAGCCTTAGTTGTTTATGAATTTCTTCCAGATTTTAAAGGGATAAAAGAGGCAGAAGCTACTGTTGTTATCAAAGAGGAAAAAGAAAAAACAAGTAAAAAGGATAAAAAAGAAGGTAAAGTTATCTATTTTTTACTGCCTTTATTAGTGCTTATTTTCTGTACTGTTTTTCCTTATCCTTTTGATTTTGATTATTGGGGACCTTCTTTCGAGTTCGACATAAATTATATTTTTGGAAGTATTGATGCGTTAAGAGGTATTGCAACAGCATGTGTATTTGTTTATTTTTATTTCTTACTATTTAAAATTGTTGATTTCCATAAAATTTCAGATAATTTTGTAAAAGGTCTTGAAACCATAACTTTTGTATTAGCAGTTTTAGGTTTTACTTATTTATTAAAAGATGTACAAAACGGATTAGGATTCAATGAGTTTGTAGCATCACACTTAGAAGGAATTAGTTGGTTAAACGGTTCCACATTACCATTCATAGTTTTTGCATTGGTAGCTTGGATTTGTTGGGCAACTGGTTCAAACTGGGGGATTTATGCAATTCTTGTTCCTACAACGGCTATTTTGTCAACTCAATTTCACGCTGATTTTTGGTTGACACAAGGAGCTTTGGCTTCTGGAACTGTTTGGGGAGCAGCAGCTTGTTTCTTCTCTGACAATAGAGTTCTTACGGCTCAATCTTGTAAAGTGGATATGATGAAACATGGAATTTCCCAATTTCCATATCAATTGATAATTTTTGTTGTTTCATCTGTAATATATCTTGTAGCTGGATTTATATTATAATTTAAGGAATGATTCATAAAGAAATTTTAGAAAATAGATTTATAGTGAGAACCGCTACTCCAGCTGATGCAATTCAGATGGAGTATGTTCAATCTAGATGTTATCCTACTTTAGATAAATCTGAAATAATGACAAGGGAGCATTTTGCCAATCATATCAAAGTATTTCCAGAAGGACAAATTGTTGTGGAAGAAGACGGAAAAATTGTTGCAGCTGCAAGTACTTTTAGATGCAATTTTCCAGAACATGATAGTACTTTTCTTGAAGAAACGGACAATTTATGGATTACCAATGTTCAAATAGATGATGGTGATTGGATGTACGGAATTGATATGGGAGTTCTTCCAGAATACAGAGGATTAGGTCTTTCAACTGAAATGTATAATGCTAGAAATGAAATTTGTAAGCAATTGAAATTGAAAGGGCAAATAATAGCAGGAATGACAATAGGTTACGGTAGATTTAAGGATAAAATGACCATTGAGGAATATTGTTATGCTTTGGAAATCAATAAATTTACAGACCCAACAATTACACCGCAAAGAAAATCTGGTTTCCGATGGATTAGACCTTTATATAATTACATCAATGATCCTGAATCTGGTTATGGAAGTATATTAATGTACCGTCCAGTTGACCCAGATTTTAGAATATAAGTCTTCTGAAAACAAAAATGAAACTGAATTAAAAACAATAAATAAAAAAAGTAGATAAATAAACAATGAAACAAATTAAAAAAGTATCAGCAATTCCTGGTCCTAAAAGTGCTTTGATATTAGCAAGAAGAATGGCAGCTTTGCCTACAGGTTTGGGAAAATCAACCGAAGTGGTGGTTGAAAAAGCAGAAGGAGCTTTGGTATGGGATGTCGATGGGAATCAATTAATCGATTTTGCAGGCGGAATAGGAATGGTAAATCTAGGTCACAGACCAGAAGCTGTTGTCAATGCCATTAAAGATCAAATGGATAAATACATTCATACCGGTGCATTAGTAACCACTTTTGAGCCTTATATTGAATTTGCTGAAATGCTAAATGCTATAACTCCTGGAGATTTTCCAAAGAAAACTTTATTGGCTTGTTCTTGTTCCGAAGTAGTAGAAAATGCTATTTCAACAGCAAAATATTATACAAAAAGACCTGCTGTAATCTGTTTCGAAGGTGCCTACCAAGGAAGAACTATGCTTACTTTGAGTTTGACCAGTAAATACGGTTTGTTCAAAAAAGGTTTCGGAAATTTTGCTCCA
>NZ_JAQTPQ010000217.1 GCF_028712645.1 Flavobacterium sp. | reverse complement strand
CATATCCTTGCCATTTTTCACTTCATTCTGAAAATCTATGCCCGTTTCAGAAGCATCTAATTTGGTAAATAAGGTATCTGATTTTTCCTTAGAACAATTGACAAATACTATAAATGTGGATAAAAAGGCAATACGTTTTAACATCTTAAAAATGATTTAATATTGGTAATATATAAGCAAGCAATTTATGAATTTTTAATTTTACAAAAAAATTATTCGATGTTATAAAAGGCTTTGGAATTGTTAAATAAGATAAAAAAGCTCTTAAAATGAGATCTTATTTTATAATGAGAAAGAGGGTATTTTGAATACCCTCTTTAACTAACTAAACCAAAAAAAAAATAAACAATTCTTAATATCCTGGGTTTTGGTGAATATTTGGATTTAACAATGCAGTTGTCGGTATTGGCAACAAAACTCTATAAGCATCAGTATTAGTCATTGTAGCTCTAGATGTAGTATAAGTTCCGAAACGAATCATATCATTTCTTCTCCAACCTTCTTCCCACAATTCTGTAGCTCTGGCTTTATCAATGTTTGCTAAAGTTGATAAATTAATTATGGTTGTAACTCCTTGACGTTCTTGTAATTGAGTAGCAATAGACGCTACAGTAGTTGAGCTTGAACCACCTCTTGCAATAGCTTCTGCTTTCATTAACAAAGCATCTGCATAACGGAATAATACATAGTCATTTTCAGGTTTATCCATATTTGATACATCTGGAATGTATTTTTGAGGACGAATTCCCCATTTTTCTAACCATTCATCAGAAATAATTTTACCATCTGATGGAAGCCCTGCTGGGTCGCTTTGGAAATCTAAAGGTAATGAACCGTTTTGACCTCTTGTAGTCAATGGCGTAACACCACCTTTGTCGTATTGTAAACCTTTTCGCATACCAAGTGGACTTCCAAAAGATGCAATAATTGAAGGATCATCATTTAAAATACGTCTGTCAGAAGCATCAAATTTGTCATAATATTCCTGTAATACAGAAAATCCGTTCCATCCACTAGGAATTTGATTGTAATGGTTGCCCATATACCATCTTGTTCTTACTGCTCCCATATCTACACCATTAATGTTTTTGGCAGAAAATATAAGCTCAGGACATGTGTTGTTAGATGGTTTAAAGTTGTCCCAGTAATCATCTGCTAAAGTAGTAGAGCTAGAAATAGCATCTACATATTGAATTACTTTATTCATATTAGCTACATTATTAGCATCAAACCCTGTGTGTGTAGCTGAATCAAATACCGCTTTATTTAAATAAATTTTAGCTAATAGAAAGTTAGCTGCATCTTTACTTGCAATAGATGGATCAGATGTGTTTTTATCTGACAAATTTGGTAATGCTTCTTCAAGTAAAGCAATTATTTGAGCTGTAGCTTCTGGAGAAGTCCATACTTTAGGGAAGTCGTCAGGAGAACTTCCTGCTTCTCTATAAGGTACCTGACCAAACATATCGATGGCATTGTAGTAATAATAAGCTTTTAAAAATTGAGCTTCTGCTTTTTTAGTAGCAGGAATTCCTTGAATAGCTAGTGCTAAATCACAATTATATACACTTGACAACATTTGTTTCCAAGCTGTGTTTACTTCTCTGCTGTTAGCATTCCATGTATGGAAATGGTCTTCTAGCCAAGCTCCACCATCACCCCAGTCACCTGCACGAGTTGGCACAATAACAAAATCTGTTGTTACTTCCTGCACTGCAAATATCCCGTCTTGACCTTCAAATTGACGTAATCCATTGTAAGCAGAAGTTAGCACCGCATCTGGATCTGCTTTTGAAATATCAGTCGCATCAAGAATTTTTTCATCTAAATTAGTACAACTAACTCCAAGAACTAATGCTCCTGCAAAGATACTGTACTTTATAAAATTATTTTTTTTCATTTTTATTCTAATTAAAATGTTACGTTAAGACCTACTGAAAAAGTTCTAGCTTTTGGATAAGATAAATAATCTATACCAGCTGAAGGGATACCATTTAAAGTTTTGTTGGTATCAACTTCTGGATCAAAACCTGAATATTTAGTAATTACAAATAAGTTAGAACCGTTTACATAAAAACGAGCTGATTTTATTTTAAAACGTTCTAAAGCATCTCCTTTAATTGTATAGCCTAGAGTTAAATTACCCATCCTAAGAAAATCTCCTTTTTCAAGATATTTAGTAGATGGTGTGTTAGCATCAGATCTTGATTGAACTGAATTGGCTACTTCTGGAGTTACGTTTTTGCCTCCCAATTGGTTTTGATAGAAAATAGCAACATTAGTATTGTTAAATAAGTAATGTCCAAAATTTCCATATAATGATGTTGAGAAATCAAAGGCTTTGTAATACAAAATTGTTGATATACCCGCAGTCATTTTAGGTAACGGCTGTTTGTCTAACATTTTAGCAGCTCCACCATCTGCATATTGAGAAATTCCATTAGCATCATATCCGGTAAATGTTGGAAGATAGTAAGTATATAATGGATAACCGTCTTGAATTCTTTGTACGTATGCATCAGTCAAACCTTGACCGTGTATAGCTCCAACATTATAAATGTTAGCTGCTCCAAGATTTTTAATAGTATTTGACAAGAATGCCATATTGCCAGAAATCTCCCAAGTTAAATCATCTGTGTCAATTGCTTTGTAAGTCAACGAAACCTCAACACCTTTATTAATAAGGTTTGCAGGTAAATTTTGGTATTTAATACCTTGTGGAGAAGGCTGTCCCGATGTTGAAGGAATACCTACAATTAAATCAGTAGTGTTTTTGTTGAAATAGTCAACAGATCCTGATAACTTATTTTTTAACAATGTAAAATCAGTACCAATTCCATAAGAAGTTGTAGTTTCCCAAGTTAATTGAGAATTTGCATTGTTTACAATATTGAATTGATCTGGACCATTATATTCAATAATACCTACAGAAGAGTTTCTTGGAAATTCAGTATTCCCTGTTTTACCAACATTTATTCTTAATTTCAAATCATTAACTAATCCTTCTTTTCCTTCAACTAGTTTATACCCCAAACCTAAAGATGGAAAATTTCCATATTTTTTACCAGCTGCTGCTTTAGAAGAACCATCTCGTCTAACTGTCAAATCTAAATTCAATTTATTATAGAAAGCCAATGATGCTCTAGCAAAAACAGATTGCATTTCAACTAATCCTTTGTAAGAACCAGTTCTTGTTTCTGTAGGGATTCCACCTTCCATATTGTCTAATAAATTAGTTTGTGTGGAAGCAAAACCTTTTGCAGAAACATAATTACCATTAGATTGATAGTTATAAAACGAATATCCAACAATTGCATTCAAATTGATATCTTTTGTGATATCCTTTGTATAGGTTAAATTATGTTCAACAGTTTTATTGACCCTTTGATCCATTGCAACAGTTGCTTGACCTCTATATGTTTTTAAATCTGCTGGATTAGTTGCCGTAGCAAAATCTTGAATATTTAAATCCGGAGTAGCTTGTTGTTTTACTACTGAATTAGATGTCTCGTAACCAAAAACCATATTATATTTCAAGTTATTGGTTAATTTCACGGTGGTTGTTATACTTCCTAAAAATTTAGACAGATCACCATTATTAGAGAACGAATTCATTAAATGAACTGGATTGATATAATCTCCACTTACTCTTGTATATCCGCCTGGCATTGTAGCATCATAAACTGAACGGGTTGGATTCCAGTATAATGCAGCACTTAATAAGTTACCAATATAGCCAGTGTCATTTGTAATCAATCCTCTACGGTCTTTAATATTAGAATATGAAATACGAGTTTCCAATTTCACTCTACCATCTAAGAAATCATTTGAATTATACAAGCTTGCAGTATATTTGTCTAACCCTGTATTTCTTACAATACCGTCTGTGTTAGCCATACCCAAAGAAACTCTAGTATTAGATTTGTCTGTTCCACTAGAATAAGATAAGTCATGATTCATTGAACCTCCTGTTTGTAAAACTTGCTTTTTCCAATCATATGAATCGCCAAAATGATTAGCGTCATTTGTTGGAGTAGCTGCAAGGAATTCGGAAGTAGATAATACATCAAATTTTGAAGCATATGAGGAAGTTGTAAATGAGTTAGAATAAGATAATTCAGGTTCTTTAGATTTCCCTTTTTTAGTTGTTATTATAATAACTCCATTTGCGCCTCTAGCTCCATAAATTGCTGTTGACGAAGCATCTTTCAAAATTGACATACTTTCTATATCATTTTGATTGATGAAACTTAATGGGTCTTTAGCAGTCATAGTTCCTAAATTCAGATTTGCTCCACCTGCAGATACATCACCACCAGCCAAAGGAACACCATCAACTACAATAAGAGGTCCATTTCCACCGCGTAAAGTACCGTTACCGCGTATTCTAATTGAATTTGCAGCTCCAGGCTCACCACTTGATGAAGTAATTTGCACACCTGCAACTTTACCTTGCAATAGGGATGCAGGATTTGTAGCCGCAACATTATCAAATTTCTTAGAACTGATTTGATCAACAGCTCCTGTCGCATCCTTTTTCTTAACAGTTCCGTAGCCAATTACAACTACTTCTTTTAATTCTGCTGCATCAGAAATTAAAGTAATTTTTACTGTGCTTTTTCCAGCAACATTGATTTCCTGCGATTTTAGCCCTATGTAGCTAAAAACTAAAACTGCATTTGATCCCACATTTTTGATAATAAAATTACCATCCAGATCCGTTTGTGCTCCATTTGTTGTTCCTTTTACTAATACTGAAGCCCCTGGAAGAGGACCACTAGAATCGGATACTGTACCTGACACATCTTGCGAATAAGTCAAACCAGTACATAGCATCATTAGAAACACCATCAAGCCTTTAATTAGACATTTTTTCATACGTAATAAATAAGTTTGGTTAGTATTATATTTAATTAGTTTAAATAACACTTCAAACCTAAATAAATATTTTATGATAATATTAAGAAAATTACAACTTTAACGTTTTCGTAGTTCCGAAAACGTTTTCGATTTTAAAATTAATAGTGTAAAAAATTAGTAATAAAATTATGTTATCTATAAAAAAAAGAAATATAAAAAATGAATAGTATTATTTTATGTGAATTTTATTGATGTACAGAGTCTTTATGAGTATTTGAATTGAAAAATGTTTTTTTATCGATTTTGCTCGATTTTATTGGACTTAATCGTTCATTTCGCTACATAATTTTTAAATTATATAATTAATTATTGCTGGTTTTAAATGTAAATTGGTACTTATTTCTCAAATTCTTGTTATAATAAAGTATAAATTCAACATCTCAATTTTTAAAAATTGAGATGTTGAATTTACAGGAGTAAATCGTAAAAAAGCGTTATAAAAATTGTCCTTTTTTTTATTCTTTGTTCCATAATTTGTTATTTCCTGTTTTATAGTAATTTAAGGACTATTTTACTTCGTTTATCTCTAAAACTACGCTTGTTCTTTTTAAAGAAACATTTGGATTGATCCCAGCTTTCATCAAAAAATCACCTGAATAAACTTTGTCCGAATTTATAGTTGAATAAGTACCTGGAAATAAGTTGATTTCTTTTACAGTATATTTTTTCTTTGGATCCAGTCCATTTAAAACAACAGGTCGCTCCGTTGCTGTTATATTAAATCTATTGTTTACTAAATAGTTAAAAACAACTGCTTTGCTTTTGGTAGGATTTACATACATCAAGGCCGCAATGTTGTTTTCGTGAGGATTGACTAGGCGAAACATATCTCCATGCCAAACGATGTATTTAAATGAATTATAATTTGAAATAGCTTGTTTGCAAAATGTTTTATCATCAGGGTTTAATTTGCTTGCTACAATATCAAAACCTAATTTCCCCATACTAGCTACATCAACTCTAAATTTCAGTGGTTGTTTTCCCCAATCGGTCACGTGGTTACAGGTTGCAATTGATGGGAAGAAATAAGAGTAATCCCATTGCACAAATATTCTTTCTAAAGGTTCAGTATCATCAGTTGGCCAAAATTCTGTGAAATACTTTAAGAATTCATATTCGCCTCGACCACCACCGACAGAACACAACATCATTGGGACTTTTGGATATTTTGCTCTAATTCGTTGGAGAACTTTATACAAACCTTGGGTGTAGTCTACATATAAATTAGTCTGAGGTAATCCTTTTTTATTAAGATATGTAG
>NZ_JAQTPQ010000216.1 GCF_028712645.1 Flavobacterium sp. | reverse complement strand
AAAAACTTTTCGCATATTGTTACCAATGCCTTGCTTTTTATTGATGTTTTGGCTTTTCGCCAATACTTAATTCAGGGAGCAATTCCCGAAAAGTATCTAAAAAAAATAGAGGAAACCATAGTAAGTATTGTTTCGCTTGCATTGAAAACCAAATCCAACAAATCAAAATACGATGATTTATTGATTAAACTTTTCGAATCATCTGTTCGATATAGTAAATTTTCGAAAGTTACTATTCAAAATCTAGAAGAACTCAAACTAGATTACCTCTCGAATGAATTAGAAAAAAAGTATTTGATAGATATGGCTGGAATGGCATTATGGAGTGATGGAGTTATCGAAAAAAATGAAGCCTATTTCTTGTACAAGCTTGCCGAAATAATTAACATTTCTGATGAATTTGTAACAGAAAGTATAATAGAAACTAATGAATTTATAATCAATTACAAGAATGAAATACCGTATTTTAATTATTCCAATCCCGTTAAACATTTTTACGAGCAAACCACCCAAACGGTAATAAAACTAATAACACGAAATAAAAATAGATTAGTAAAAGAAATTATAGAAAGTAAAGAATTAATGCTATTATTGGCTTATTCCACACGAAGAGATTTAGACGAAAAAGAAAAGAAAAAAGTTAGAAAACAATTATTGGATATTTGTAAAACGATTCCATCATTAACTATATTCTTGTTACCTGGCGGCAGTTTACTACTTCCCATTTTAATCAAATTTATCCCAACCTTATTGCCTTCGGCTTTTAATGAAAATCTTGAAAACGAAGATTGATACCATTCAATTATTTTGAAAATTTCAATTGATATACTTCGTCCAAGTCCTCGTCAGAACTAAAATTCACGTTTAAATCAGTAACGAATCCTGAGTTCAATCCGTAAGCCCAACCGTGAAGATATAATTCTTGTCCACTTTTCCATGCTGATTGAACAATCGACGTTTTAGCCAAATCAAAAACCTGTTCGATAACATTAAATTCAACAAATTTATTAAATCGTTCTGTTTCGTCTTCAATAGAATCCAATTCTTTTTTATGCAGACGATATATGTCTTTAATATGACGAATCCAGTTGTCAATAATTCCAATAGAATCATTTTTCATTGCTGCCGAAATACCTCCACAACCATAATGACCGCAAACAATAACGTGTTTCACCTTTAAAACATTAACAGCATAATCTAAAACACTCAACATATTCATATCCGAATGGACTACCATATTGGCAATATTTCGATGTACAAAAACCTCTCCTGGTTTTGCTCCAATGATTTCGTTTGCTGGAACTCTACTGTCAGAACAACCAATCCACAACAAAGGAGGAGTTTGTCCTTGTGCTAAATCTTTGAAATAATTAGGATCATCTGCTAAAGTAGATTCAACCCATTCCTTATTATTATCCAATATTTTTTGGTAAAAATCACTCATTATTTTTTATTCTTTATGTAATTCAAAGATAGAATAAATAATTAGTAGAATTTATTTAAAAACAACCATAATAAAAAATGATAGTTTTTTATCTTTGCATCAAAAAATACTATTTTTTATATGACCATTACCCAACTTCAATATGTTTTGGCTGTTGCCGAACACCGAAATTTCACACTTGCCGCCGAAAAATGTTTTGTTACTCAGCCCACATTGAGTATGCAAATTCAAAAAATTGAGGAAGAACTCAATATCCTAATTTTTGACAGAAGCAAAAAACCAATCCAACTTACTGATATTGGTCAGAAAATTGTCACTCAAGCAAAAAACATTGTTAACGAAGCAGGTAAAATAAAAGATATAGTTGAATTTCAAAAAGGATTTATTGGTGGTGAATTTAGATTAGGAATTATCCCAACGGTTATGCCTACACTTTTGCCAATGTTTTTGAATAATTTCATCAAAAAATATCCAAAAATCAAACTCATTATTGAAGAACTGAATACCAATGAAATTATCCTTCGATTAAAAAACGGTCACCTCGATGCAGCCATTGCTGTAACACCTTTGGAAGATGAAAAAATTAAGGAAATAGTTCTTTACTTTGAACCATTTGTGGCCTATATACCTGAAAATCATAAAATTTCACAAAAAGAAGAAATAGAAATTTCCGATTTGAATCTAAGTGATATTTTGCTCTTGCAAGACGGACATTGTTTCCGTGACGGAATTTTGAATTTATGCAAAAATCAAAATGAAGTTTCAGAAAATACTTTTCAACTAGAAAGTGGTAGTTTTGAAACCTTAATAAAACTGGCCGACGAAGGTTTAGGAACAACCCTTCTTCCCTATTTGCACACATTAGATTTAAAGGAAAAAGACAAATCAAAATTGAGACATTTCAGAGAACCAAAACCAGCACGTGAAGTGAGTTTAATTTATCCTAAAAGCGAATTAAAAATTCACATAATTGATGCGCTAAGAAATACAATTACTGGAGTTGTAAAAGGGGCAATTACTTTTCAGAATGTACAAATTATAAGTCCAATTCAAAAGAAATAATTGATAGGAGCATTATTTTAGAAGTTTACATCCAAAATACATTGTTGTAATTCAGGTTTGTTTTTTGTGAAAAATTGCAGCCAATTTCTCAATTTTTCAATTTCATAAGCAGATAAACTTCTCAAAGCTTTTTTCAATTCTTTTCTAAAAAGTTGCTCATCGTGGCTAACTTTTTCTAAGATTGATTTCGTATAATCATATATCATTCTGTGCATATAAAAAAAATTAAGTTTATTTAATCTAAATATATAACACTCAAAAAATATTTTTCCCTACTTCAATTTAATAAAAAAGGACCCAAATGGTCCTTTTTATATTTTATGTATTCACAATTAACAAACATTGCTTCAGTTCTGGCTTTTCAATTATAAAGTTTAAAAGCCATTCTTTTAATTGCTCCATTTCGTAAGGTAACAAGGATTTAATCGCTTTTTCTAATTCTTTGCAAAAAAGTATTGGGTCAAAACTTACTCTCTCGAGTATCGATTTTGTATAATCAAACATTATTTTCGACATACTTATTTATGATTAAAAGTTAATAACTAAAAAACTAAGGTTATGTAAAACTATACATTAAATAATTAATACAAGTTTAATTAACGTAGAATTATAACTATTTATTGCTTAAAAAAGATTTATAAAAATGTTCAAATTTTACTAGCCCTAAACATTTCTCTTTTTCCTGGTGGTCCTTCGAGTTTTTCGACTGCTAAACCTACTTCTATCATACTCCTTTTCACGACTCCACGAGCTGCATAAGTTACCAAAACCCCATTCGGTTTAAGAGCGTCATACATTTTTTTAAAAATTGCCGTACTCCACAATTCGGGTTGAACATTATATCCAAATGCATCAAAATAAATCAAGTCAAATTTCTCGAAATCATCTATTTCATCAAAAAATTGCTTTCTTTTTGTAAACAAAAAATCATCTCTCAAAACAATTGGTTCTTCCCAATTGCACTTGTGCATTTTTTCAAAAATAACTCTTTCAATTTCAGCATTCAATTCGGAAACATAATTCATCATTGCAACTTCTTCTACTGAAATTGGATAGGCTTCTACTCCAACATAATTAATGGTTTGATGCAATTTTTGGGATTCTAAAAAAGTGATAAAGGCATTTAAACCAGTGCCAAATCCGATTTCAAAAATAGAAATTGATTTATTTTCAAACAAGGAAAGTCCATTTTTTATAAAAACGTGTTGGGCTTCTTGAATGGCTCCAAATTTTGAATGATAACATTCATCCCACTCCTTAATATGAATAGTCGTAGAACCGTCAAGTGTTTGGATTATTTCTCTTTTCAAGATAGATTTTGTTATTATTTGCTGGAAAAATTTTATATGTTGGCCAAATTTAATTAAAAACTAATAGGTTTTGCTCTCAAAAAATCTAATATTTTTATATATTTCATAAAAACATCCTCACAATATTTACTTTTTTTGGACAATAAATAAATCTCAGTTTATTGCCGTAATTAATGTTTTTTTAGCAAGTAATACGATGTTTTTTATTTAATTTTGCAAAACATAAATTTGAATATCATCTCAACATTTTTGGCGAAAGCCTTATATAAAAACAT
Organism: Flavobacterium sp.; assembly: GCF_028712645.1. Lineage (GTDB taxonomy): Bacteria > Bacteroidota > Bacteroidia > Flavobacteriales > Flavobacteriaceae > Flavobacterium. Next base: position 2,116 of record NZ_JAQTPQ010000216.1, on the reverse strand, counting down.
AATAATAGATTATGAGTGCAACCCAAACCCACAAAATTGAAATAATAAAAGCGGCAACTTCTAAAATAAATGATGTAGATTTTGATAATTTACATTTTGGAGAAGTTTTTACAGATCATTTATTTGAATGTGATTTTACAAATGGCGAATGGCAACAACCAGTCATCAAACCTTATGCTCCCTTTTTATTAGATCCGTCAGCTAAAGTTTTCCATTACGGTCAAGCTATTTTTGAAGGAATGAAAGCCTACAAAGATGATAATAATGATCTTTGGTTATTTAGACCTGACGAAAACTTCAAACGATTCAACAATTCTGCAAAAAGAATGGCAATGGCCGAAGTTCCTGAAGAAATCTTTATGGAAGGCTTAAAACAATTGTTGCAATTAGATGAAGCCTGGATTCAAAAAGGGAAAGGAAATACAATGTACATCAGACCTTTTATGATTGCTACAGGAACTGGAGTGATTGCAAATCCGTCGGAAGATTATAAGTTTATGATTATTTTATCGCCAGCAAAAGCTTATTATTCTGGTGAAGTAAAAGTTTTAATTGCTGAGCATTTCAGTAGAGCTGCAAACGGTGGTATTGGAGTTGCAAAAGCTGCAGGAAATTATGCTGCACAATTTTATCCAACTAATTTGGCTAACAAAGCTGGTTTCCAACAAGTGATTTGGACGGACGATGCAACACATACCAAACTAGAAGAAGCTGGAACAATGAACTTGTTTTTCAGAATAAACGACACCATTTATACAGCTCCTACAAGCGAAAGAATTCTTGATGGTGTAACTCGAAAAAGTCTTATTGATATGGCCAAAAGAGAAAATATAGAAGTTGTAGTTCGACCTGTTTTAGTTTCTGAACTTGTTGAAGGTGCTAAAAATGGAAGTTTGAAAGAAATTTTTGGAGCTGGAACTGCTGCGGTTGTTAATCCGATTGTTGGGTTTTCTTATCAAGACGTTTACTATGAATTACCAAAAATAGAAAATTCAATTGCATTGCAACTTAAAGATAAATTGACCAATATTCAACATAAACTTGCCGAAGATACTTTTGGCTGGACAGTTAAAGTGTAGATTTCAGAATTTAGATTTTAGAATAAAAAAGAGCAATTTTCAATTTAAAAATTGCTCTTTTTTTATACCTAACTAAAATACTATTTAAGAATTTTAGAAAAATCTGGTTTGAAATAATTGGGTCCTTTCATCACTTTACCATCTTCGCGATAAATAGGCTTTCCATCTTCTCCTAATTTACTCATATTGCTGCGTTGAATTTCGTCGAAAACTTCCTCAATTTTATGTTGTAAACCGTGTTCAATAATTGTCCCGCAAAGTATATACATCATATCTCCCAAAGCATCAGCTATTTCAACTAAGTCATTATTTTGAACGGCTTCAAGATATTCCTCATTTTCTTCTTTCATCAAATTGTAACGAAGCATTTTTTTGGTATCGCCTAAATCAGCAATTGGATTTTCGCTATGACCAATTTTGAAAGCTGTGTGAAATTCCTTGACCGCGCTAATTTGTTTTTGCATAATTTTATTTGATTAAATGAGGTGGCAAATTAGTAACTTTTCCTAAACAAATCCTTAAATTTGTCCAAAATATTTTAAGCTATGTTTAGTAAAGGACAATTGGTTTTTGCTACCTGTTTTTTTGTTGCTTTTGTTATCGCAATGATTTATGCGTATCGAAAAGATGCGAAGTTGCACAAAATTTTTTACAAAGGAAATTACAAAATTCTTATTGGGTTTTTCCTTTTTATCGTGATCTTATTTATGATAAAAATATTTTTCAAAAGATAAAATTTTAATTTTTTGAAATAAAAAAAGGATGCCATTAAGACATCCTTTTCCATTAAAATCAAATATTTTTTAATTTTCTAGAGGTAAAAAACCATATTTTTTAGAGTAATTCAACATTTGATCTGCAAATGATTTTGGTTGTGTTACTTCTATAGAAATAATGTTTCCTTTTGCATCTAATTTCGGAACCAAAACAGGATTCACAAAACCGCTATAAGGAGCTGAAGCAAATTGTTTGTTTCTTTCCAAAACTTCAGAGTGCAGTTTTTGGTCAACTTTCACTCCATAATTTTCTACCAAAGC
>NZ_JAQTPQ010000215.1 GCF_028712645.1 Flavobacterium sp. | reverse complement strand
ACAAACCCAGTTACTTTTGACATCACAGTAAACGGAAATACTGCTACTACAACTTTAACAATTGACCGAACTAAATATGATATCAAATATGGTTCAAAATCATTTTTTGAAAGCATTGGAGACAAAGCAATCTATGATAATTTTGATTTAACTGTTTCATTGGTATTCTAATATATGCTACAAAATCAATAATAGTAAGCCCTAACAATTTCTTGTTAGGGCTTACTTTTTAACAAAATCATAAAAAATAGTGTTTTTTATTCATTCTGTTTGGATAATCAAATTTCATTTATATATTTGTGCCAAGAAATTATGAAAACAAATACAAACAATACTTGGTGGTGGAACAATTTACGTCAAACGTCGTGAACGAAGCTCCTGTAGTATTAACTATAAATATAAAAGGCTTGTCATCACGACAGGCCTTTTTTTATGCTCCAATTATTTCAACATTACATAAATTAAAATGAAAACATTTAAATTAAATACAAATTACAAGCAAATCCTTGCAGACACAATTACTCCTGTGAGTGTTTACTTGAAAATTAGAGATCAATTTCCTAATAGTTTGCTTTTAGAAAGTAGTGATTATCACGGCAACGACAACAGTTTCTCCTATATCTGTTGCAACCCGATTGCTACTATCAAAATAGAAAACGAAGTCATTTATAAATCCTATCCAGATGGAAGTTTCGAAACTTTTTCAATTGATGAAAACACCGATGTACCTCAAATCATTCAAGAATTCTCAAGTCAGTTTAAATTGGAGAAAAATGATTTCAAATTCATCAATAATGGATTATTTGGTTACATTTCCTATGATGCGGTTCGTTATTTCGAAAAAGTAACTATTGCTAAAAAAGAAAATAGCAATACCATTCCTGATGTTTATTATGCGGTGTACCAAAACATCATTGCCATCAACCATTTCAAAAATGAAGCCTATATTTTCTGTCACAGTTTAGATGGAAAAAACAATATTTCGGAAATTGAACAATTATTGCAATCCAGAAACATTGCTTCCTATAAATTTTCGAAAGAAGGTGAAGGTTTCTCTAACTTGACTGACGAAGAATTTAAACATAATGTAGCCTTAGCCAAAAAACATTGTTATCGTGGCGATGTTTTTCAATTAGTTTTATCCAGAAGATTTACTCAAGGATTCAAAGGCGATGAATTCAACGTTTATAGAGCTTTAAGAAGCATCAATCCTTCTCCTTACCTCTTCTTTTTTGATTATGGCGATTTCAAAATATTTGGTTCTTCACCCGAAGCTCAAATTATTGTCAAAAACCGAAAAGCCGAAATTCACCCAATCGCAGGAACTTTCAGACGAACTGGTGATGACGAAAAAGATGCTGTTCTAGCTAAAAAATTATCTGAAGACAAAAAAGAAAACAGCGAACACGTAATGTTAGTCGATTTGGCTCGAAACGATTTAAGCCGTCACGGTCACAAAGTAAACGTAGAAAAATACAGAGAAGTTCAGTTTTTCTCTCACGTGATTCACTTGGTTTCAAAAGTTACAGGCCATTTACACGAAAAAGCAACAACAATGCAAGTCGTTGCCGATACTTTTCCAGCAGGAACATTAAGCGGTGCACCCAAACACAGAGCGATGCAATTGATAGAAGATTACGAAAAAACGAATCGTAATTTTTACGGGGGAGCCATTGGTTTTATGGATTTCGAAGGGAATTTTAATCACGCCATTATGATTCGAACTTTCTTGAGTAAAAACCATCAATTACATTCTCAAGCTGGAGCCGGAATTGTAGCCGATTCGGACGAAGAAAGTGAAATGCAAGAGGTTTATAATAAATTATTAGCGTTGAATAAAGCGCTGGATTTGGCGGAAACCATTTAAAAATAATTTAAAGATTTAATAATTTAAGAATTTAAAGATTGCAGAAATACAAAAATTTTTCAATCTTTAAATCTTTCAATTTTTCAATAAAAAAAAATGAAAAAAATACTAGTCATAGACAATTACGATAGTTTCACTTATAATTTAGTGCATTATCTCGAAGATTTGAATTGTGAAGTAACCGTTTACAGAAACGATGAATTTGATATTGATGAAATCGCACATTTCGATAAAATATTACTTTCTCCAGGACCAGGAATTCCGGATGAAGCAGGATTATTGAAAGCTGTAATTGCAAAATACGGACCAACAAAAAGCATTCTTGGAGTTTGCCTCGGACAACAAGCTATTGGAGAAGTTTTTGGAGGTACACTTTCGAATTTAGACAAAGTGTATCACGGAGTGGCCACAATGGTAAAAACATCGGTTGATGATGAGCTTTTATTCGAAGGTTTAGGAAATGAATTCGAAGTGGGACGTTACCATTCTTGGGTTGTTGATGCCGATTTACCCGAAGTTCTCGAAGCAACCTCTTTCGACGAAAACGGACAAGTGATGTCATTGCGCCACAAAATTTTCGATGTTCGTGGTGTACAATTCCATCCTGAAAGTGTTTTGACTCCAAATGGAAAGAAAATTTTAGAAAACTGGCTTAAAAATTAGTGTTCAGTAATCAGTTTTTAGTGTTCAGTAATTAAAAAAGTTAGTGAACTTTGTGCCTTCTTTGTGAACTTTGTGGTTAAATAAATGAAAACAGTAAAAATCAAAACCTTAATTTCTTGTCTCATTATTTTGAGTTTCCTTTCTTGCAATCAAAAGAAGGAGCAAAAAGTTGAAGCTATAGCTATTGCCCAAACTGAAATTAAATTGGATTTATTGGATTTACAGAAAAAAAACAAACTCGGAAAAGACACAATTGTAACAATCGCAAACGACCCCGTTTATCATAAACAAAAGAAATACAAGGCTGTAAATGCTTCGCTTTTAATTAAAAATGAAATTGATTTAACAAAAATAGATCCAAAAAACACCAAAATAGTTTTTGAATGTATTGATGGTTACAAACCTGAAATGCCTTTGGAATTGTTTTTAAATGCAAATTCCTATTTGGCATTCCAAGATGTTGATGCGCCAAAAGGTTCTAATTGGGAAACCATTTTAAAGGACGGAAACGAAATGAATGCAGAACCTTTTTATATTGTATATCCTTCAGTTTCTGATAAAGACACACACTATAAATGGCCTTATAATCTGGTAAAAATGTATCTGGAACCGCTGAATAAATCAATAATAGAATTATATCCGCTAAAAAACAGAAAATTAGAATCGGGTTATGTTTTATTCAAAAACTATTGCCTAACCTGCCATTCTATTAACAGAATTGGAGGAACAATGGGACCGGAATTAAATGAACCGAAAAGCGTCACCGAATATTGGAAAGAAAAGGAACTCGTTGATTATATCGTGAATCCGGCTTCTTTTAGAAACAAAGTAAAAATGCCAACACTCGGAATTACTAAACAACAATCGCAGGAAATTGTTGATTATTTAAAATATATGTCTGAAAATAAAAAGAAATTATAAAATGAAAATCATCTTAAATAGACTCATCAATCACGAAATGCTTTCTAAGGAAGAAGCCAAAAACGTTTTGGTCAATATTTCTAACGGAAGTTATAATCCAAGTCAAATTGCTTCCTTTTTGACCGTTTATATGATGCGAAGTATCAGCATAGATGAACTTTCAGGGTTTCGTGAAGCTTTGCTAGAATTGTGCGTTCGTGTCGATTTGTCCGCTTACAACACTATCGATTTATGTGGAACTGGTGGCGACGGAAAAGATACTTTCAACATATCAACTTTAGCTTCCTTTGTAGCTGCAGGAGCAGGAATCAAAGTGGCTAAACACGGAAATTACGGAGTTTCTTCTATTTCTGGTTCGAGTAATGTAATGGAAAAACTGGGAGTAAAATTCAGTAATGACAATGATTTCTTAGTAAAATGTATCGACCAAGCTGGTATTTGTATTTTACACGCACCTTTATTTCACCCAGCGATGAAAAATGTGGGACCTATTCGAAAAGAATTAGGTGTGAGAACCTTTTTTAACATGTTGGGACCAATGATAAATCCTTCGTTTCCAAAAAACCAATTGGTTGGTGTTTACAACCTCGAATTAGCTAGAAAGTACGCTTATTCATATCAAAATACCGACATCAATTTTACCATTCTGCATTCGTTAGATGGTTACGATGAAATTTCTTTAACTTGTCCTACCAAAACAATTACTGATAAAATGGAAGGTGTTTTAAAACCTGAAGATTTTGGTGTCCGACAATTGTTGCAAAGTGAAATCGAAGGAGGTACAACCATCGAAGAATCGGCTGAAATGTTTATGAATATCCTTTCAGGAAAAGGAACCGAAGCACAAAATAATGTGGTTTGTGCCAATGCTGGGATGGCAATAGCAACTGTTACCAAATGCACTCCATTAGAAGGTTTCGAATTAGCAAAAGAAAGTTTGCTTTCTGGAAAAGGCTTGGCAACTTTAAATAAATTACAAGAATTAAGCAAATAAATTAAATATGTCTTTTGAATTAAAAAATGTAGTTCCTTGGGGAAGAAATTTGGAAGAATATACCAAAATTTTCAAATTGAATGATACCGATATAAACGGTAAATTAATAAGTTTTGGGGATGGACCAGCAAGTTTCAATTCAGAAATGGCAAAACTTGGAAAAACTGTAATTTCATTGGATCCGATTTATCAGTTTTCAAAAACCGAATTAAAACTAAGAATTGACCAAACGAAAGAGACCGTTATCGAACAAATGAGAATCAATCAGGACAATTTTGTTTGGAAAAACATCAAGAGCGTAGAAGAATTAGAGCAGATTCGTATGGATGCAATGGCTAACTTTGTGGATGATTTTGAATTGGGAAAAGAACAAGGAAGATACATTCATCACGAGTTGCCTAATCCAACAATATATGATGATTTAACCTTCGATTTGGGTCTAAGTTCCCATTTTTTGTTTCTCTATTCGCAACTGGGATTGGATTTTCACATTCAATCGATTACAGAAATGCTCAGAATATGTAAAGAAATAAGAATATTTCCGATATTGAATTTAAACGCAGAAAAGTCAGAGGTTTTTGATGGGATTATTAACCATTTTAATTCTGATTTCGTTGTATCAATTGAATCTGTTGACTATGAATTTCAGAAAAATGGAAATGAAATGTTAGTAATTAAAAGAAAAATGAATTAAAAAAATGAACATACTCAACAGAATCATAATCGACAAAAGAAGAGAAGTTGAATTAAAAAAATCAATCATTCCGGTTTCGCAATTGGAAGCATCAGTATTGTTTGAAAGAAAGACGATTTCTTTAAGCCAAAATTTAAGAAACAGTACATCAGGAATTATTGCCGAACACAAACGCCGTTCGCCTTCGAAAGCTGAAATTAATTACAGTTTCACAGTCGAAGAAGTGGTCAAAGGCTATGAAAATGCCGGTGCTTGCGGGATTTCGGTTTTGACTGATGGCAAATATTTTGGCGGTTCATTAGACGATTTACTTTTGGCAAGAGCCACCGTAAACATTCCGTTATTGAGAAAAGAATTCATTGTTGACGAATACCAAATATTGGAAGCCAAAGCACACGGAGCCGATTTGATTTTACTTATTGCAGCAGTTTTAACAAGAGAAGAAATCAAAACTTTATCAGAATTTGCCAAAAGTTTAGGATTGGAAGTGTTGCTGGAAGTTCACAATTCAGCCGAATTAGAAAAATCGATAATGCCAACGTTGGATATGATTGGCGTAAACAACAGAAACCTGAAAACTTTCGAAGTGAGTTTGGATTTTAGCAAGCAATTGGCAGACAAAATACCAAACGATTTTGTCAAAGTTTCCGAAAGCGGCATCAGTTCAATCGAAGCCATCAACGAACTAAAACCTTTTGGTTACAAAGGATTTTTAATCGGAGAAAACTTTATGAAAACGGACAATACTGGCGAAGCGGCTAAAGAATTTATAAATAAATTAAATATTTAAAACTTACCACGAATTTCACAAATTAACACGAATCAAATCTGTGGAAATCTGTGAAATCTGTGGCAAAAACTTAAAATGAAAAAAAACACAGACAATCAAGATGCTTCGGCTCCCTCTTCTTTGGAGAAGTCTGGGGTGAGGATTAAAATCTGCGGGATGAAATATCCCGAAAATATACTCGAAGTGGGTTCGCTCCTACCCGATTATATGGGCTTTATCTTTTGGGAGAAATCAGCACGCTATTTTGATGGAATCATACCCGAATTATCAAGTTCAATTCGAAAAGTAGGTGTTTTTGTAAATGCAACTGTCGAAGAAATTATAGAGAAAATC
>NZ_JAQTPQ010000214.1 GCF_028712645.1 Flavobacterium sp. | reverse complement strand
CCCACATTGGCACTGCAATGCATTGGTAACGTATTTTTGAAAACTGGCATAATAAAATTTAACGCTGAAAAAATTCCCTTTTTCATTTCGCCAGTATAACCAGTACCTCCAATAAGAACAATTTTTCTAGAAAAATCTAAAATTGCAAAATTACCTTGACGCGTTCCATCAACTTCTGGATTTGCCATAAAACTTGGAACACAAAGTAATGTCCATTCGGGGGTGAAATCTTCTAGTTCTTCAGGTTCAGGTCTCAAAAACATATTGAAACAGAATAAATTTGCCCAAGCAGTTTCGGTAACAACACGTACATTGAGCCTGTAATTGGAATCTGCACAAACATATGAGTCTCTGACAAAAACTTCTTTATTCGATAAATAGTCAGTTACTTTAGTATACAATTTTTCAAAAGCTTCAGGTTCAAAAGGGATATTGATATTTCCCCACCAAACTTTGTCTTCAGTAATGCTGTCTTTTACTATAAATCGATCTTGAGGTGAACGTCCAGTAAATTCGCCAGTGTTAACAGCTAATGCTCCAGTAATATTTTCGATTCCTTGACCAGATTGCAAGGTGATTTCGTGCAATTCTTCGGCTGATAATTGGTAATGAATTTGCGAATTTTCGATTCCTAAATAATTTAACGAAATCGATTTCGTAAACAAGGCGTAGTTGTCCATAAATTTGTGTGTTGTGAGGTTTAATTTATTGGACGCAAAAGTAGAAATTAAATTTTTATCGTGATTTGTTTATAGTAGTTTTATGATTTTTTGCTAAAATAATTCAACAATAATGTTCCCCAAGCTAATATTAATAGCAATCCGCCGATAGGTGTTACGAATCCAATAATTTTAAAATCAAAAGCAGTAAGGCTATTTGTTGCCAATAAATAAATGGACCCCGAAAAGAAAAACACGCCAAAAATAACCAAATAATAAATTGTTTTTTTGGCTTTTTGGGACATCTCATTTATCATTCCAATGAACATCAAAAATAGTGCGTGATACATTTGGTAACGAACTCCTGTTTCAAAAGTAGAAAGTTCCTCCATCGATAAAACTTTTTTTAAAGCGTGGGCTCCAAATGCTCCTAAAATAATTGCCAACATTCCGAAAATTGCTCCTGTAGAAATAATTTTTTTGTCCATTATCTATTTTATTTGACACAAAAATATCTCTTTCTTATCAAAGGGAGAGAATTTTAACTTTACTTTTTGTTTCCATTTTTAAGAATCATTTGCATTTTAATCTATTTCTATTGTTACAAATGCAACAATTATATATATTTGTGTTATATTTATATAATTATGAGAACAATCCTAATCATTGGAGCAGGGAGATCGGCTTCGTCGTTGATACAATACCTTTTAAATAAATCGGAAGAGGAAAAATTGCATCTTATTATTGGAGATTTATCATTGGCGTCAGCCCAAAGCAAAACGAATAACCATCGCAATGCAACTGCCATTTCCTTAGATGTCTTTGACAAAAACCAAAGAAATGCTGCCATTCAAAAAGCAGATATTGTGATTTCAATGTTGCCGGCGCATCTTCATATTGAGGTTGCCAGAGATTGTATTGTGTATAAAAAACATATGGTAACCGCTTCTTATGTGAGTGATGCAATGCAGGAATTGGATGCTTTGGCCAAGGAAAACAATTTGATTTTAATGAATGAAATTGGTCTTGATCCAGGAATTGATCATATGAGTGCAATGAAAGTAATCAATGAAATTAGGGCAAAAGGAGGGAAAATGCTTTTGTTTGAATCTTTTTGTGGTGGACTCGTTGCGCCAGAATCAGACACCAATCTTTGGAATTATAAATTTACTTGGGCTCCACGAAATGTTGTTCTTGCAGGACAAGGTGGCGCGGCGAAATTTCTTCAAGAAGGAACCTATAAATACATTCCGTATTGGAATTTATTTCGCAGAACAGAATTTCTTGAGGTTGAAGGCTACGGCAGATTCGAAGCTTATTCGAACAGAGATTCACTCAAATATATAGATATTTATGGATTGAAAAACATCCTTACTTTATATAGAGGAACTATTCGTAGAGTTGGTTTTTCTAAAGCTTGGAATATGTTCGTACAACTCGGAATGACTGATGATAGTTACATTATGGAAGATTCCGAGAATATGAGTTATCGCCAATTCGTTAATTCTTTTTTACCCTATCACCCAACAGATTCTGTTGAAAGTAAGATGCGTTTGATTTTAAAAATTGATCAAGACGATATTATGTGGGATAAATTATTAGAATTAGATTTGTTCAATCCTAATAAAAAAGTAGGATTACAAAATGCTTCTCCTGCCCAAATTCTAGAAAAAATTCTTGGTGATAGTTGGACGCTTCAAGCTAAAGAAAAAGATATGATTGTGATGTATCACAAATTTGGATACGAAATTAATGGTAAAAAAGAACAGATAGATTCAAAAATGGTTTGTCTTGGCGAAAACCAAACGTATACTGCAATGGCTAAATCCGTTGGTTTGCCTGTTGCAATGGCGACATTGTTAATTTTGAACGGCAAGATTAAAACTCCTGGGGTTCAACTCCCAATTCGAGAGGAAGTGTATTTGCCTATTTTAAAAGAATTGGAAGAATATGGGGTTATTTTCAACGAACAAGCAGTGCCTTATTTGGGATATAATCCTGAATAAGTAAAATTACCACAAATTCGCAAATTTTATCAAGTTACTTAATTTGCGGGTTAAATAATCTATTAATTTACTTTGATTGTAAAGCTATCGGTAAACTAAATTTCATTCTAACCGCTTTACCATCTTCTTTGCCAGGAATCCATTTTGGACTTAATTTTAATACTCGCACAGCTTCTTCGCCTGCTCCAAAACCTAAATCTCGAAGCACTTGAAATTCCGATAATGAACCGTCTGTTTCTACCATAAACGAAATATATATTTTTCCGTTTCCTTTAAATTGATTAGGAATTTTGAAATTAGCTGCAATGAATTTGTAAAACTCCTGCATTCCACCTGAAAATTCTGGTAATATATTTTCAATTGTCACTTTCGATTTTTTAATTTCTACAGATTCTTCCCTAAAATCATTGGTTTTACCCCATTTATCTGCGCAGTTTTGAGTAGTTATTATTTCTTTTCCACCAAATTTTTTCAAAGAGTTTTTTAAATTTTTGTCAAAATAATCTTTTGTATAAAAACTATATTGAAAAGGCTGAGGAAATTTCTTGCTCTGGGCATTTTTAGAAACGGAACTTCCTATAAAATAGACAAAATATGAAGCTGAGTATTTATTTAATTGAGTGTTTGGGTAATGCTTTCCATCAATCCAAATAGCATATTTTGCAGCGTTTTTAAAATCGTTAAGTTCTTTTTTGCTAGGTGATTTCTCTATAAATGGTTTTGGAACAAAAGGGAGATAGCTGTCTTTTTCTTCTGAAGTAAGTTGTTCGTATTGTTTATCAATGATAATTTTTTTGCTGCAATCTTTAAATATTACTCGCACACCAGCGTAATATTCATCTCTTCTGTCCTTTGTTGGATTTTCTTTTGTTTCAGATTGAGCTTTTACTATTGTGTTGCTTTCTTGAGCCATTGTTTTTAAACATAAAAAGAATACTAATCCATAAATAAATGGAATTAAAGCGATTTGTTTAAAAATTGCTTTGGTTTGTGATGTGGTTTTAGTCATCATAATTAATCTTTTTTTAGTTAAGGAATAGTTTAAATTACTGGTTAAATAGTAAATTGGGTTGTTGTTTACTTTTGAAAGTAGTAAATTTTGATAAAAAGAAACATTGTCATAAGAGGTCACTACTTTCTCATCTGCAAGAAATTCATGGTTGAGTTGTATGGCTTTTTTATATAAAATAAAAAGAGGATTGAACCAAAAAATAGTCTTCAAAATTTCTATAAATAACACGTCGAAAGTATGTTTTTGAGTAACGTGAGTTAATTCGTGTGAGAATAATTCAGCCTCTATCTTTTTATTGTTATAGTCGGTTTCATTGATGAAAATGTTGTCTAAAAAAGTATGAGGAAGTACTTTTTCTTTCAGTAAAATCAATTTGGCGTTTTTGTAATCAATTGTTGTATTCGATTTAATTTTGGAAGTAATTTTTAGAATGTTTCTCATAAATCGGATGGAAAACAAGAAAGTAATCAACCCATAAATACTCCAAAGTAGTATTGGCAAATAGTTTGTTTCTTCAACAGGCACAATACTTCCTTGACTGATTTGAAATGTATTATTTTGTACAATTGGGGTTGTTATTTCCTCGACAACTTCAATTGTTATAAAAGGAATTACAATTGAAAATACAAGGCTTAACAATAGGTAAAACCTGTTGAAAACGTGCATTTTTTCTTTTTCCAATAAAAGATGATATATGGCTAAAAGCACAAATAATGGAATCGTGGATTTGATTAGAAAGTCGGTCATATTTTCTTTTTTTGAAGTTCAACATCTATGATTTTTTTTAATTCTTCTAATTCCAATTCAGATAAATTGGTTTCTTTGGTAAAGAAAGAAGCAAATTGCGAAGCCGAATTATTAAAGAAATTCGTAATCAATCCGTTGACATGTTTAGAAAAATAATCTGATTTTTTTACCAAAGGATAATATTCTCTTGAGTTTCCAAATTCGTTATAAGCAACGAATTTTTTGTCAATCATTCTTTTCAATAACGTCGCAACGGTCGTTGTTGCAGGTTTTGGCTCTGGATAGGCTTCGAGCAAGTCTTTCATAAAGGCTTTTTCGAGTTGCCAAAGATGTTCCATTAATTGTTCTTCTGAGTTGGATAGTTGCATATTTATTGTATTTTGATTTCGGATTTTAATTCTCCGTCTTCATATTGTTTTATTAAAACTAATTTCCCTTTGTTATTGTAAAATTGCCAATTGCCAAAATAAAACCAATGCGTTTCCTGGCTTGTTGTTTCCAATTTTGTTTTCCCTTTTGATTGAATTTTTCCATTTGCATTATAAAATATTGTGTAACATATATCCTTCTTATATTTCTCTTTTTTTAAAATTTTACTGTTTTGATAATAGCACCATTTTTTTATTGGATCTCCTTTATAGTATTTTCCGACCGATTTAAATTGTATTGTATCCAAGGGATATTCCTCTATCCAAAGTCCTTCTCTTTGTTTATTTTTTATTTGATTGATAGGGTTAGTTTTGCATCCAAAAAAGATGAAAAAGGAAAACATTATCATAATTATATATCGCATAATATAAGTTCACTCTACAAAAATAGAAATTATTCTACAAATGTAGAGCAATAAATTTAATATCCAAATTTATTTATAAAAAAAATCCGTTCACTCTGTTTAGGATGAACGGATTAAATATAAAAGGGACACGGATAAAACGGATTTACTTCGTAAAGACACAGATAAAACGGATTTTAAAATTGCATTTAATTATAAATAAAATCTGTTTTTATCCGTGTTTTCGCTTTTGCGAATCCGAGTCATCTGCGTCCCAAAAATAATTATTTCGACATTTCCACAAAATACTTATAAAACAACGGAATAGTTTCTATTCCTTTCAAATAATTAAATATCCCGAAATGCTCGTTTGGCGAATGAATAGCATCAGAATCCAAACCAAATCCCATCAAGATAGTTTTACTTTTTAGTTCTTTTTCGAACAAGGCGACAATAGGGATACTTCCTCCTGAACGTACTGGAATTGCAGGAACTCCAAAAGTTTCTGTGTAGGCTTTGTTTGCGGCTTTATAGCCAATGCTGTCCGTTGGTGTTACATAACCTTGTCCGCCGTGATGCGGTTTTACTTTTACTTTCACTCCAGCTGGAGCAATATTGATAAAATGGTTGGTAAATAATTCGGTGATTTCCTCCCAATCTTGGTTTGGAACCAATCGCATCGAAATTTTGGCGAAAGCCTGACTTGCAATTACGGTTTTGGCACCTTCACCAGTGTATCCGCCCCAAATTCCGTTGATGTCAAGTGTTGGTCTGATGGAATTTCTTTCATTGGTTGTATAACCTTTTTCGCCATAAATGTCGTTGAGGTCCAAAGCTTTTTTGTAATCTTCTAAATTGAAAGGTGCTTTTGACATTTCGGCTCTTTCTTCCAGTGATAATTCTTCGACTTTGTCATAAAAGCCAGGAATGGTAACGTGGTTGTTTTCGTCGTGAAGCGAAGCAATCATTTTTGCCAAAACATTAATAGGATTAGCCACTGCACCACCATACAATCCAGAATGTAAATCTCTATTTGGACCTGTAACTTCAACTTCTACATAACTCAAAC
>NZ_JAQTPQ010000017.1 GCF_028712645.1 Flavobacterium sp. | reverse complement strand
TCATATTCGCCTCGACCACCACCGCCAGAACACAACATCATTGGGACTTTTGGATATTTTGCTCTAATTCGTTGGAGAACTTTATACAAACCTTGGGTGTAGTCTACATATAAATTAGTCTGAGGTAATCCTTTTTTATTAAGATATGTAGAGTAGGCATTATAAATTGTTGCATTGCAATCCCATTTTATAAAGGCTAATTCTGGATTTTTTATAAATAGATTGTCTACAATTCCAAAAACAAAATCTTGAACTTCAGGATTTGATAAATCTAATACTAATTGATTTCTATAATAAATCTCTGGTCTTTTGGGTTGACGAATAACCCAGTCCAAATGTTTCTCGTACAATTCGCTTTTTGGGTTTACCATTTCAGGTTCTATCCAAATACCAAATTTTACACCTTCTTTCTTAGCTTCTTTTACGAGGTAACCCAAACCGCTCGGTAATTTCTTTTTATTTTCCTGCCAATCGCCAAGTCCTGCATCATCATTATTTCTTGGATATTTATTACCAAACCATCCATCGTCTAACAAAAACATATCTACTCCTAAGTCTTTTGCATCTTTAAATAAGTCTTTAAGTTTATTTTCATCAAAATCAAAATAGGTGGCTTCCCAATTATTCAGCAAAGTAAGTCGTTCTCCTTGTCCGTCAAGCAGTCTGTATTTTCTAGCCCAATCGTGCAAATTTCTGCTAGCCTCTCCAGTACCATGATTTGAAAGTACATAAATTAAAGAAGGAGTTTTAAAAATTACGTTTGGAGCTAATGAATATTCAGAAGCAAATGAATTGATTCCGGCAATTAATCTAAGATTTTTATTGGAGTCGATTTCAAATTCTAGTTTAAAATTACTACTCCAAGCTAATTGTCCCAACATCACAGTTCCTTCATTTTCTGATGCTGGTTTGCCAAATGAAACCATAAAATTAGGAGTTTGCGTAAGCATTGCTCTAGTTCCTAATTTTGTATCTAAAGTTCTTATACCTTGCACAAGCTTAGTTTCAACAGGCTGCATTTCTTTTAGATATTCTCCTTGAAAACTGGTGAGATAGAAATCTTTACCTCCAAAAAATAGATTTGCTGAGGCGTATTTTTGTAATAATACTGGTTTCTTCTCATTGTGTTTAATCTCAGTCCATTGTTCAATTACATTTTCTTTTACCCAAACTTTGTAAAACAAAGTTACCTCAAATGGATAAACAGGATCTTTAAGCAGGATACAGGTAATTGAACTATTAGCGTCTATTTTTTCAATTTTATGACTTACATATTTTAGTTCTAATGAAGTATTTCCGTCGGTATGTTTTACTTGGATTGCTGGTTCAGAAAGGTTCCATGTGCCAGATGGTGTATAGGCAGAGTTGTAAATTCCTTGGTTAGAATAATCATAATTATAGCCTGCTGAAACCGCTTCGAATTCATTTTCGTTTTCAAGTGGTTTTCCAAAATATACGTTCATCAGTCTATTATTACTATCGGTTTGTAATAACAACATACTGTTCTCTGTTTTAATAGGAATGGTTACTGTTTGTGCTAATAAAAGGTTTGTGGTAACAATAAAACTAAAAAGCAATATTTTTTTTAAGTTTAAATAATTGGTCGTTTTTTGTTTCATAATTCTTGTTTTGTTTTTTATCTTTTATTCAATTGTAATCGTTTTATTGTCAACCCCAAGTCCTATAATTTTTAGAGACTTCCATTGTTTTGGCAAAAGCCCTTTATTATATTTTAATCCACTATCCGTTTGTTCTACTCCTCCAAAACCATAAATAACAGCTTGAAGCATTGCTCCCGCACCAGTTGCGAAATAAGGATTGTTGCTGTTTGATGATTCCGAAAAAACTCCAAAAGGGGGACGGCTATTCGGCAAATAAGATTTTACAAAGTAAGCGTATGCTTTTTCTTTATCACCCATTCGAGAATATAAAACTGATACTACTCCAGAAGCCATAGCGGGACCGTCTTTTTTATCAATTTTTTCAGAATAATAATCTAAGTCTCTTTCTATTTGAGCTTTGTCAGTAAT
Organism: Flavobacterium sp.; assembly: GCF_028712645.1. Taxonomy (GTDB): domain Bacteria; phylum Bacteroidota; class Bacteroidia; order Flavobacteriales; family Flavobacteriaceae; genus Flavobacterium. The sequence continues at coordinate 25,447 of NZ_JAQTPQ010000017.1, read as the reverse complement.
AATGTGCAACGGATAAGCTAATAAATTTACATCAGCTTGTTTAATGGTTTGTCCATTGTAACCTTTGTAATTTTGAGTTATTCCATTTTTGGAGTGAATTATTATTTTTTCGGAAACATCCTTCCATTTTGGGTCGATTGGCTCGTTTAAAATAGTAGCGGCTTTGATAGTGTTTTTCAAAGCTTCAATCGCTGATGCATTGGTAAAAGCATTATCATCGACATGTTGTGCATATTCATCAGCACCAACGACATTTAAAATAGAATAACTTCCGTCAGGATTTTTTACTACTCGACTTACCCAAAAATCGGCTGTTTCTTTTAATACTTTATACTCACTTTGCAACCAAGATTTGTCTTGTGTCAAGGCATAATAATTCCAAAATGCAATTGATACATCGGCAGTTATGTGTTGTTCGAAAATTCCAGTCAAAGCCCAAGTGGGTGTTGCTTCTTCACCTGTATCATCTGATTCCCACGGAAACATTGCACCTTTATAACCATAAACGGTTGCTTTTTGTTTGGCTTTTTGCAATCTATCGGAACGATAATCCAGACAAGATTTTGCCATATCGGGTTGTAATGCCAAAAGTGTTGGATACATCCAAAGTTCACTATCCCAAAATATGTGACCGTTATACCCTTGTGATGACAAGCCCATTGGAGCAATGCTTTGTCTGGTTTCCGGACGGATGTAAGAATATAAATTATACAATGCAAATCGAACGCGTTGTTGTGCATCTAAGTCGCCTTCGATTTGAATATCTCCAGTTTTCCATAATTCTGCCCAAGCTTGTTTGTGACGGTTTAGTAAATTATCGATGCCTTGTTGTAAAGCGTAAATAGGTTGTCTTTCAGATTCGTTCAAAGGATCAGTAAAATCTTTAGAAGTGCAAATTCCGCCAGCAATGGCAAAACGATATTTTTTTCCTTTTAATAAATTTTTTGTAAAACCAACTTCATTTCCAGTTTGTTTCAAAGTTTCTCCTGTTCCATCAAAAAGGAAAGTAGTTGCTGCAGAAACTGTATATTTTCCGTTTAGAGTATTAGCTGTAGTTCCGAAAACGGGCATTATAAATTGATTGTCTTTTAAAACTCGAAATTGACTTTTGGCTTCTTTTAATTCATCAGGAACATTCATATAGTTATTAGCAACTATTTCAATGTCTTTATTAGGAGTAATTTCTACAATTGCCATAGCCGAATAAGGAACAGCTCGATTAGCTAAAATAGTATAATTGATATTTGCCAAATTTTTGAATGAAAAAGAAGTAGTACTTGTTCCTTCTTTCATAGAAATAACCTGACTCCAGTCGGAAATGGTGTTAGATAGTATTTCTTGTCCATCAATACTTAAATGCAAATTTAAAAATTCGATACCTCGAACGATTCTACTGATTCCATTTTCGGGACTGCCATCGTAAACGCCGTTCAAAATTATTTCTTTGGTTTTCAACGGCACGTCATCAGTAACAATTCCTATTTGACCATTTGCCATAGCAACTCCAAAATAATTTTCGCGAGAATTAGCCACTAAATGCCATTCGTCAGATTTTGTTTGGCCAAAGCTAATTGTGCTTATTATTAATGTTAGTAACGAAAGTTTAAATTTTGAATTCATAATTTTAATTTTGAATTCAAACTTAAATCCTTTTTAAATAATAAATAGGGGAAATTGAAACAAGAACCTGAAAAATAGCTTCGAAAACGTTTTCGATAAGTCGAAAACGTTTTCGTTTTTTATGATTTTAATTATAATTAAAAATGAATTCTACTTTTAAAAATTAATTATAATGATAAATTCACAAAAAAATGAAATTCCCGAGTACTATTCTTTTTAATGTTATTCTTCTGCGAAGCAGTGTCTAAGGATTTTCTCTTGAAGTACTTGAACATAAAATGTTTAAATAATGACTAAAAACCTAAATGTGATTTGTTTTGGAGAGGTTTTGTATGATGTTTTCCCAACACACAGAAAAATTGGTGGAGCTCCGTTGAATGTGACTTTGCGATTAGCTTCGTTAGGAATTAGTGCTCAAATTATTAGCCGAATTGGAGACGATGATTTAGGAAAAGAATTAGTAGCTTTTGTTCAAGCAAATGATGTTGCTACAGAAACTATTCAAATTGATAAAATTTATTCTACAGGCGAAGTATTGGTTCAATTAGATAAAAAAGGTTCTGCTTCTTACACCATTAATTATCCTGTTGCTTGGGATGAAATTGAAGTGACTTCTGAAGCTAACAATGCCGTAAAAAATGCGAATGCATTGGTCTTTGGAAGTTTAGTTTGCAGAGATGAAACTTCTTATAAAACCTTAGAAAAACTGATTAAAAAAGCCAAATATAAAATCTTTGATGTCAATCTTCGCGCACCGTTTTATACCAAAGAATTGCTAGTAAATCTTATGAATCAGTCGGATTTTATTAAATTTAATGATGATGAATTGTATGAAATAAGTGAATATCTTGATTCTCCTTTTCATTCATTAGAGCAAAATATTTTTTTTATTGCAAAGGAGACAAACACAAAAAGTATTTGCGTAACAAAAGGAAGCCACGGAGCAGTTTTATATTACAAAGGCAAAATGTATTACAATAGTGGTTATAAAATTAATGTTGCTGATACCGTTGGGGCTGGCGATTCATTTCTTGCGGGATTATTAAGTAAATTATTAACTAATGAAGAACCACAAAAAGCAATAGATTTTGCTTGTGCTTTAGGAGCTTTGGTAGCAAGTAATGAAGGGGCAAATCCTAAAATATCAAATGAGGAAATTACAAAATTTATGAATATTTAGAATAAAAAAACCAATAATATGAAACAAAAAATAAAATTATTATTTGCTTTTTTAATACTAATCTTTCTATCCAATGAAATAATTATGGCACAAGAAACAAAATCTTCAATCGATAAAAAATGGTGGAAAGAAGCCGTAATTTATCAAATTTATCCAAGAAGTTTTAAAGATAGTGATGGCGATGGTATTGGTGATTTGAAAGGTATTATCTCTAAGCTAGATTATATAAAAAGTTTAGGAATTGATGCTGTTTGGTTGAACCCAATTTACGAATCGCCAAACGATGATAATGGTTATGACATTAGTAATTATCGTGATATTATGAAAGATTTTGGCACAATGCAAGACTTTGATCAATTGCTAAAAGGGATGCACGACCGAGGTATAAAATGCATTATGGATTTGGTGGTTAACCATAGTTCTGACGAAAATTATTGGTTTCAAGAAAGTAGAAAGTCGAGAGATAATAAATACCGAAATTATTATTATTGGTGGCCAGCCGAAAAAGGAACTCCCCCTTACAGATGGAGCTGGTTTGATATAAATAGCAATGCTTGGAAATATGATGCACAAACAGATTCGTATTACTTGCATTATTTTTCTGTAAAACAACCTGATCTTAATTGGAATAATCCAGAGGTTCGCAAGGAGATTTATGATATGATGAAATATTGGCTTGATAAAGGAATTGATGGTTTTAGATTGGATGCTTTTCAATTTGCTTCAAAAGACCCTTCATTTCCAGAATTGCCTAAAGAAATTATTGGGAACACTCTAGAAATTATTAAATATTATGGAAATGGACCTCATTTGCACGATTATCTTCAGGAAATGAATCGTGAAGTCTTAAGCAAATATCCTGACGCAATGACTGTTGCCGAAGGTGCTGGAGATTCTCCAAAAGCGGCTATGAAATTTGTTGATCCAGAGCGAAAAGAGTTAAATATTGCCTATCATTTTGAATCAGTTGATATTGGCAAACATATTAGCGATTTTGGGCTTGTAAAATATAAAGATATTTTTTCTCGCTATGACTTGGAATTAAAAGATAAAGGTTGGCTTTCTATTTTTATGGCCAATCACGATCAACCCCGTATGGTTTCTAAATTTGGAAATGACACGCCAGAATACAGAGAACTTTCTTCAAAAATGTTAACCACTTTTGTAATGACGATGCGTGGAACAACCTTTTATTATAATGGAGATGAGTTAGGAATGAGTAATATTCGTTTTGATAATATCGATGATTATAATGATGTTGATACTCGTAATGCCTATTTAGGTCTAAAGCAAAAAGGAGGTGATTTAGCCGCTTTCTTAGAAGAAAAAAAACAAACTTCAAGGGAAAACTGTAGAACGCCGTTTCAATGGAATACAACTGCGAATGCTGGATTTACAACAGGTAAACCGTGGTTGAAAATAAACCAAAATTATACAACTGTAAACGCTGAAGCGCAAGAAAAAGATTCAAATTCACCTTTAAATTATTTTAGAAAATTAATTCAACTTCGAAAAAACAATCCCGTTTTGATTTATGGAAAATATACCCTTTTGGACAGAGAAAATCCAAATGTGTTTGCTTATACTCGTGAGTTAGAAGGTAAAAAAATGCTAGTGATGTTAAATTTCACTTCAGAAAATGCAGCAGTTAACACAGGAATAGATATGAAAAACGCTAAAATAATTAGTGATAATTATTTTTATTCAGATTCAATAAATAATAGTATATTGCGTCCTTACCAAGCCTTAATTATGGAAATTAACTAATTTAAAATTATAAAAAGCTAGGGTGTAAATGATGAAAAAAAAGGCAACACTTTTATTAATTCTACTAATAACCATTACATTATTTTATAATGTAGTGGGCTATTATTTGATGTGTGCCTTTGAAAAAGAGCAAACCTGGGTTTCTGAAATGCAAAACATCCCAGATTCAGAGTTCAAGGTTATTCAACTCAATGCTACTTTATATTCATTTACCGAAGATACTAATATGGAGTATGTAAATGAAAATGTTACCATAAACCATATTACTTATCATATTTTCAAAAAAAGAATTCAAAATAATATTATCAATTTATATTATCTTAGAAATGACCATCAAGATAGTACTAAAATTAAATTGGAAAAAATTGCCGATAGTCAATCGTATGATTCCACTACTACAAGTAAAACACCGTTAAAAAAACTTTTTAAATCAAGTTTGAACGATTATTTATTTGACAATCTATATGTTAATAAACCTGTATTTATTGCTCAAACAGATGTCGATAAATTTATTGTGGGGACAAAAGATGGGCTGCATTCGGGATATTCCACATTATTGTACACTCCTCCAAAAACTACTTAGTTTTACTCGCTTATTAATGAGGCTAATTATTTAAATTATAACTAGTTGCTATTCAATAACGAAATATATCTCTATCACTTTAATTGCTGTTAAGTATTTTTTATTTTGACAGCAGTCAAAGAGGGATTTATATGTGAGTATTTATTTTATATTTCCAATTTTTTTATAAAATGGCATAATTGTCTTGAAAAGGTCATTGTCTTTGATTTCTTTATGAAATCTATATTTTTTCAAAAATTTCGGGTATCTTTTAAATATTTATTAAAAAAATCATTGTTGTCCGATAAAATTTTAAGAATAATCAACAGGTCGCTCCTCTGGAGCTTTATTTAACAAAAATCACCATTTCCTACAAACAGTCCACTCCTATCGGAGCTCATTTTTAGTCCCATTGGGACATGCTGTTTGTAGAAAAAGTAAGTCGCCAAAAACAAGCTCCAGGGGAGCGACCTGTAAGTATGTACTATAAACATTGAGTTCTAAATTTAATTTATGTTTTTTATCGGACAATAATGAAAAAAAATCAAGCTATTAACAGAATCAAGTCTCTTTGTATTAAAGAGCATTTTTGATATTTTACAGTTTTTAGATCAATGACTGTAAATATTAAATTTTAATTTATAAAAACACATATTATGAAAACAACATTCAACACCTTGTATTTTAATTTTAGCAATACAATGGAAAAACATAGTATTTTATTATTAAGAATTGCTCTTGCAATTGTCTATGTCTGGTTCGGAGCACTCAAAGTTGTCGGAATGAGTCCTGCAGAAGAATTAGTTCAAAAAACGGTTTTTTGGTTTAAACCTGAAATATTTGTTCCTCTCCTTGGTATTTGGGAAGTAATAATTGGACTTGGAATACTTGTTAAACGTTTTATTCCTATTACAATTGTGTTGCTTTTATTGCATATGGTTGCCACTTTTTTCCCTGTATTTATTTTGCAAAAAGCCTGTTTTGAAGCCTTTCCTTATTGTCCAACATTAGTGGGTCAGTATATTATTAAAAACTTTGTAATAATCTCGGCAGCTTTTGTAATTGCTGGAAAATATAAGCAGAAGGATTTAAGTCCAGACAATATTTTAATTGATGTAAATTAAGTATTTTGAAATAAAGTAAATGTTTTAAAATAAAAGTTATATTTACAATAAAAACAAGAAGCTTTTTTAACTCAGGAATTATATGAAAGCGACAACCCTCAAGGAAATTGCCAATATATTGGGGATTTCAATAACAACAGTTTCTAAAGCATTAAAGGATTATCCAGACGTTAGTCCCAAAACTAAAAAAGCTGTAATTGAACTGGCAGAAGAACTCAATTTCACACCTAATAGTTTTGCAGTAAACCTTAGGACGAAAGAATCAAAAACCATAGGTTTAATTATTCCTGATGTGGTACATCATTTTTTTTCTAATGTTATACATGGAGTGATAGAAGAAGCTAATAAGTATGGGTATCTCGTCATTATTCTTCAATCGAATGAGTCTTTGGAGCTAGAAAAAAAACAAGTGGCTCTTTTAATCAACAAAAGAGTTGATGGGATTATGATGTCGTTATCTAATGAATCCAATAATGATTTTCATATCAAAGAAGTTGTACGTAAACAAATTCCTTTCGTTCAGTTTGATAAAATTTCTAAATTAATTCAAAGTTCAAAAGTTATTATCAATGATCAAAAGGCCGCTATGGAAGCTGTTCAGCATTTAATTGATAAAGGATGCAAAAAAATAGCACATATCCGAGGGCCAGAAAACCCTCAAAATTCTATTGATCGCTTTCTAGGGTATAAAAAAACTTTGGAAAAAAATGGAATTCCTTATGATTCCAAATTAATTTATACTTGCAAAAAAGTGACTTTCGAAGAAGGAATTGAATTTGCTAAACAAATTGTTGAAGATCATCCAGATGTCGATGGAATTTTTGCAATCACAGATTTGGTTGCTGTCGGTGTTTTGGCCTATTTTAATGAAAAAGGTATTCAAGTCCCTAATAAAATTGCTGTAATTGGTTTTAGTAATTGGTTTATGTCTCAAGTAATGACCCCAAAATTAAGCACTGTGGATCAACCTAGTTATGAAATGGGAGTTGCAGCGTTTACTTTATTGCTCGAAGAATTGCACTGTCGTAAAGAAGGTAAGATATTTACACCAAGAACAATTGAACTAGGTACAAATGTAATAGCTAGAGAATCGAGTTTAAAGACAAATTAATTTCATCCTAATAATTATTGTAAACAAAAATCCCATTTCAAATATTTGAAATGGGATTTGATAGTATTAGGTTTAGAATTAATTATCCTAAAGCAGCTCTTTTGAAACCTGTAACAATAAGATCTTTATCTAAAGATTTCACATAAGTAGCAACGCTCATTTTGTTGTCTTTGATATAATCTTGGTTTACCAATGTGTTGTCTTTAAAGAAACGAGCTAGTTTACCTTTAGCGATATTGTCTAGCATAGCTTCTGGTTTTCCTTCTTGACGAAGAACATCTTTTGCAATTTCAATTTCTTTAGCAATTGTATCAGCATCAACTCCAGCTTCGTTCAAAGCAATTGGCGACATTGCTGCAGCTTGCATAGCTACATTTCTTGATACTTCATCAGCACCTGCAATGTTAGCAGACAAGGCAACCAAAGTAGCAATTTTGTTTCCAGCGTGAATGTACGAACCAACGAAAGCACCTTCTAATTTTTCGAAAGAACGAATTTCAATTTTTTCTCCAATAACTCCAGTTTGCTCAATTAATTTTTCGGCAACTGTGATTCCACCAAAATCAGTAGCTAAAAAAGCTTCTTTGGTTTCAAAATTTAATGCTAAATCAGCTAAGTCTTGAGCTAGTTTAACGAATGATTCGTTTTTACCTACGAAGTCAGTTTCACAGTTAAGAGAAACAATAACTCCAGCGGTTTTATCTGCGTTTACAACAGCAATAACAGCTCCTTCTGTAGATTCTCTATCAGCACGATTTGAGGCTACTTTTTGTCCTTTTTTACGAAGGTTCTCGATAGCTAAATCGAAATCTCCATCAGATTCTACAAGTGCTTTTTTGCAGTCCATCATTCCTGCACCTGTGATTGTTCTTAATTTATTTACGTCTGCAGCAGTAATTGTTGCCATAATTTTATAATTTAAAAGATTAAAAGACTGAAGAATTTAAAGATTGAATAGGCATTTCAATTGTTATGAATGCACTAATTTTTTAATCTTTAAATTTTTCAATCTTTAAATATGTTTTTATTCTTCAGTTGCAGGAGCTTCCGCTTCAACAGCAGGCTCTGCTACTTCAACTTCAACAGCTGGAGCAACTTCTTCAGCAACAACAGCTACTACTTCTTCAGTAGTTTCAGCTGGAGCGTCACTTTCTTTATCAGAAGTTCTATTAGCAAGACCGTCGATTATTGCGGCAGTTACCAAAGTTAAAATTTTGTCAATTGATTTAGAAGCATCATCATTTGCAGGGATTACATATTCTACCTCTCTTGGGTCAGAATTGGTATCTACCATTGCAAAAACTGGAATGTTTAATTTTTGAGCTTCTTTTATTGCGATGTGTTCAGCTTTGATATCTACTACGAACAATGCTGCAGGAAGTCTAGACATATCTGCGATTGAACCTAAGTTTTTCTCTAATTTAGCACGAAGACGATCTACTTGTAAACGCTCTTTTTTAGAAAGAGTCATGAATGTTCCGTCTTTCTTCATTTTATCAATTGTAGCCATTTTTTTGACAGCTTTACGGATAGTTACGAAGTTAGTCAACATTCCACCAGGCCATCTTTCAGTGATGTATGGCATGTTACAAGCTGCTGCTTTATCTGCAACGATGTCTTTTGCTTGTTTTTTGGTAGCTACAAATAATATTTTTCTACCTGATGCTGCAATTTTTTTCAAAGCTTCGTTAGCTTCTTCAATTTTTGCTGCAGTTTTATATAGATTGATAATGTGAATTCCATTACGTTCCATATAAATGTACGGAGCCATATTTGGATCCCATTTTCTAGTCATGTGTCCGAAGTGAACACCTGCTTCTAGTAATTCTTTTACTTCTACTTTGTTTGACATTTTTTGTTTAGTTTACGTTCTGTTGATTAGCAATGTGTTTTTTTGGTTTGTTGTTTGTTGTTTGTTGTTTGTTGTTTCATCTCGAAACCATAAACTATAAACCATAAACTATAAACTTTTCAACCCATTTAGATGCTAAACTAATTTCCCAACGCATTGGGACAACAACAACATTGTTTTTAAATTTTATTATCAATATGTCTTGTACGAATTGCACAAGACAGGCAATATTAACGTTTAGAGAATTGGAATCTCTTACGAGCTTTTTTCTGACCGAATTTTTTACGCTCAACCATTCTTGGGTCTCTTGTCAATAAACCTTCTGGTTTTAAGATAGCTCTGTTTCCCTCGCCAACTTCACACATTACTCTAGCTAAAGCCATTCTTACAGCTTCTGCTTCACCAGTTGAACCTCCTCCGTAAACGTTTACTTTTACATCAAAGTTGTTTACATTTTCAGTCATAGACATTGGTTGCATCACTTTGTATTGTAAAGTAGCAGTTGGGAAATAAGTTGCGAATGGTTTTTTGTTTACAGTGATAACTCCTGTTCCTTCTGAAACATATACACGTGCAACAGCGGTTTTTCTTCTACCGATTTTGTGAATTACTCCCATTACTTAAGATCGTTTAGGTTAACAGTTCTAGGTTTTTGAGCTCCTTGTTTGTGCTCTGATCCTACAACAACATTTAAATTTCTGAAAAGTTCAGCTCCTAATTTGTTTTTAGGTAACATTCCTTTTACTGCTTTTTCTACTAATAATGCAGGGTTTTTTGCCTGTAATACTTTAGCAGTTAAAGTTCTTTGTCCTCCAGGATAACCAGTGTGACGAACGTATGTTTTTTCGTCTAGTTTGTTACCTGTAAGGTTAATTTTTTCTGAGTTGATAACAATTACGTTATCTCCACAGTCCACGTGTGGTGTATAACTTGGCTTGTACTTACCTCTAAGGATCATAGCGACCTTTGATGCAAGACGACCTAAGTTATGACCGTCAGCGTCTACCACAATCCATTCTTTGGATACGGTTGCTTTGCTTGCTGATACTGTTTTGTAGCTTAATGCGTTCACAATAATTTATTTTAATTAAACATTCCATTCCCAATAAAGGGAGTGCAAAAGTACAATTATTTTTTTGAAATGCAAATTGTCGCAAAAGTTTATTTTATTCTGATTATCAGCATATAAAGGGAGTGGTTTTATTCCCTTTTTTATTTTGTTTTCTTTTTATAAATAGTTTCTGTTTTCTGTCCATTTTTTTTTTAATAGAGTAGGACTCAAATTATTTTATTTTTGACGTCATTCTTGATGATTTGTTTTATTTTTGATTTGAATTAATTCTATTGTATATGAAATGTTCTAAAGCCTTTTTTTACAACTTTGCCCTTTTAGTTATAGGTTTCAACGTTGGATTTGCCCAGGATTTACCCATTGTAAAAACCATTCTATCAGACACGACCAGTTTCTATTACATTAATTTCAAGCAATATCCAGCTTTGCAATCCAATATGCCTATAGGTGTTTTTGATTCCGGCACAGGTGGTCTTACCGTTTTGAATGCCATCGTGACACTAGATTTATACAATAATAAAACGCATCAAAAAGGGGCTGATGGAATTCCTGATTTTTCTTCGGAGGATTTTATTTATTTGGCGGATCAAGCTAATATGCCTTACGGGAATTATGCAGCAATGAATAAAACGGATTTGCTTAAAGAACATATTATTAAGGACGCTCAGTTTTTGTTGGGAAATAAATACTACAATAATAACGAGTTGTTTACCAATAAAAAACAAATTAAGGTTCTAGTCGTGGCTTGTAAAACAGCAACAGCTTATGGTTTAGGCGATATTGAACAATTTCTAAATCAAACGCAAACTAATGTTAAGGTTATTGGGGTGATAAATGCGGGTGTTAAAGGAGCTTTGGCTACTTTCAAAAAATCAGAAAGTGGCAGTATTGGCGTTTTTGCAACTGCTGGAACTGTAGCTTCTAATGGATATACAAATGCGTTGAAAAAATTAATTGTATCTGAAAAATATGAAGGAAATATTCAATTCTATAGCCAAGGGGGAGTTGGTTTAGCAGAAGCTGTTGACGAAGATTTGAATTATATTGACAAAAAAGCGACTCAACCCAGAGACCTATATAAAGGACCAAGTTTAGAACAAAATAATTTAAGCATCAATAAAACTTTATTGAAAATTTATGGTTTTGACTTTTCTAATTACAAAATGTTATGTGATAGTAAGGTTTCGGACCAATGTAGTATTATGCAAATTAACTCGCCTGAAAATTATGTTCGGTATCACTTAGTTTCCTTGCTCGAACAAATGAGAGCAACACCAGATGCACTTCCATTAAAGACTTTGATTTTAGGCTGTACTCATTATCCGTTTTTAACTGAAGAAATTCAGAAAGTTTTGGTTGAATTAAGAAATGTAAAAGTGGATGGAAAATATAGATATAGAAATCTTCTTTCGGAGAACGTGCAATTGATAGATCCATCAGTATTTACAGCCCAAGAAGTGTATAATTATTTAAATCAAGAAAACTTATTAAACGAATTCGATAAAGAAATGCAAGCCGATTTTTATATCAGTATTCCTAATTTGAAAAACGCAGAAGTGATAACCGAGGCTAACGGTCAGCGATTTACCTATGATTATAAATATGGAAGAAATGCAGGTTTAAATCAAGAATACATTCAAACAGTTCCGTTTTCTAGGATCAATATTCCTTTAGAAATAAGCAATCGGTTTCAAAATCAGATTCCGAAAATCTACGAACTCTTATTGAATTCTAACCAAAATAAATTACTTTTTCCCTCCGACAAATGGTAATTTAGATTAGGAACATTGCGTAATTGATTTTAAAAAACAGCATTATGAACTTTATTCTGTTAAATTTTTACGGAATAAAGTTATTTGTTATTATTTTATCATTTAGATAAAGATTCTATTCGGTGGTTTTTTATTACTTTAGCATTTTAAAACTAATTTTATCTTATGAAAGCTAAAGCAACTCTAAAACAAATTGCAAAAGAACTTAATGTTTCTGTTTCTACAGTTTCAAAAGCACTTAACGATAGCCCCGAAATTAGTGAACAAACAAAAACAAGAATCAAGGAATACGCTAAGCTGAAAAATTATAAGCCAAACGTAATTGGTCTGAATCTTAAAAACAGATCAACAAAAACAATTGGTGTTATTATCCCAAATATTTTAAATTCCTTTTTTGCCAAAGTATTTACTGGTATTGAAAAAGTTGCAGAAGAAAAAGGATATAATGTGATTACTTGCATTTCAAATGAATCATTAGAAAAAGAAATTAATACCTTGGAAATGTTGAGCAACGGAACTATAGATGGTTTTATTTTGTCAGTTTCCGAAGAAGCTCAAAAATTACATGAATACAATCATTTCAAAGAAATTATAAATGACGGAACACCAATAGTGATGTTTGATAGAATAGCTGGAGAAGTGGACTGTGACAAAGTTGTGGTTGATGATTTTGATTCAGCACTTAATGCAACTCAGCATTTAATAGACATAGGTTGCAAGAATATTGCATTATTTTCATCTATAGATAATTTAAGCGTTGGGAAGCTAAGAGTTGAAGGTTATCTAAAAGCATTACAAAACAATAATATTCCAATAAATAAAAATTTGATTCTTAGAACGGATTCTGAAGATGATTTAAAAGATAAAATTGAAAGTGTTTTTGAAAACAATACTATTGATGGGATTTTTGCATTAGAAGAAAATGACTCTGTTCTTGCTTTGCGAATAGGACTTAAAAAAGGGTTTGATATTCCCGAAAATCTTTCTATTTTAGGATTTGCAGATGGAATTCTTGCTTCAAGAAGATTATCTCCAAGCTTAACTACTGTAAGTCAACACGGCCCAGAAATTGGCGAAGCAGCCGCAAAATTACTTATCGAAAGATTGGAAAGTAAAGAAGAAAACCTTCCTTTTAGAACTACAATTATCAAAACCGAATTAAGAGAAAGAGAATCTACTAGAAAGTTATAATTCTTTCTTCTTATCGTCTTTCCAAGTAATATAGCCCAAAATGGCATTGAAAAAATAGAATGTATATTTGGCAACATTTGCAATATTCATTAACATTAGATTCTGAATGGCTTTTGTTAAGTTGTAAAATTGCCACATAAACCAATTGTCAGGATACATTCGTGCCGTGTTGAAAGTGCCTCCAAAAGTTAGTCCTGCGGGAATAGTTATGGCAAAAAACAACTTCCAATCGATAGGTTTTTCAGATAAATATTTGAAGGCAATATAATTTAAGACAAAAGAAAAGAAAAAACCTAAAATTATATTTCTATAGAATATAAAATCGATAGAGCGTAATACTTTGCTTTTCTTCCAAGCTTTGAAAACCACATAATTTCCAATAAACGAAACGGGATAGGTTAGAATTGCTCCAGCATTTCCCAATAAATAATCAATAGAACCACTCAGGAAAGTATTGCAAGTGGTAATGAAATTTCCAATATTATTTTTCTTGGTAACCAATCGATTTCCCATCATCGAAAAACTAGTGTTCAGAATAGAAATGTAGCCTAAATAAAAAGCGTATTTCTGATGCTGAAAGGTAAAATTGAAAACCGTTTTATAATATCCTAAAACAATAGATGCAGTAACAACAATGATTAAACCAATAATGTCCAAATAAGTGCTATTGGTTATCGATTTGATAGTTTGTATCGATTTTTCAGAAAGGGAAAGTGAGATCATCTAATTGTGTTTAGGCAAATATAGAAAGATTAATGTCCAATTTCCCTGTTTTTATTTCAATATCAAATTGAACTGTAAATTATTAGAACTACAATAACTATTATAATGATTGGTCTATACTTTCTTTGAATTTTGGCTTTATATAAAAATCCATCTTTTTCGTATTCCCAAGAAAATAAAAACATAAAAACTTCAGCCCAATTTATAAATAAGTGACGAGGATTATAACTAAAGAAATTGGATCGTTTCTTCGCTTTTTTTAAAGCTTCAAATTCAACTTGTCGTTTTTCAAGGTGTTTTGCTTGGTCAATTTGTTTGGTGTCAACTTTTCTATTGTAAAGTTCATCTAATGCTAATTTCAAAGCTCTTTCATTCCATTTTTTTGGTGCGCCAGCAATTGCTAACAATTCTTCTGTTGTTCTGGATTTAATTGGAGGTTTGAAATCTTCGGTCATATTTTTTAAAAATATTTACGTGCTAAAATAGAAATTAGCCAGATAAGAATAATTAAAAAAAGAATTTGATTAATTAATAAATCATACCTATATTTTGATAGTTTATGTTCAGGATAATCAATTTTCCATTTTTTCGAATTTGCAAATTCAGTTAGCATCTTTGGTGTAACTGGAATTCTGTTTACTCTTTTATATGGAGCTTTGAAAAACATACCACCAATGCTTCCCGTTCCTTCTTCATCACAATGGAAATACCACAAGTAGTTTGACATATCTACGTTATATTTTTTATGATATTTTTCAATCAATTCGTGAGAATCATCTCCACTAACTCCACAATCATTGAAAATATCAGTGTAAGATGTGATTGAATCTTCGTAAGTTTCTTCTTTTAAGAATTGAATTATTTCTTCTTCTGTTATCCTACTCATTATTTGTATAAGTTTTATGAGATTCCTACGGAATGACAAAATTGCTCAAACTGAACACTGCTAACTTTTTTAATGCGCTTCCAGCCAATTTTTCCCCATTCCAATTTCAACATCTAGCGGAACATCTAGTATAAAAGCATTTTCCATTTCGTGTTTAATCATCGGTTGAATTTTTTCTAGTTCAGAGTTGTGAACGTCAAACACCAATTCATCGTGAACTTGTAGCAACATCTTCGATTTCCAATTTTCGGAAACTAATTTTTTGTGAATATTAATCATCGCAATCTTGATAATATCAGCGGCTGAACCTTGAATTGGTGCGTTTACCGCATTTCGTTCCGCGCCACTTTTTACCATCATATTAGCAGAATTAATATCTTTCAAATAACGTCGTCTTCCTAAAACCGTTTGGACATAGCCATTTTCTCTGGCAAAATCAACTTGGTTTGACATATAGGATTTTAGTTTTGGATACGTTGTATAATAGGCTTCAATCAATTCCGCTGCTTCTTTCCTAGATAGAGAGGTTTGATTAGAAAGTCCAAAAGCAGAAACCCCATAAATAATCCCGAAATTCACGGTTTTAGCATTGCTACGTTGTTCTTTAGTCACTTCTTCTAATGGCACATTGAATACTTTTGCGGCAGTACTTCTGTGAATGTCTTCGTTATTTTGGAACGCTTTAATCATATTTTCTTCGCCAGACAAAGCAGCAATAATTCGCAGTTCTATTTGTGAATAATCCGCAGAAACCAAGGTGT
This sequence comes from Flavobacterium sp., assembly GCF_028712645.1. Lineage (GTDB taxonomy): Bacteria > Bacteroidota > Bacteroidia > Flavobacteriales > Flavobacteriaceae > Flavobacterium. The sequence goes on along the minus strand of NZ_JAQTPQ010000017.1, from coordinate 9,826 downwards.
AATTTTCATCACGAGCAATAAATGCTTTTCGGATTAATCTTCCTCTTTCAGTGCGAATTGGAATGTTTTGCAAGTTCGGATTATTAGAACTCAAACGCCCTGTAGCGGCAACAGTTTGCATATAATCGGTGTGAACACGACCCGTTTTAGCATCCACTTGATTCGGCAACGCATCAATATAAGTACTTTGTAATTTGACCATTTGTCGCCATTCGAGAATGTCGCGAACAATTTCGTTGTCATTCGCTAGATAAGATAAAATTTCTTCGCCAGTGGCATATTGACCGGTTTTGGTTTTCTTTTGTTTCGCTCCGCCAATTTTCAATTTGTCAAATAAAATGTCGCCGAGTTGTTTAGGCGAAGCTAAATTGAATTTCTCGCCTGCGGTTTCGTATATTTTTTGTTCCAATGCGTTGCTTTCGGCAGCCATTTCAACTGACATCGATTTAAGGAATGGGACATCTAGATTAATTCCTTCCAATTCCATTGCTGCTAAAACGGGAATCAACGGAATTTCGATTTCATCAAATAATTTTTTGGTTTCGGCTTTGTCAAGTATTGGGCTGAAATTTTGTTTCAATTGGAAAGTAATATCGGCATCTTCGGCGGCATATTCTTTGATTTCTTCCAAAACCACATCGCGCATCGATTTTTGATTCTTTCCTTTTTTACCAATCAAATCTTCAATTGATTTTGGCGAATATTTCAAGTAAGTTTCGCTTAAAACATCCATATTGTGACGCATATCGGGATTAATCAAATAATGCGCAATCATTGTGTCGAACAATTTCCCTTTGATTTGAACTCCGTAATGCGACAAGATTTTCAAATCGTATTTGATGTTTTGACCAATTTTTTCAATCGTTTCACTTTCAAAAAAAGGTTTGAATTTGTCTGCCAAAACTTGTGCTTCTTCTTGATTTTCTGGAAAAGGAACGTAGAATGCTTTTCCTTTTTCGAAAGAAAATGACATTCCTACGAGTTCCGCATTCAAAGCGTCAATTCCAGTGGTTTCAGTATCAAAACAAACTGAAGTTTGGTTCATCAAGTTTTGCAAAAGCAATTTCACGGCAAAATCTCCTTGAATACTTTGGTAAAAATGCTCGGTGTTTTCTAGTGTTGCATAATGCGAACTCGATTTTACTTCGCCACTTTCTTCATCCGAAAAACCGAATAAATCAAATTGATCTTCATTCGTTTTTTTGGCAGGAGTTTTTTTGGTTGGTTCTGGTATTTCGCTGTGAGTTCCATTTCCATTCGTGTCAATTTCGTCGTATTCTTTTCCGGTGCCAAAATATTTGTCGAACTGGGCTTTCATCTGGCGAAATTCCAATTCTTGAAATAATTCATCCGTTTTTTCAACATCAGGTTTTGAGAGTTCGTAGTCTTCGGCATTGAAAGTTACTGGGCAATCCAGCAGAATGGCAGCCAATTTTTTGGACAATAAACCCAATTCGGCATTGGCTTCGATTTTGTCTTTTATGGCTCCTTTCAATTGATGTGTGTTAGCCAATAAATTTTCCATTGAACCGTATTCTTTCAAGAATTTCTTGGCTGTCTTTTCTCCAACACCAGGCAATCCAGGAATATTATCGGCAGCGTCGCCCATCATTCCCAAGTAATCAATTACTTGCTCCGGACGGTCGATTTCGAAACGAGCTAGAACTTCTGGGATTCCCCAAATCTCGATGTCATTGCCCATTCGAGCGGGTTTGTACATAAAAATATTTTCGGAAACCAATTGGGCAAAATCTTTATCAGGAGTCACCATATAGACTTTGAAATTTTCTTTTTCTGCTTGTTTGGCTAAAGTTCCTATTAAATCATCTGCTTCAAAACCAGCAACTTCTATAATAGGAATGTGCATTGCCCTCAATAATTGTTGAATATATGGAACCGAAATTTTTATGGCTTCAGGAGTTTCATCGCGATGCGCTTTGTATTCTTGGTACATTTCGTAGCGATAGGTGCTTCCACCTTTATCGAAAGCTACAGCTAAATGATCTGGTTTTTCGCGTTTGATAACATCCATCAAAGCATTCATAAATCCCATAATGGCGGAAGTATCCATTCCTTTAGAATTGATTCTTGGGTTTTTAATAAAAGCAAAATAACCACGAAAGATTAAAGCATAAGCATCGAGAAGGTAAAGGCGTTTTTGTGACATTGAAATAAATTTTTAGAAGAATGTAAAAATATAAAAACTTATCTTTATAACTTGTTTGTTTTTTGTAAATAGTAAAAAATATGATGGTAGAAAGAAGTAAAAAGGCAAGTCCTAAAAAATTGAAAAGAATAACATTGGAACTGGATGAAAATGAGCAATTATATATTGATTTAAAAGACAATTACTTACCTTTAGAATTATACAAATATTATGAGATTAATGATAATTCAGTAAATTCATTTGAAAATACATCAATTTATATCTCTCATCCTAATCAATTAAATGATACTATGGAAGGGAATTTGAAATTGTGGGATTTTTGCAATTTATTTAAAATGATGAAAGAAGATGGGAGAGAATTTAATGAGTTGAAGGAGAAAAATAATTTTTGTAATGAATACTATGAGAAATATTTTGAATATAGAGGGGTTTTCTGTCTGACAAAAAAATATCAAAATAATTTGTTTTGGCCTCATTATACTAATGAAAGAGGGTTTTGTATTGAGTTTGATAGTGATATTATGATAAAAAGTATTACAGAAAATAACGTACATATCGAATCAAAATATGTTTATCCAATTTCTTATGAAAATCTAAATAAGATTGATTTGCTAGAGCATTGTTCCTATAAAATTTCAGGTGTGTATAGAGAATTTAATTCAAATATTCCCTCTATGTACACAATTGCAATTAAAGATAAATTATGGGAGTACGAAGATGAATGGAGAATTATTGCCAAATCAAATGTGCCATTAAAAGACAAGTCATTTCGAAAATTAAAATATGATGCGAAATCAATCTCTAGAATTTTTTTAGCAGAAAAATTTTTCTCGGAAGATAGGTTTATATGTAGTAATGAATATTCAAAAGTTAAAAAATTTACTTTTAAAAAAGAACATTATGAATATAAAAATTTGTTAGTTTTTATTGATGAAATACTTAAGAAATATAATGATAAAATTTATATAATTGGCCGAATAGAAAAGGGAGATATTATTGAAAAAGATATTGAATTTCAAATTGTAATTAAAAGGTTTGATATTCATTCGGTTGAAGTTGAGTTCAAGAAAGTGTCATACTAAACTAAATTTTCTTTCGAATTGATTCTTGGGTTTTTAATAAAGGCAAAATATCCACGAAAGATTAAAGCATAAGCATCGAGCAGAAAAAGGCGTTTTTGTGACATTGATAATGTTTTGATTCAAAAACAAAGGTAAAGTTTTATTTTAAAAAAAAGAGCTCCAAAAAAGTGGAGCTCGTGTAGAATACAACTAAAATATTATTTTTATTTTTTTATGAATTTCTGATTAGTAATTTTACCTTCTTTGTCGGCTATTTTAATTAAATAAATACCATTTTGAAGATTGATAACTGAAAATATGTTTTGTTTGCTTTCCATTACTTTTTTGCCCGTAATGTCGAAAATTTCAGATTTTGCGATATCAAAATTGTCTGACGAAATTATTAAAATATCTTGGACTGGATTTGGGTAAATGTTGAATGAATTTGCATCAAAATTTGCCGTTTTTAATGTTTGGCAACTAATTGCTGTAAATGTATTGTTTTGTACATTGGTTCCATCACCTAACTGTCCGAACAGGTTATCTCCGGCAGTATATAAAGTTCCATTGGTTTTTAAGGCAACACTGTGAGATTGTCCACCTTCTGCTTTTAGCCAATCAGTGTCCGTTCCCAGCATTGTAAAAATATTTCTCCCACTGTTTGTACCATCGCCCAATTCTCCATAATAATTAAAACCTGTTTCGAAAAGATTTCCATTTGTATTAATGGCAAAAGAAACATTACTTCCAGCCCCAACACTATTCCAATTTGTATTTGTTCCAATCATTGTAGGGATAAGTCTGTCAGTAAAACTTGAATCTCCTAATTGTCCAATTGCATTATAACCCCAAACCCATAAAGTTCCATCCATTTTAACGGCAACACTGTGACTATTTCCAGCGGCAATATCTTTCCAGTTGGTATCAGTTCCAATTTGAATAGGTATATTGCTATTTGTAGTTGATCCGTTACCTAATTGTCCAGAACCATTATTCCCCCAAGCCCATAAAGTTCCATCCATTTTAATGGCAAGGTTGAAATAAAATCCTGAATTTATTTTCGCCCAATTAGTGTCAGTTCCTATCTGAGTTGGTGAGGTTCTGGTATCAAGAGTGCCATCGCCTAATTGTCCTGATGTGTTATCTCCCCACGCCCATAGCGTGCCATCTGTTTTTAAACCAATTGTATGCCTATTTCCTCCACTAATTGTTAGCCAATTAGAATCTATTCCTATTTGAGTAGGAGTATTTGAACTCGAAAATGTACCATTCCCTAATTGTCCAAAAAAATTATCTCCCCAAGCCCATAATGTACCATCTGTTTTTATAGCTAAACAACTATAAATTTCAGCTGATACCGTTGCCCAATTTGTGTCTGTACCCACTTGAACAACTGTATTTCTGTTTACGGTTGTTTCATCACCTAATTGATGATAGTCATTTTTCCCCCAAGCCCACATTGTACCATCGTCCTTAATGGCAAATGTGCCTTGAGAATTTGTTGAATTTACTGAATTCCAACACTGTGCATTCGAAATTATTCCGCAGAATAAAAATAATAAGGTAATTTTTTTCATTAATTTAGTGATTTATAATTATTTTTTGGGTTGAAATTAAATTGTATTCGTCTTGTATTTTAACTAAATACACTCCTGAAGCTAAGTTTGAAACATTAATTTGTTTATTAGACGTAGTAATTATTTTATTACCTTGAAGGTTATATATTTCAATCGACTTTATTTCTAAATTACTTGAAATATTTAGTAAGTTTTGAACTGGATTTGGGTAGAAACGGAATGAAATCGCATCAAAATTTGTTGTTTTTAATGAAGGACAACTAACTTGTGTAAACGTATTGTTTTGTACGAAAGTACCATCTCCTAATTGTCCAGATGAATTATCACCAGCCGTATATAATGTACTATTATTTTTTATGGCTATTGAAAACGAAAGACCTCCTTCAACTTTTGCCCAATTCGTATCAGAACCAATCGCAGTGAAACTAAATAAGTTAGGTTGTGTTAAACTGACTCCAGATTGCCCAAAAATATTACTCCCTACTGCAAAAACATTTCCACTTACCAAAGCAAATGAAGTTGCTCCTCCTGCACCAACATTTGTCCAATTAGTTTGAGTTCCAATTAATGTTGGAATTAATTTATCGACATTTGTTCCGTCACCTAGTTGATAAGAAGAATTTAATCCCCAGGTCCAAATTGTACCATTTGTTTTTAATGCAATAACATGAAAACTTCCTGTATCAGTAGTACTCCAGTTAGTATCTGTTCCTATTTGAGTTGGCGTATTTCTATTTGTAGTATTTCCTTGACCAAGTTGTCCTCGTAAATTTATTCCCCAAGACCAAATTGTGCCATCTGTTTTTATTGCAATGGAAAAATTTTCTCCTGTTTTTATTTTTGTCCAGTTAGTATCTGTTCCAATTTGTACTGGAGTATTTTTTTTAACCAAAGTTCCGTCACCTAATTGACCAGCACCATTGTTCCCCCAAGCCCATAAGGTTCCATTTGTTTTTAATGCCAAAGTATGATCTTTTCCTGAACTTATAGTTTGCCAGTCAGTATCGCTACCAATTTGTGCTGGAGTTGTAGAATCTACATAATTACCATTGCCTAATTGTCCCCAATTATTGACTCCCCACGACCAAAGTGTACCATCAGTTTTTAAAGCTATAACGTGACCAATTCCTGTAACAACTGAACTCCAATTTGTATCTGTCCCAATTTGTGTTGGAGTATTTTTGCTAGTTGTAGTTCCATCGCATAGTTGCCCTTTGGCATTGTCACCCCAACCCCATAATGTGCCATCGTTTTGAACTCCAAAAACACTGTTTGAGTTTTTTGAACTTACTACGCTCCAACATTGGGCATTTATAGTAGTATTGCAAAGAATTAAGAATAAAAATAGTAATTGTTTTTTCATAATATTTGATTTTAATTAACATTAGTAAATATACAAACTGCTGATATACAAATAAATGAATGGTTATTTTATTTAGTGAAGGTCAAAAAAACAAGGGTAAAGAGTTGTTTTTTGTTGGTGAACGGAAAATATAGTATGCCTATTTTATATTTCGAATCGGATTCTTTTTAGTAATCGCGTTGAATTTTTATCAAAAAAAAGCCTTCCGTGTAAAAAAACATCGTTTCTACACAAAAAAACATCGTTTTTTTCTAATTTTAAAATAGTGGCTTTTGTCTTTAAAATAGCATCAAATTCGTTTAAATTCTGATGCTCTATTTCGGTTAATTTTTCGCTATAACTTTCAATCACAAAACGATTATAGGATATTTTGTATCCGTAAGTTGTTTTTTGAAGTATGGTTTTTTTGATGTGTCTAAATTGGAAAGTATGGTTTAGTAAAAACTGTAAAAGGTTGTCTGGTAAAGCTTCTATTATTGTTTGTAAATTACAAAAAATTGTTTCGCCACCTTTTTGAGCTGGTTTTAAACAGAATAAACTAATACAATTTGGAATTTCTATAAAATCAGAGCAATCTGTATGGCAAGAAAAGTCTAAATTTGAATTGGCATAGGAATTAAAAAAGCTATTTTTTTTACTAACTTTTACATCAAAAACCTCCTTAGAATTAAAGTTTCTTTTTTCTTGTATAGGTTTTCCAATTTTGTTTATGAATGAAATATATGCTTCTTCATTGTTTGCTGGAGCAAAATTTTTTACCAAAACAGGAATAGTGCCAATAGTTAAATGTTTATTAACTTTTGGTGCTAAGTAGCGAGAAAGATATAATGTCGCAATTATTAAAAAGAGTTTTTGCCACCGATTAGAAGGATTAAAAAGATTTTTAAGCTAATTAACGAATTAATCTGTGCTAATCTGTGAAATCTGTGAAATCTGTGGCAAAGGAATTCATTAAAATACGACATTAAATTTTAGCTATTACTTATTTCCGAAAGGTTTGTATAGCTTATATTAATCCACTTTTCCACCGCCTTCAACTATTAAAGTAATAGTGTTGCCATTACAAATTGGGATTTCATTTAAACACAATTTAAAATCTTCAATTTGATTATCACCATAAAAAATGAGATATTCATAAGTAACGTTTATAGAATGACGATGTGGTGGAACTCCTGCTTGAATGGTATAAGTTGCTGTTTTTCCAATAGCTACGTGAAAAAGCTGAATTAATTGCAAAAAATTAGCATCTTCTTGTATTTGAATTTTTGCTAATCCTGTCCCTAAATCTCCTTGATAATTTATTGCTATTTCCATTTTTATTATTGTTTTTGTACCCAAGCTTTGCCTTCATAAAAAGGATATGTTTTTGTGTGTTTTGCCTCTATGAAAACGTTTCCTTTGTAATCTAAATAACCCATTTTCCCATCTATTGATTTATAAGGTAAGATGGAATGAAAATTTCGACTTAAAATGTATTGTACTAGTTCTTTTGTAAATACTTCATTCTCTTTGTTAATATAGAAACGCTTTTCATCTTTCTCACAAACAAAATAGCCATCTTTATTGGTCACAGCTGTAGTTAAAACTATGCACTTTAGTGCATTTTTCCTTTCAGGTTCTAAAAAATTTTACCGCAAATTCGCAGATTATTTATACGGATTTGGTTTTTAATTTGCGAATCTGCGGTTGAATTATTTTTACTCTTAAAACTTTGCAGACTTTTGGTCTGCTAAATAAATATTTGAATAGTCAAATGGAATAATTGTTTTTACCAATTGTATTTATTACCCCATACTTATCATTCATTTTTGCAATTGAGAAACCATTTAAAAAAGAATTAGCATTTGTATAAATAGGTTTAATCACCCATTGATTTTCACGATTGAAGTAACCGAAACCTATTCTGTTAGGTTTTGTATATGCTCTCGATAAATCGTTTTCAAAATTATCCATATTTGTGCTTAATTTTGGAATAAAAGTTGGTTTTCCAGGTGTGTCAATTAAACAAATTTTTCCGTTTAATTTTACTCGGCATTCCCCATTTTTAAAATTTGAAAAACCAGCTTGCTTAAATTGATGTGGAATGACTAATTTTCCATTTTTGTCATAAAAACCATAATTTTCAGTTGTGCTATTTGCTAAAGATAAGCATACTAAACCTTCTGAAAAAGCAGGGCTTCCAATAAATTCGCAAGGTAAGACTTCAATTCCAGACGTATTGATAAAACCCATTTTATCATCTTGATACACGGCACACATTCCTTCAATAAACTGACCAACCTTAGAGTATTCATTTGTTTGAATACGTTCGCCAAAAGTATCTAATAGCATTTCTTGATTTTCGATTGTTGCCCAAGTAACGCCATCAGAAAACGACAATACTTTATCATATTTTGGTTCAATGATGGTGTTTCCTTTTTCATCTATAAATCCCCATTTCCATTCGTTACCCATTTGTTTTTTATAAGCACAACGATTGTTTGAAAAGGCATAAACAAATTCAGCATCAATTTTGAAAAGTTCTTTTCCAAAATCGTCTATGCAAGTAAATGTTTTTTGAGCAAAAACAGAGATGCTTAAAATTAAAAAAAGTGGTAGCAATAGAGATTTTAGTTTCATAATGTTCCTGAAAGTAGTATTACTTTTTTTCTAAAACAAACTCTTGGTCGCTTCCTTTTAATTTTACAATTAAGTTACTGCCTTCAAAAGAATAGGTATAATCCATTTTCATACTTCCGTTGTCCCACGTAAAAGTCGAATCAGTAATTTCAGATTTTGCTTTATTATCGAATCCGTCTTTAGAAAATGTTAAACTTTCTTTTTCAAAAAGATATTGTGTGCCAATATTCAAATCGTCAAGCGAACCATTTGCTTTTACGATTTCCCAAGTTCCAATGATTCTTTCGCTATTTTTTTTGTTTTCGCAAGCAGTTGCAATAAACACGAATGCTATAAATAAGTATTTTAAATTTCTCATTTTATATTGATTTTTAAGTTGTTGAAATGTGTTATTGTACTCCAGGAAAACTATCTACAAATTTTATTTTAAAATCTCCAAAACTGTTCACCAGCTGAATTTTATAATCGGCGAAACTATCTACAATTTCCCATTTACCAGCTGCATCTGCAAAGCAATCTACTTTTTGCACGTGTAAATCGGCAAAACTATCTACGACTTCTACTTTATAATCGGCAAAATTATCTACCAATTGAATTTTTCCATAAATATCGGCTACATTCATAATTATTATTTTTAAGTTAAAAATTGAGTTTAATTTTAGGTGTTTTTATTCCTTTTTTTGCTTCTTTAATTTTATTTAAAGCTTTAGAATTTGAATGTTCTTTAGGTTGATTGTTGTTTTCCTCTTTAATTTCATTTGTGTTATTTTGAATTTCGGAGGTTTCATTTTTCTTAATTTCGCTTGTATTTGAAACTTTGCGACAATTTTTTTCTCCAGCTAATTTGCATTTTTCAATTTTTTCTTGCGTTGGATAAAATCGAAATGAAATATCAGATATTAAGTACTTTCCGTTAGTTTTATCTAAAGATATTCTACCTATTGTTTCGTTTTCTCTATCCAAAAATTGAATCATATTAGTTTGTTCACTTTTAATAGTTGGATTTTCGCAAAATAAATCTTTATAAAAATCGGCGCCA
>NZ_JAQTPQ010000213.1 GCF_028712645.1 Flavobacterium sp. | reverse complement strand
AATCAGGAATAATGCTGGCGGATATTACAACCATTCTCTATATTTTAAATGTATGACACCAAAAACTGGAGAAGTCGTAAAAGACAGTTTGACACCTGCAATTACAAAACGATTCGGCTCAATTGATAACTTTAAAACAGCATTCAAAGACGAAGCTGAAAAGCAATTTGGCTCAGCTTGGACTTGGCTAATTGTGGATAAATCTGGGAATCTTCAAATTACAAGCACCCAAAACCAAGACAATCCTTTGATGCGAAATGCAGTAGTTCCAGGAAAGCCGATTTTAGCACTAGACCTTTGGGAACACGCTTATTATCTAGGCTACCAATACAAAAGAAAAAACTATATTGATGCTTTTTTCGATGTGATTAATTGGAAAAAAGTGGGTGAAAATTACGAAGAGGCTTTGAGGAAGTAGTTAGGTTAAACAATTGTAATTTATATATTTTCATTAAATACGAGTTAGTTTGCGTAAGCTTACTAAAAAGACTCACAAAAAAACAAAACTATGATTTCATTATACATAAATTGGGATATTGACTCCGAAATTCTTACTGTTTTTGGGTTTCCAATAAAATATTATGGTCTTCTGTTTGCTAGTGGCTTATTTTTAAGTATGTTTATTCTTAAAGGAATATTTAGGAAAGAAAAGTTAACAGATGATGCACACGAAGCTTTATTTATTTATGGAATTATTGGAATACTTGTTGGTGCAAGACTTGGACATTGTTTATTTTACGACTTTGATTATTATTCAAAACATTTAATAGAAATCATATTACCAATTAAGAAAGATTTAAATGGTGATTTCAAATTTATTGGTTATGCGGGTTTAGCAAGTCATGGAGGCACAATTGGCTTAATCATATCTCTTTATCTTTATTCAAGAAAATTTTCGATAAGATATCTTAAAATACTTGATTTGATTGCAATAGTTGCACCACTTGGTGCAACTTTCATAAGACTTGCAAACTTAATGAACTCTGAAATGATTGGCAATCCAACCACAATGCCTTGGGCGTTTATTTTTAAACGTATTGACAATATACCAAGACATCCAGCTCAACTTTATGAAGCAATTTCGTATTTTTTAATTTTTATCATAGTTTTCACAATTTATAAAACTAAAAATATACAATTAGGAAATGGTTTTTTCTTTGGATTAACAATAACTTTAATCTTTTTAATGCGGATTTTGATTGAATTCCTTAAAATAAATCAAGTTGATTTTGAAAAAGGAATGAGTTTAAATATGGGCCAAATATTGAGTTTACCATTCATAATAATTGGACTGTATTTTGTAATAACAAATTTCACAAAGAGAGAAACTATATAAAAAGTCCCTACTGAATTGGTGTCCCATTTGTAAATAAAATCCTTTCAGTCTAAACTGAAAAATAAACGATCCAGCTTTGTTTTATATTATTTCTTTTATGTCAGTCACAAACTGACGAACACATCCTCAAAGTCTCAGACTTTGCGGAGCGAGTTCAAGGCAAAATAAAAACAAATTAATACTAATTTTATTTTGTAAAAAATGAATTTGTGTAATTTGTGTCAAAATTAGTGTTCATTCGTGAAATTCGTGGCGACTTTATTTTTCTTTTTTAAAAGTGAATGCCCTAGAGATGTTACCCCCTTTTTTTAAATTCTATTAATTACAACTGAAAAATAAACGATTCCGAAGGTGCAATACTAATTTGTATTTTTCCCTCACCATTTTCTACTCTCAATTGCGTTGTTTTTTTGTGATACAATTGATCTGTTATCGTATAAGTGCCATCTTTCAAATTCCATTTTTGGATAATGTCAGCAGGAATTCTTAGGTCGAAGTTACTTGATGCCTCTGAATAAAAATTAGTAACAACAACCAATTTTTGTGTATCAGACCAACGTGTATAAGCATAAATGGCTATGTCGTAACCGGGTGTAATATTGCGATTGGCAGTTTGTATTTCTTCGAAATTGCCCATCAAAGCAGAACTATTAATAGAAAAATTCAACAATCTTTTATAGAAATCACGCAAATCTTTTTCGGCTGGAGAAAGTTGACCTCCATCAAATTTTCCACCATTCATCCATCGTTGGTGATTTGGCACTCCAATATAATCGAAAATAGAAGTTCTAGAATGCGTTCCAAAACCTGCATTTTCATTTCCTGCTTCACCTACTTCTTGTCCAAAATAAATCATCGTTGGTGCTGTACTTATTGTTGCTGAAACTACCATCAAAGGTTTCCCTTTCTCAGGAGTTCCTGCAAATTCAGGACTTGCTAAACGTTGCTCATCGTGATTATCAAGAAACTTAAGCATATGATGCTCAATATCAGCCATTCTGTTTTGAATATCTGAAAGTCCGTCAGGCCAAGTTTTTCCTTGAATAACTGCTTTCAAATGATCATAGGTTTCAACTTTGTCATACAAATAATCCATTTTTCCGAGACGAATATAATTACGATATTCTTTCGGATTATAAACTTCAGCTAATAAGAAAGCATCTGGATTTTTGACTTTTATCGAAGAATTCATATAACTCCAGAATTCATAGGGCACCATTTCTGCCATATCATATCTGAAACCATCAACGCCTTTGGCAGTCCAATACAAGGCAATATCGCGAAATTTTTTCCAAGAATTTGGCACCTCTTTATCTGCCCAAAAATCGAAATGTTCTTGATAGGATTTAGTATCATAACCAGCAGGAAGTTCTGGAAAATCTTTAGACCCATCAGGACGAATTCCGTAATTTACCTTTACCGTTTCGTACCAATCATTTTTATCTGGTTTTGCCATTCTCGAACCATTACCTGTCCATTTTGCAGGGAATTCATCAAATTTTCCATCAATCATCGGATTACTTTCACCGTTCAAAGGATGAATTCCATCAGGTACTTCAAAATGAGTATTCGGAATGTAATAAAAATTATTGTCTCGTTTGTATTCCACCGATGTATCATCATCAGCACCAAAATCACGAACACCTTCGGGATTATTTTTCCCTTCATATTTTCTGGCAATATGGTTGGGAACAATATCTATAATCACTTTCAATCCCGCTTTATGAGTTCTAGCAATCAAGGCTTCAAATTCTTGTAATCGGTTGCCAGGATTTACTGCTAAATCAGGATTTACATTGTAATAATCCTTAACCGCATAAGGTGAACCAGCACGACCTTTTACCACTTCGGGATTGTCATTTGAAACTCCTATTGATGAATAATCTCTAACCAAAGCGTGATGAGGAACTCCAGTGTACCAAATATAGGTAACTCCTAAATCCTTTATTTCATTCAATGCTTTCTCAGTAAAATCATTGAACTTCCCTACTCCATTTTCTTCAATCGTTCCCCAAGGTTTGTTAGTTGTGTTTTTGTTACCGAACAATCGGGTAAAAACCTGATAGACAACTATTTTCTTTTCAGTTGGATTCTCTTTCTTTTCTGTGGTCATTTTTATTGCTGAAGTTTTACAGGCTGTTGCCAAAAGTAGTAAGCTAATACCTGCAACAATAGTTATTTTTTTTATCATACAAAATTATTTAATTGATTTTCATTGGATTTTTATATAATTCAAAATTTTGATGTTATTATTTTTTAAATTTAATATATTTTTAGAAACTGAAGCAAAAATCATTTGGAATTAATCTGGAACAACAATCCTAAAATTGAACTACAACGAGATACTGTCCGTTTTTGTTGATAAGTTTAAAAAATGACTTTGGTCTAAAAAAGTTGTCTTTTAAGTTAATCTGCGACAGATTAAAAGTATTAAACGGATTTTAACTTTCAATTTTAAAAAAAAATCTGTGGAAATCAGTGTAATCAGTGGCTAAAAAACACACATTTAGGATACTATGTCCAAAAATTAAATCATTTTCAATTCCAAAATTTCACACTTATAAATAAATCATAATATGGATTACGATTGTTTCCTTTTTCTTAAATTTGGCAAAAAATAAATCCATTGAAGAAATTATTGTTTTTCATAAGTTGTTGTTTGGTTGTTGTAAGTTCCCAAAACCTTTTGGCACAAGCTCCAAAAAAAATAATCGTTGAACATTCAGATTATTTTGACATCAACCAAGTTGAAGTTCCCGATGCCGTTTTACTTACCGGAAGTGTTCGTTTAAACCACGAAGGCATCATTATGACCTGCAATAAAGCCTACTATTTTCAAAAAGAAAATTACATCAAAGCCTTTGGAAATGTACAATTAGTTCAAGGTGATACCTTATTTTTGAATAGTAAATATGCCGAATATAATGGTAATATGAAACAAGCTTTTGCCACAGGTGATGCTGTTATGCGTTCACCAGAATCGACAATGGTTACAGATACAATTAACTTCAATCGAAACACACAAGAAGTCTACTATAACTCGAATGGAACGATTACCAACAGAGAAAATACACTAAAAAGTAAGTCTGGAAAATACTTTGTTGCCGAAAAAAAGTTTCAATTCCTGACTGCTGTTACGATCACGAATCCTAAATATGTCATCAAGTCGAATCATTTGGATTATTACAGTAATTCTGGGCATTCCTATCTTTTTGGGCCGTCAACAATCACCAGTAAAGCTAATTATATTTATACCGAAAAAGGGTTTTATGATACCAAGAAAAATGTGGCTCATTTTCTTCGAAAGTCTTACATCAAATACGATGACCGACTCATTGAAGGCGATAGTTTGTATTATGACCGAAACAAGGAATTTGCCTCTGCAACACGAAATGTAAAAATCACTGACTCCATTAATCGTGGGATTATCAAAGGACATTATGCCGAATTATACAAAAACAAAGATTCTGTATTTGTAACCAAAAGAGCTGTTGCGGTTAACTTTGTTGAAAATGATTCGGTTTATATTCACGGAAAAAAACTGATGGTTACAGGAAAAGAAGGCAACCGAATTATTCGTGCATTCAACAATGTTCGGTTTTATAAAACGGATATGAGCGGTAAATGTGATTCTATTTATTCCAGTTCGAAAATAGCTTTGACAAAACTCATAGGAAACCCCATTCTTTGGAATGGTGACAACCAAATCACAGGCGATGTAATGCATCTTATAGGCAATAACACTACTCGAAAAATCGATTCACTCAAGGTGCTCAACAATACTTTTCTGGTCTCGAAAGATACGCTAGGAACGGGTTATAATCAGGTAAAAGGGCAAAATCTATATGGAAAATTTCTCGAGAGTAAACTCCACGATGTCGATATTATCAAAAATACCGAAGTGATTTATTATATGCGAAATGACACCCACGATCTCATTGGCATCAACAAAAACGTAAGCAGCAAAATCAATATTATTTTTGATAAAAATGCTATTGAAACTATCACTTTTTTTAATCAAGTAGATGGCGATATTTATCCCGAAGCAGAATTACCCGAAAATGCCAGGAAACTCCGTGGACTAAACTGGCGTGGTTTTGAAAGAATAAAATCGAAAGAAGAAATTTTTACCGATGAGGAAAATCTGCTCAATTATCAAATCATCAGACAAACTAAAGAAGACGATGCCAAAGAAAATGTTCCGATGAAGATTAGGAAGGAAACTTTGAATTACGATAAGAAGAAAAAAAAGATTTGAGATTGAAGAATAACGATTTTTGATTGCAGATTTTAACATCTTAAATCAAAAATCGTTAATCAAAAATCAGCAATCAAAACATTAACAAAATAAACCTTGAACAACGATTTCATAAAATACCAAGCCCAAACATCTCCTTATCCCTTAGGAATGGCCGTTTCGCACGCAAAAGGTTCTTATATTTTCGATACCAATAATAAAAAATACCTAGATTTTGTGGCCGGAGTTTCGGCTTGCACGCTCGGACACCAACCGCCAAGAGTAAATCAGGCGATTAAAGACCAATTGGACAAATATTCGCACGTGATGGTGTATGGCGAATATTCGCAAAGTCCAGCTGTAGAATATTGCAAATTGATGGCTTCACTCCTGCCTAAACCTTTGAAAAAAACCTATTTAGTTAATTCCGGTACCGAAGCTATTGAAGGAGCGCTAAAACTCGCCAGACGAACTACTGGAAGAAGCCAATTGATTTCTTGCCACAATGCGTATCACGGTAACACAATGGGTTCTATGAGTGTAATGGGATTCGAAGAACGCAAACGAATATTTCGACCATTAATTCCTGATGTCGATTTTATCACTTTCAATAACGAAGCCGATTTAGAAAAAATAACAACTAAAACTGCCGGAATACTTCTCGAAACCATTCAAGGAGGGGCTGGTTTTATTGAACCTGAAAATAATTTCCTGAAAA
>NZ_JAQTPQ010000212.1 GCF_028712645.1 Flavobacterium sp. | reverse complement strand
ACTCAAAGGGTTTTACGGAAATTTGATTTCCTACTGTTGTGTAATTCCCTTTTTAATCTATATCAATTTAACTTATTCTCCACAATTTCAATGGTTTTGGTTTTCGGCTGCAGGATGGGGATTTGGATTGTTGATGCACGCTTTCAAAGTTTTTGGATACAGTTCTAATTGGGAAGAACGTAAGATTCAAGAGATTTTAAGAAAAGAAGATAATAAACAAACTTGGAAATAATTTAAAAAATAAAGAAATGAGACGATCAAGAAGAATGTTTGAGCAATACCAATCGGACAATTTTAGTCCAGACGAACGCTATAATTTGGCTTATAAAAGAGTAAAAAGAATCAAAGGGTTCTATGTCCATTTATTGGTTTATATTCTTGTAAATGCATTTATAATTTCTGGAAACTATTATACTAATTCTCATGAGGATTATAGTTTTTGGAGTTTTGAAGTGTTTTCAACTGCACTTTTTTGGGGAATTGGTTTGGCTGCACACGGATTATCCGTTTTTGGAAGGAATCTGTTTTTTGGACAAAATTGGGAAGAGAAGAAAATCCATGAATTGATGGAGAATGAAAAAAACGAGAAATGGGAGTAAAGAGAAGTATTCATTATAACTTCTAACTTCTATTCTCTAACCTTTAACTTAAAAAATGACAACAATAATAATCGAAGACGAAAAACCCGCAGCAAGATTGCTGCAACGTAAACTTGGAAAGTTAAATATTGAAGTAGGAGTGATGCTTCATTCTGTCGAAGAGGCAATCGATTGGTTTATTAAAAATGAACATCCCGATTTGATCTTTTTAGACATTCAATTGTCTGATGGTTTGTCGTTCGAAATCTTTGAAAAAGTCGATATTAAAAGTGCTATAATTTTCACGACGGCTTATGATGAATATGCACTAAAAGCATTCAAATTAAACTCGATTGACTATCTCTTGAAACCCATTGATGAAGACGATTTAGAGATGGCGATTTCAAAATTTAAAGCACGTTTTCCAAATCAAAATTCATCCATAAATTTAGATTTTGACACCATCAAAAAAATGTTTCAAAATCCATTCGATAAGAATTTCAAAACTCGGTTTACTGTTAAAATTGGACAGCATTTAAAAGTCATTTCAATAGAAGAAATTGAATGTTTTTTTAGTGAAAATAAAGGGACTTATATTCATACTTTCGACAACAGAAATTATTTAATTGAAACTACTTTAGAAGTTTTGGAACAAGAATTAGATTCGAAAAATTTCTTTCGAATAAGTCGAAAATTCATCATTCCATTAAAAGCAATTAAAGAAATTGTGGTGTATTCTAACTCAAGATTGAAAGTCATTTTACCTTCCTATAATGATGATGAAGTTATCGTAAGTAGAGAAAAAGTAACCGATTTTAAAAATTGGATTGGTTAATATGTAAGGTTTATTTATAGTTTATATAATTACTTTTAACTATTTGATAATTTGAATTTTAAACAAGTTGTATAGATTATTTCTATGACGGTTTTAAGCCTTAAAAAAGATTTTTCTAATCCCTATAAATGCAAAAATAAAGACAGAGTAAATTATAAAAAACGGAACGATAAATTCAATTAAATTAACAGCTAACATAGTGGTAATTATCAACAATTGAAATCCCAATCCGTAAATAGAAACGAAAGTCATAAACCAATTTGGGAACGTTTTTACCTTATAAGCATCACTGTCTAAAGTGTGAATTATTTTATCAAATACTCCATAAACTATTGTATAAATAGCAAACATAATATCAACCATTTTTTGACTTTCACCAACTAATGCTTTCGGAGATTTGTATTCGAAAATTTTGCTTGTAGAATCTCCACCAACCGATTTATTTCTCAAAATCACATAGTAATAATTGTATAAAGTTCCTTGTAATTGAATGCAAAAAAATGCCAAAATTGTCATCCAAAAATTGCTTTTAGTAACATAAAAAATTGACATCAAAAAAAGAAAATTTAAGATAATATCAAACACGCTGTCGAGATATCTTCCGGTGTAAGATGGGATCTTTTTTGCTCTCGCTAATTCGCCATCGGCAGCATCGATAATTGATTTTAAAATGATGAAAAATCCCGCTAAAAAGTAATGATTTTTTAATATAAAATACACTGCAATCAAGCCTGAAATCCCAAAAAGTAGCGTAACGTGAATGGGAGTAAATCGCGTTTTTTTTAATTGGTTGACCAAAATATTTGCAATTGGTCGTCCATAATCGGACAGATCAATAAATTTATCTTGTGCGGAAAGTTTAGACATTTATAGCTGTTAAACATTGTGATTTCACAATATAGTCAGATGTAAATATAGCAAAATATTATTTGGATAGTCTATGTAATGTATAAGTCATAGTGGTTAATAAAAAGAAAGCCACCACTTGATGTGTTAATCCTAACCACAATGGAACACTGTAAAGTAAAGTAAAAACGCCTAAGGCAAATTGCAAAAATACAATTGCAACTAATGCATTTATCCCCGATTTTTGGTTTTTAGTTAAGTCAAATTTATGGCTTTTATAAGCTAAGAGCAATATAAATCCTACTACAAAATAAGCCAAAGTTCTATGTACAAATTGAACGCCACTTTTTCCCTCGGTAAGTCTTTGAAACCAAGTGTCTTTTTCTAAAATGATACTTTCGTGAAAAAATTGTCCATCACTCATCAATGGCCAATGGTTGTGGATTAGACCAGCATTTAAACCCGCTACAAATCCACCGTAAATAATTTGCATAAGAAGAAAGACTAATGCAACTCGAGCTAAATTTCGTAGCGGAATAATAGATATATTTCTGTCAGGATAAATCAAATCCAATGCCACCCAAAGCGTGTAAGCAAAAGTGATAAAAGCAAAAGTTAAATGTAATGACAAACGAAAATGACTCACATCAGGGTTGTCAATTAATCCACTTCGTACCATAAACCAGCCCAAAAAACCCTGAAAAGCACCCATTCCCAATAGAATGTAGCATTTGTTCAGTGTGTCTTTGTTAATTTTTTTCTTAATCAAGAAATAAACAAAAGGAATTATAAATACAAAGCCAAGTACACGACCAATTAATCGGTGAAACCATTCCCAGAAATAGATGAATTTATAATCTGAAAGTGTAAAATCGTTGTGGATATTGATTTTTTGATATTCAGGAAACTGTTTGTATTGCTCGAATGTTTCCTGCCATTTGGCTTCAGTTAACGGCGGGAAAGTATCGGTTACCAAATGCCAATCGGTCATTGAAAGACCAGAATTTGTCAAACGGGTAATTCCGCCAACTACAACCAATACAAACACTAAAAAACATACTGAAAGTAGCCAGATTATTACTGATTTATTCTCTTTCATAATTTTATTTTCAAATTATTTAAACTTTTTTCAATCCTAATTTTTCTCCTCTGTTCAATACAAAATCATAGGCAGCTTGATATTCATTTGGGATTTCTCCTTCAAGGATTGCTTCTTTTACAGCTTCTTTTAGAATTCCAATTTCACGGGATGGTTGTAGATTAAAGATTGTCATAATTTCTTCCCCAGATATTGGTGGTTGAAAATTTCTCACGTGATCACGTTCTTCGACTTCCACTATTTTCTTTCGAACGAGTTCAAAATTTTGATGGTATTTCTTGAATTTACTTGGGTTCTTAGTTGTAATGTCAGCTTCACATAAAGTCATCAAACTTTCTACATCTTCGCCAGCATCAAAAACCAAACGGCGAACAGCAGAATCAGTTACTAAATCTTGCGAAAGTACAATTGGTCGTGAGCTCATCATTACCATTTTTTGTACAAATTTCATTTTGTGATTTAAAGGCATTCGCAATCTTTCGAATATTTTCTTAGCCATTTTTCCACCAAGAAATTCGTGTCCGTGAAACGTCCAACCTTGTTTTTTATTGAAACGTTTTGTTGGAGCTTTGCCAATATCGTGTAAAAGTGCCGACCAGCGAAGCCAAACATCATCCGTATTTGGGCAAATATTATCGACAACTTCAAGCGTGTGGTAAAAATTATTTTTGTGGGTTTGACCTTCAATTTCTTCTACTTGATTTAAAGCAGTTAATTCAGGTAGAATGATGTCTAAAAGTCCCGTTTTGTATAATAATAAAAATCCAATCGAAGGCTTGTTAGTAGAAAGAATCTTATTGAGTTCATCTACAATTCGTTCTCCAGATATAATTTTGATTCTTTCGGCATTTTTAGTAATTGAATTCAAAGAATTTTCTTCAATTTCAAAACCCAATTGAGTTGCAAAGCGAATGCCTCGTAACATTCGCAACGGATCGTCAGAAAAAGTGATATCAGGATCTAGGGGAGTTTGAATAGTTTTATTTTTTAAAGCCGTTAATCCGTCGAAAGGGTCAACTAAATCTCCAAAATTTTCGGAATTTAAAGATAGAGCCAAAGCATTTATGGTAAAATCACGGCGATTTTGATCGTCTTCCAAGGTTCCGTTTTCGACAACGGGATTTCGACTTTCAAAATGATAGGATTCTTTTCTAGCACCAACAAATTCAATGTCAATTTCTTTATAACGCAACATTGCCGTTCCGTAATTTTTGAAAACCTGAACTTTTGGTTTTTTCGGAAGCAATTCCGAGACTTTTAAGGCAAGTTCTATTCCGCTACCAACGGCGACGATATCAATATCTTTTTTAAAATCTCTCTTCAAGAGTAAATCTCTCACGAAGCCACCAATCACATAACTTTCGAGATTAAGTTCTTGTGAAGCTTGAGAAATGACTTCGAAAATTTTATTATTTAGGGCTGATTTGTAGTTCATTGATTTTTCTATTTTGTCATTTCGACGAAGGAGAAATCACATAACGAGAGCAACTGATGTGATTTCTCCTTCGTCGAAATGACAAACAATAACATATATTTTTTACTTCCGAATCACTTTTACCTGCGAATCATTCGTTAATTTTATGATTGTAGATGGTTTTCCTGCAATTTTTTCGCGATGCAAATTTACAACATAGTCCACACCTTTTATAATTTCTGGACTAATATCTTTGAAGGCAATAGGCGTGGGTTGTCCTGAAATATTTGCCGATGTGGAAACTAATGGTTTTCGCATCTTTTCCATTAATTTAAAACAGAAAGGTTCTTTGACTATTCTAATTCCTAAACTATTGTCTGTCGCTATTAAATTGGGGGCAATATTTCGTGGTTGGTCAAGAATTAGGGTCGTAGGCTTTTCAGATAAATCCAAAATTTGCCACGCTACTTCTGGAACAGCTGCAAAAACATTATACATCATTTTTTCTCCATTCATCAAGCAAATCATCGATTGTGTTTCGGCTCTTTGCTTGAGTTTATAGATTTTGGCAACAGCCTCTGGATTTGTGGCATCGCAACCAATTCCCCAAACGGTATCCGTTGGATAAAGGATTATTCCGCCGTTCTGAATGATTTCGTAAGCTTTGTGAACTTCTTCGTTGAGATTCATAATGTTGTTAAATATATTTTCGACAAAGATAATACAAACTTAAATTATATACTTTTAGTTATATTTGCAAAAAAAAAAAATGCAACTTCTATTATTCTTGATTGTATATCCAATATTACTTTTACTATCAATAGTACCTTTTAGATTTCTATACATTTTGTCTGATATAGTCTATTTTTTCGTATATCGTATTTTTGGTTATAGAAAAAAAGTAGTTAGAGAGAACTTGGCATTAGCTTTACCTCATTTATCAATTGCAGAAAGACTAATTATTGAAAAAAAATCATACAAACATTTGTGTGATATGTTTTTAGAAATGATAAAAACGATGGGTATTTCTAAAAAAGAAATGGATAAAAGGTTTGTTTTTAAAAACCTAGAAGTTTATAAATCTCTTGAGAAAGACGGGAAAAGCATTGCTCTTTTATTATCTCACTATGCTAGTTATGAATGGGTTATTTCGATGAATAGTGAAATTTCATTTAAGGGATTTGCTGTTTATAAGAAGGTAAATAATAAATATTTTGATAGATTGGTGCGAAAAATTCGTTCTAAATTTGATACAGAATTGGTGCCAATTAATAAAATAGCAGAAGTAATAGCAAGCAATAATTCCAATAACATTAAATCTGTATATGGGTTTGTAAGTGATCAATCGCCACAATTAAAAGCCAAAAATTATTGGCATAATTTTATGGGAATTGAAGTTCCAGTGTACGTTGGAACGGAAATGCTTTCGAAAAAAATCGATATGAATGTGGTTTTTCTTAAAGTTTCCAAAGTTAGAAGAGGTTACTATGAAGCTGAATTTGAAATTTTGTCAACTAATGTAAAAGAAATTCCT
>NZ_JAQTPQ010000016.1 GCF_028712645.1 Flavobacterium sp. | reverse complement strand
AGGGATGGCTATTCACGAAATGGGGACTGCCAGAATGGGTAATGACCCTAAAACTTCAGTTCTAAACAAATGGAATCAGATGCACGAAGTCAATAATGTTTTTGTTACTGATGGTTCTTGTATGCCTTCGATTGCATGTCAAAACCCATCATTAACATTTATGGCATTAACTGCTCGTGCCGCCGATTATGCTGTAAAAGAATTGAAAAAAGGAAATATTTAGTAATTAAAATATGAATAGAAAATTAAGAATGGGAATGGTTGGCGGAGGTCAAGATGCTTTTATAGGCGCAATTCACCGTTTAGCAGCCAATATGGATGGTCTTATTGAATTAAGTTGTGGAGCTCTAAGCATTAATCCCGAAATTGCTATTGCATCGGGCAAAGCTTTATTCTTACCAGAATCAAGAACTTATTTGACCTATGAGGAAATGATAAAGGCCGAAGTGGCATTACCAGCTAGCGAAAGAATTGACTTCGTTACAATTGTAACTCCAAATTTTGCCCACTTTGCACCAGCTATGATGGCATTAGATAATGGTTTTAATGTGGTTATCGAAAAGCCAATTACTTTTTCATTAGAAGAAGCTAAGCTATTAAAACAAAAATTAGACGAAACAGGTTTAATACTTTGTTTGACACATACTTATTCTGGTTATCCAATGGTTAAACAAGCCAAAGCAATGGTTAGAGAAGGAAAATTGGGTAAAATACGTAAAGTTTGGGTCGAATATCCACAAGGATGGTTGAGCACCTTATCAGAAAGAGAAGGAAATGCTCAAGCAGCTTGGAGGACAGATCCAAAAAAATCAGGAAAAAGTTCGGTGATGGGAGATATTGGAACACATGCAGCCCAATTAGCCGAATATATTTCAGGAGCAAAAATAACAGCCATTTGTGCCGAACTCAATACTTTAGTCGAAGGTAGAATTATGGATGATGATGGAGCTGTACTATTGAAATTTGATAATGGATCAAAGGGAGTTTTAATGGCTTCACAAGTTGCTGCAGGCGAAGAAAATGCTTTAAAGATTCGAGTTTATGGCGAAAAAGGAGGCATTGAATGGTTGCAACAAGAACCAAATACATTAATCGTAAAATGGCTAAATGAACCCACTCAGATTTTAAGGGCTGGTAGTAATTATGGCTATTTATCCTCTTTTGCTACTCACAATTGCAGAACTCCTGGCGGACATCCCGAAGGATTTTTAGAAGCGTTTGCCAATATCTATCGCAATTTTGCACTAACATTATCTTGTAAATTAGAAGGTAAAGAACCTACACCTGAAATGTTAGACTTCCCTTCAATCGAAGATGGTTTGCGAGGTATGGCATTTATAGATAGTGTTGTGGCTTCAGCTCAATCGGATAAAAAATGGACTCCTTATGTTTTGTAGATTAATGATTAATTCTTTAAAAATTTAGACAATAAATATGACTACAATTCAAGGTCCAGCAGTTTTTTTGGCACAATTTATAGGCGATGAAGCACCCTTTAATTCTTTAGATGGAATTTGTAAATGGGCTTCCAATCTAGGTTTCAAAGGAATTCAAATGCCAACTTTAGATCCTCGCTTCATTGATTTGCAAAAAGCTGCTGAAAGCAAAACTTATGCCGATGAATTAGCAGGAACTGTAGCTTCTTACGGAATGCAAATCACTGAATTATCGACACATTTACAAGGTCAATTGGTTGCTGTTCATCCCGCTTATGATAATTTATTTGATGCTTTCGCTCCTGAGAACGTACATGGAAATCCAACAGCAAGACAAGAATGGGCTGTTCAGCAATTAAAATACGCTGCCAAAGCATCTCATAATTTAGGTTTAAATGCACATGCAACTTTTAGTGGTTCTTTATTATGGCAATATTTTCATCCTTGGCCACAACGTCCAGAGGGTTTGGTAGAAGAAGGTTTTGCAGAATTAGCAAAAAGATGGATGCCAATTTTGAATGAATTTGATAAATATGGTGTTGATGTTTGTTATGAAATTCACCCTGGTGAGGATTTATTTGATGGAGAAACCTACGAAATGTTTTTGAAGGCAGTAAATAATCATCAAAGAGCTTGTATCTTGTATGATCCTTCTCATTTTGTTTTACAACAATTAGATTATATTCAATATATCGATTTTTATCACGAGCGAATAAAAGCTTTCCACGTTAAAGATGCCGAGTTTAATCCAACTGGAAAACAAGGGACTTTTGGTGGTTATCAAAGTTGGTTAAATCGAGCCGGTCGTTACCGTTCTCCTGGAGATGGACAAGTCGATTTTAAAACAATTTTTAGCAAATTGGCTCAATATGATTATAAAGGATGGGCAGTTATGGAATGGGAATGTTGTTTGAAAAATCAAGAAGATGGTGCAAGAGAAGGTGCTGAATTGATTCGGAATAATATTATAAAAGTTACTGATAAAAATTTTGATGATTTTGCGTCAGTTAAAACGAATCAGGCATTAAATAGAAAAAATTTAGGATTATAAAATAGTATTAAAATGAAAATCAAATATTTACTTATTTCAGTTGCTTTAGTTGCTTTGTGCTCTTTTGCTAAATTTAATTCTGATAAAAAATACAGTTCAACTCCATTAAAATTAGAAACAACTGTACAGCAACAATCAGAAGGAGAGAAACTTATAGCTAAATCAGATTGTATAGGTTGTCACAATAAAGACAAAAAAATTGTTGGTCCAGCATATTTAGATATAGCCAAAAAATACCCTTCTAATAATAAAAATATTGATTATTTAGTTGGTAAAGTCATTGCTGGAGGTTCTGGTGTTTGGGGAACAATACCAATGTTGCCTCACGCAACCTATAAAAAGGAAGAGGTAAAGGCTATGGTTAAGTATATTCTTTCTTTGAAAAAATAATAATTTTAGAATAGTTGTCTGTTTTATTTTTAACAATCAAAAAAAATCAAAAACAAAAAATGAAAGAAGAGGAAATAAAAAAACCAGAAACAGAAATAATAAATAGCAGACGTGATTTTATAAAAAAAACCACAGTGGCTGCTGCCGGATTTATGATTGTTCCTCGTTTTGTATTAGGTCGAGGTTATGTGGCCCCAAGTGATCGATTGTTGATTGCAAGTATTGGTGTTGGGGGAAAAGGACAATCAGATACAGCTATGTTTGCAAAAAGTGGTAAAGCAGATGTTGCTTTCCTTTGTGATGTTGATACACGAAGAGCAGCAAAAAGTGTAGCTGCTTTTCCTAAAGCTAAATTTTACAAGGATTGGCGTGAAATGTTAGATAAAGAACATAAAAATTTTGATGCAGTTTCGGTTTCAACACCCGATCACAATCATGCTATTCAAGCATTAGCTGCTATGCAATTAGGTAAACACGTTTATGTTCAAAAACCTATGGCTCATGATTTATATGAAGCTAGAATTTTAACTCAAGCTGCAAAAAAATATAAAGTCGTTACCCAAATGGGAAATCAAGGTGCTTCAAATGATGGCACCAGAATTATGAAAGAATGGTATGAAGCTGGGTTAATTGGAGATGTCCATACTATTCATGCTTGGACAGATCGTCCAGTTTGGCCACAAGGAATTCCATGGTCAACAACTCAAACTGAAATTCCAAAAGAATTAGATTGGGATTTATGGCTTGGAACAGCACCATACAAGAATTATGTAAATAAATTAGTGCCTTTCAACTGGCGTGGTTGGTGGGATTATGGAACTGGAGCTCTTGGTGATATGGGGTGTCATTTGCTAGAAACTCCTTTTAGTGTTTTAAATTTAAAATATGCTAAAGACGTGCAATGCAGTGTAGGATCGGTTTATGTTGATGAATTTCAAAGAGGTTATTTTCCAGAAAGTTGTCCGCCTTCAAGTCATGTAACATTGACTTTTCCTAAAACAGAAAAAACTAATGGAGATGTAACCGTACATTGGATGGATGGGGGAATTCAGCCAGAGCGACCATCAGAATTAGGTCCCAATGAAATTTTTGGAGATGGAGGAAACGGTACTTTATTTACTGGTACAAAAGGAAAAATGATGTGTGATACTTATGGATTAAATCCAAGATTATTACCGCTTAGTAAAAATGAAAATCTTCAAATTGCACAAAAATATGCTCGAGTTGAAGGCGGTTCAGATGGTCATTACAAACAATGGATTGAAGGAGCCATTGCTGGTTATGGCAAACATGAATTAAGTTCTGGGTTTGAGGTTGCAGGTCCATTAACAGAAGCTTTATTAATGGCAAATCTAGCAATTAGAGGTTATGACATACAAAAAGAAGTTCTTGGAGAAGATGTTTATCCTGGTCGTTCTGCAAAATTATTGTGGGACAATGACCAAATGAAAATTACTAATTTTGATGAAGTGAACCAATTTATAAAACGAAATTATCGTGAAGGTTGGAAAGCTTTAACTTTATAAAAACACAATTTTAAAAATTTAAAAAATATAAAAATGGTTAAAAATATTTGTACTTCAATAGTACTATTAATTATGATTCAAACATCAAATGGACAAACTTTACCGAAAGGCTTTAAATCAATATTTGATGGAGAAACTACTACGGGATGGCATACCTATGGAAAAAAGACTGTTGGTAATGCATGGAAAGTAGAAGATGGGGTTTTGCATTTCGATCCAGCTTTGGCAAATAATGGTCAAGGTGGTGATCTTGTAACGGATAATGAATATACGAATTTCCATTTGAAATTAGAATGGAAAGTAGCACCAAAATCAAATAGTGGAATCATTTTTTATGTAAATGAAGATCCAACAAAATATAAAAACACTTATGATACAGGACTTGAAATGCAAGTTTTGGATAATGATGGACATCCTGACGGAAAAATTGAAAAACACAGAGCAGGCGATTTATATGATTTAATTAAAAGTTCTTCTGAACCTGTAAAACCTGTAGGCGAATGGAATAATGTTGATATTGTTTGCAAATTTGGAAAATTGACTCTTGTTATTAACGATGTTATTGTTGTTCAGACAATGCTTTGGGATGATAACTTTAAAGCCTTAGTTGCCAATAGTAAATTTGCCGGTTGGGAAGGTTTTGGAGTATCGAAAACTGGAAAAATTGCTTTACAAGATCATGGCGAAAATGTTTGGTACAGAAACATAATGATTAAAGAATGGAATACTATGAAAATTACAACTGGCTGTGAAAACGGAATGTAATTGACTGTAAAATAAATTATTAAAGACCGCAAAATATAATAACCAATCAATTAACCAAAATTATATGAATACCACCATCCGAATTAAATTATCTTTTATGATGTTTCTAGAGTTTTTTATCTGGGGCTCATGGTTTGTAACTCTTGGAACTTTTTTATCCAGTAATTTACATGCTTCCGGATCTGAAACGGGCTCTGTTTTTTCTACTCAATCTTGGGGTGCTATAGTTGCTCCATTTATTATTGGACTAATTGCAGATCGTTATTTTAATGCTGAGAAAATTTTGGGAATTTTACATCTTGTTGGGGCTTTTTTAATGTATCAAATGTATGTTTCAGAAGACGTAACGGTATTTTATTCTTATGTACTTGGGTATATGATTTTATATATGCCAACATTGGCACTTGTAAATTCAGTATCATTTAATCAAATGAAAGATCCAGAAAAAGAGTTTGCCAACATTCGTGTTTGGGGAACAATTGGATGGATTTTAGCTGGATTGTCTATAAGTTACTTATTTCATTGGGATTCTGCTGAAGCCACAGCACAAGGATTACTTAAAAACACATTTCTTTTAGCTGGAATTGCAGCCTTTATTTTAGGAATTTTTAGTTTTACTTTACCTAAAACACCACCAAAGGTAAGTGATGAAAAAATTAAAATTGGTGATATCATTGGTCTTGATGCTTTGAAGCTTTTAAAAGATAAAAATTTCGCAATCTTTTTTGTTTCCTCAATTCTAATTTGTATTCCACTTGCTTTTTATTATCAAAACGCGCATCCATTTTTGACGGAATCAGGTTTAGAAAATCCTACAGGAAAAATGGCTATCGGACAAATTTCTGAAGCCTTATTTTTACTTTTAATTCCAATATTTTTCACTCGTTTTGGTTTTAAGAAAACCATTTTAGTTGGTATGTTAGCTTGGGCTATTCGTTATGTTTTATTTGCTTATGGAAACGCCCAAGATTTAAGCTTTATGCTTATTCTAGGCATCGCTTTACATGGTATTTGTTATGATTTTTTCTTTGTTTCAGGACAAATATATACAAATTCAAAAGCAGGGGAAAAATACAAAAGTTCTGCTCAAGGCCTAATTACACTCGCAACTTATGGTGTTGGAATGTTAATAGGTTTTGAAGTTGCTGGTTGGATTACTGATAATTACAAAACACTAAGTGGAGGTGTAAATTGGGAAATGGTATGGATAATTCCTGCGGGAATTGCATTAGCAGTATTCTTGATTTTCGCCCTTTTCTTTAATGATAAAAGTAATTCTGATAAAAAAGTTGCTTCAATTTAATACACAATAAAATGAGTTCTAATCTAAGTAGAAGATCCGTTATAAAAGGAATTATTGCCAGCACAGCCAGTTTAGGAATTCCTTCTAGTCTTTTGGCTTTTGCTAATAAAAATGAGGCTTCAAGAAGTATAGTATTGAATCTAAAAGGGAATATTAATCATTCTGTTGCACGATGGTGTTTTAATGATTTTGATTTAGAAACACTTTGTATCGAAGTCAAAAAAATAGGAATATCTGGAATTGATTTAGTTGGACCAAAAGATTGGCCTACTCTTCAAAAGTATGGATTAGATTCACCGATGTGCAATGGCGCCGAAATTAATTTGGTAGATGGATTTAATGACATTCAATTTCATGAAACGTTAATTAAAAATTATTCAGAGATGATTCCGCTTGTGTCAAAAGCAGGTTTTAAAAATCTAATTTGTTTTAGCGGAAATCGAAGAAATAAAACGGACGAAGAAGGTTTACATAATTGCAAACTCGGTCTCGAGAAATTAATTCCATTAGCAGAAAAGTACAATGTTACCTTGGTTATGGAGTTACTAAATAGTAAAATTGATCATATTGATTATCAATGTTCAACTACACCTTGGGGAGTAGAATTAGTAAAATCATTGCAATCAGATAATTTTAAGTTATTATACGATATTTATCATATGCAAATTGATGAGGGAGATGTGATTAGAACTATAACTGATAATCACCAATATTTCGCACATTATCATACTGCAGGAGTTCCTGGCCGAAATGAGATTGATGAATCGCAAGAATTGAACTATCCTGCAATAATGAAAGCTATTGCTAAAACTGGATTTAAGGGTTATGTAGCTCAAGAATTTATTCCTAAAAATCCTGACAAAATTTCCTCATTAAAAAAAGCAATCACTATTTGTGATATTTAAATAATCTAAAAAAAAATGTGAAATGATAAAAAGAAGACAATTTTTAATTAGTGGTGGTTTAGCCATAGGGGCTTTAGCTATCGCTCCTTCCTTAGCCTTTGCTTCAAAAAAACGTGCTATCGGAATTCAATTATGGACACTTAGAGATTCTCTACCAAATGATGTTAAAGGCGTACTTGCTCAAGTGGCAAATGCTGGTTTCACTGAAGTGGAAACTTTTGGTTATTCTCCTACTAACGGATTTTTTGGAACTTCAGCAAAGGATTTTCAATCTATTTTGAAGGATAACGGTTTGAAAGCTACTAGTAATCATTTTGATTTTAATGGTTATATTAAAGATGGTAAAACAGACAATTTAAATTCATACATAGAAACTGCTCACATTTTAGGAAGTGAATATATAACGATACCTTATGTAATTCAAGAATTAAGAGGTAAAAGTATTGATGATTACAAAAAATTAGCAGCAGCAGTAAATAAAGTTGCCGAAATTTGTCATTCAAACGGATTAAAATTAGCCTATCATAATCATGATTTTGAATTTATAAAATTCGAAAATACTACAGGTTATGAAGTTTTACTAAATGAAACCGATAAAAATCTAGTTGATTTTGAAATGGACTTGTATTGGGTAGTTCGTGCAGGATATGATCCATTGCAATTATTCAAAGAACACCCAGGTCGTTTCAAAATGTGGCATGTAAAAGATATGGACAAAGTAAATCCAGAATTGAATGCTGCAATTGGTCAAGGAACAATTGATTTTAAAGCAATTTTTGCAAAAGCAAAGCAATCAGGAATGGAACGTTTTTTCTTAGAACATGAATCTAATTATCTTCCAAACCCAATTGAATGTATTAAAACAAGTTTTGATTACATTAATACTAATTTGATTTAAAAATATTTCCAATAATCTTAACTCTTTTAGATGAATTAAGATTATTGGAATTTTTTTGTTTGGAAAATGAAGATACTGCTCCTACTCTACTCTGTAATTTAATTCGATTGAGCCGTGCAAAATGATTGGAGTGAAATTCAATAAAGGACAAGGATTGTGTTGTTTGAGAGGTAGGAATTTAATTATTTCATAAATTTTTGAAATAATATTGGACAAATTTTTCTCATACTTTCTGGATTATTTTCTTGCCACGTAAATTTAAAATTTGGATAATTACCTTCATTTGTTGTAAACTTATCGTTGTCAATATAGTCATATAATTCCTTGCCAGTTTTATTCTTAAATGCAGTCAAAGCAACGTACCAAAAACTTTCAAAATCATAAAATTCTTCGTCATCTTTGATTTCGTTTACAAGAGAATCTGGGTTTGATTTAGCTTCATAGTAGGTGTTTTTCCCTCTTGATATTAGCCAACATCTAAAATACTCAAAACCATCATCTGAACAACCTCCATTCATAATATAACCCGCACAACACATTTCGGAATTATAAGTGTCATAAAGGAGTTTATCCGTTCTTAAACGAAAGCCTATCATTTCTTTAGGTGAAAGTTGTTTTATTTCTTCAACTAAAAAATGTTCTTGCTCGTCTTGATTCTGACTTTTCTTTAATGAATGATCTATTATTAACCAAAATTTATCTTCATCCAGCATTTCACTAGTTTTTGAAAGAGAAGTTGAGTCAATTACGATTCTAGGAATCTCAGTTGACTTTTCCTTTTTTACAAGTAATTTATCCAGAGTCTCGTTATTATTTTGACCAAATTTCACACAACTTAGTAATACAAAAGCTGATATGATAACAATAATTTTTTTCATAAATTCTCTAATTATATTGATGAATTTAATTCAAATTTTGAATGTTATTCGCCTCCCTTCACCACATTCACATAAAAATCCTTATCTACTTCCACTTTCAAATCTTTTGCAGTTTGTGGCAAATTAGTCCATTCTGTAGTAGGTTTCAGCCATTGTTCTTTTCCGTTCAAGGTCACTTTTACAGGAATAGCAAAGTCAGAAACACAATTTGTCCAGCGATAGGATAGATTGTTGTCATTGAATTTATATTCGAAAGTCGGGATTCTTATATCTCTTAAATATTGGTCAAAAAACGGCTTTAAATCCAGTCCAACTTGTTGGCTTAAAAAATCTTCGATTTGTTTTGTAGTAACCGTTTGATGGTAAAATGTACTATTTAAACCTCGTAAAATCGTTCTCCATTTTACGTCATCGTTCACAATTTGACGCAATGTGTGCAACATATTTCCACCTTTGGGATACATATCTCCAGAACCTTCATTGTTAACATCATAATATCCAATAATTGGTTTGTCATTTTTTATTCCTCTTCTTGTTCCTCTAACATATTCGGCTCCCGCTTCCTTTCCATAATAATATTCAACAAAAAGATTTTCTGAATAATTAGTAAAACTCTCGTGAATCCACATATCAGCAATATCTTTGTAAGTGATATTATTAGCAAACCATTCATGACCTGATTCGTGAATAATGATAAAATCGAATTTTAAACCCCAACCCGTTCCACTCAAATCTCTTCCACGATACCCATTGGCAAAACCATTTCCATACGTAATACAACTTTGATGTTCCATTCCTAAATAGGGTGCTTCAACCAGTTTATAACTGTCTTCATAAAAAGGATAAGGTCCAAACCAATGTTCGAAAGCTTTCAACATTCGAGGAACATCCTTAAATTGAATTTTTGCTTTTTCTAAATCATCTCGTAACACATAATATTCACAATCTAAATTTCCTTTTTCTCCGGCAAAAACTTCAGAAAAAGAAACATAATCTCCAATGTTTATATTTACACCATAGTTGTTGATTGGGTTTGAAACATACCAAGTAAAAGTTCTGGTTTCATCATTCAAATCAATTACGCTTTGCAAACGACCATTAGAAACATCTGTCAAGTTTTTGGGAACATTCACACTGATTAACATATCATCAACTTCATCGTACATGTGATCTTTGTTAGGCCACCAAACGCTCGCTCCCAATCCTTGACAAGTCGAAGCTATAAATGGTTTGCCATTTTTGTCTTTGTTCCAAGTAATTCCACCATCCCAAGGCGGATTCACAGCAACTTTTGGTTTACCACCATAAAAAACGGTAAGTTCTTTTATATCACGCTTTTGTTGTGGTGCAACTAAATCGATAAAAAAAGCATTTCCATCTCTTTGGAATTTTAATTCCTTACCATCCTGAATGACTTTATAGACTTCCATCGGTTTTTGCAAGTCTATTTGCATTCTGTTGTAGGTTTCCAAAACCTGATAACGAATCGTATTGGAGCCTGAAATTGTGCTATCGGCAGGATTTACCTTGATGTCAAGATGATAATATTTCACATCCCACCAAGCTCTTTCTTTGGTAATACTACCTCTTAAAGTATCTTGATGAGTAAATACTTCTGCTTTATTTCCCAAAAGTCCTTGCGCATTTGCACTATTAAAAAAGAGTAACGAAAAACAAATAAGGATAAAATATCTTTTCATAAAAAATAGAATAAATAAACTCAGGGCAAATCCCCAAAGATATTGATGAAATGAATTCAAGATTCATTATTTTGTGATTTCAAATAAAAAAGTAAATATAGTGGATTGCTGTTTGATTTAAAAGAAAAAAGAAACCCAATAGTTAATGATTTAACTATTGGGTATTAATATATAAAAATTAACTTGAAGGTTGTTATTATTTCTGGCGACTTTTTAAAATATTCACAACATCATTCAGCTGAAATCCTTTGGCTTGTAACAAAATTAGATAATGAAAAAGCAAATCAGCACTTTCGCTCAAGAACAAATCATCATTGTCATCTTTGGCTTCAATCACAACTTCTACCGCTTCTTCTCCTACTTTTTGTGCAATTTTATTAATTCCTTTTTCAAATAAAGAGGCAACATAACTTTTCTCGGAATCCGCATTTTCTCTTCTTGTTTTTATGGTATTTTCTAAAGTTGAAATAAATCCATAATTCTGACTGTTAGCTTCTTGCCAACAAGTACCTGAACCTGTATGGCAAGTTGGTCCTTGAGGTTTTACTTGTATCAAAAGTGTGTCATTATCACAATCATTTTTGATGGAAATCAAATTTAAAAAGTTGCCACTCTCCTCGCCTTTTGTCCAAAGTCTTTGTTTAGAACGACTGAAAAAAGTTACTTTTTTTGTATCCAAAGTCTTTTGGTAAGACTCCGCATTCATATAACCCAACATCAAAACGCTTTTGGTTTCGCTGTCTTGAATGATTGCCGGAATTAATCCGTGTGCGCTTTTTGTAAAATCTATATTCATTTTATGTTCTTTTTGAGACCTAACAGGTTTTTAAAACCTGTTAGGTCTAATTGTTTAAATTCTAACTTCTATATTATTATTCTTTAATTCTTTTTTCAATGTTTTGATTTCAATTTCCTTGAAATGAAATACGCTTGCCGCCAAAGCTGCATCGGCCTTTCCTTCGACAAAGGTATCAACAAAATGTTGTATATTTCCCGCTCCTCCCGAAGCAATTATCGGAATATTTACAATTTCAGACAATGTTGCCAAAGCTTCGTTCGCAAAACCATTTTTAGTTCCGTCGTGATTCATCGAGGTAAAAAGGATTTCTCCAGCTCCACGTTGTTCTACTTCTTTTGCCCAATCGAATAACCTAATTTCAGTTGGCACTTTTCCTCCTACTAAATGTACCATCCATTCTCCATCAATTTGTTTAGCATCAATTGCAACAACCACACATTGGCTACCGAATTTTTGTGCCAAATCATTAATCAACTGCGGATTTTTAACTGCCGAGGAATTAATGGAAACCTTGTCCGCTCCGTTTTGCAACAATACTTCCACATCTGAAACTGCCGAAATTCCTCCACCAACGGTAAACGGAATATTGATCGTTGCCGCTACTTTGCGAACCAAATCAACTAAGGTTCTTCTACGCTCTTCCGTTGCAGAAATATCCAGGAAAACCAATTCGTCAGCACCTTCATCCGAATAGATTTTGGCCAATTCCACAGGATCACCTGCATCTCGCAAGTCCACGAAATTAACACCTTTAACGGTTCTTCCGTTTTTGATGTCGAGGCAGGGGATTATTCTTTTTGTTAGCATTATTTAAAGTTAGAGATTTGAAGTTAGAAATTAGAGGTGTTGTAACCTATAAAAAAAAACTACTTTAATTTATTTTTAGCTGTATTAATTGAAGCTACTATTATTGCTACTAATTCATTCGCTTCCTTACACAATCTTATCATTTCATTCATTACGTATTCATCATTCAAATCATATAGTTCCAATAAAATTTCAATAAAAAAATGGCTTTCATCGGCTTCCTCTTCAACTATTTTTAATTTATTAATGAAATCAGCAGTTGATTTCCCTCTTTGTGAGGCTCTATAATTTGCACCTACAGAACTCGAACATCTTATTAATTGATTAACATAAGCGTTATATTCTCTTGAATGCGGAAAATTTCTGCATAATTTTCCACAATCAATAGCGAATTTTTTAGTTCTTGCTTTTAAATCTTGAGCCATAATTTAAAATTTGAAGTTAGAAATACGAAGTTAAAAAAGTTTGAAGTTAGAAATTACAAATTAGAGGTAAAGGGTTAAAGTTTGATAAAGGAGATTTAGAATAGTAAGATAGTTAGCAGTTAATATTTCAACTATTTCTAACCTCTAACTTCGTATTTCTAACCTTTTTTCACTTCTAACCTTTTTTCACTTCTAACCTCTAGTTTCTAACCTCTTACCTTGTAATATATTTTTCCAATTGTTTCAACGAAATTCTTCCTTCGTATATCGCTTTCCCTATTATCGTTCCTTCGCAGCCCAATTCGGCTAATTTAGGCAATTCATCAAAAGTTGAAATTCCTCCCGAAGCAATTAATTTAATTCCTTTGGCTTCTGCCAAAATTTTAGCATACAAATCAAAACTTGGTCCTTCAAGCATTCCGTCTTTGTCAATATCGGTGCAAACTACATACTGAATTCCTTTGTTTTGATAATCCTGAATAAAAGGCACTAAATCCTCATTTGAATCTTCTAACCAACCTGAAACTGCTACTTTTTCGTTATTGGCATCTGCTCCCAAAATGATTTTATCTGAACCATATTCAGTAATCCATTTTTCAAAAATAGCCCTATTTTTTACAGCAATACTTCCTCCTGTGATTTGGTTTGCACCACTTTCAAAAGCGATTTTCAAATCAGAATCGGCTTTTAATCCACCACCAAAATCAATTTTCAATTTGGTTTGCGAAGCTATTTGTTCCAATATTTTGTAATTGACAATTTTACTGGATTTTGCTCCATCCAAATCAACCAAATGCAAATACTCGATTCCGTGTGCTTCGAATGATTTTGCTACTTCAAGCGGATTTTCGTTGTATATGATTTTGGTATTGTAATCGCCTTTCGACAAGCGAACACATTTTCCTTCGATGATGTCTATTGCGGGAATAATTCGCATAATTTGTTTAAAGTTTAATGTTTAAAAAGTTGTTTAAAATTTGCTCTCCAATATCACCACTTTTTTCAGGGTGAAATTGCGTTCCATAGAAGTTATCATTTTCTAAGGCTGACGAATATTCTAGCTCATAATTGGTTGTAGCAATCGTTTCAGCACAGATTGGAGCGTAAAAACTATGAACCAAATACATATATTCATTTTCGGTAATTCCTTTGAATAAATCAGATTTCAGATTGTAAATATTGTTCCAGCCCATTTGTGGCACTTTCACCTTGGAAGAAAATTTCACAACATCCACATCAAAAATCCCCAATCCTTTGGTATCGCCTTCTTCCGAATAGTTACACATCAATTGCATTCCCAAACAAATCCCGAAAACAGGTTGTTTCAACGTCGGAATCAAAGTATCCAAACCGCTTTCCTGAAGCATTTTCATTGCATAACTTGCTTCTCCCACTCCTGGAAAAATCACTTTATCCGCTGCTTTTATTTCGTCAGGATTGTTGCTCAAAACCGCTTTGTATCCCAATCTTTCGATGGCAAACATAATGCTTTGAATGTTTCCTGCTCCGTAATTTATGATTACTATTTTCATTTTATTCTTTTAGTTCCTGCAAGGTTTTTTTCAAACCTTGTAGGTATAATTATAAAGGAGTTTGAATACCTACAAGGTTTGAAAAAAACCTTGCAGGAAATCCAAACTTTAAAGCATCCCTTTCGTACTTGGCAAAATCATTTTCTCCGTATCACGTTTTACGGCAACTTTTATCGCTTTGGCGAAAGCCTTGAAAATAGCTTCGATTTTGTGGTGTTCGTTGGTTCCTTCGGCTTTGATATTGATGTTGGCTTTTGCTCCATCCGAAAAGGATTTGAAGAAATGATAGAACATTTCCGTTGGCATTTTACCCACCATTTCGCGTTTGAATTCGGTTTCCCAAACCAACCAATTTCTACCTCCAAAATCAATGGCTACTTGCGACAAACAATCGTCCATTGGCAAACAAAAACCGTAGCGTTCGATTCCCAATTTATTTCCTAATGCTTTGGCAAAAACTTCTCCTAATGCAATTGCTGTGTCTTCAATCGTGTGGTGTTCATCGACTTCTAAATCGCCTTTTACGATAACTTCCAAGTCCATTTGGCCGTGACGCGCGATCTGATCTAGCATATGGTCAAAAAAAGCAATTCCGGTATCGATTTTACTTTTTCCAGTTCCATCAAGGTTTAAGTTGATATAAATGTCTGTTTCGTGCGTTTTTCTAGTGATAGAAGCGGTACGTTCTTCCAGTTTCAAAAACTCATAAATAGTTTTCCATTCTGTAGTTTGCAATGCAATAACGGAATCTAGTTCTTCTCTTTTAGAGGCAATTTCGTTACTTCCCAAGCCTTCGTCGGTATTGATAAAAATGGCTTTTGAGCCTAAATTTTTAGCCAATTCTACATCAGTAATTCGGTCTCCGATGACAAAAGAGTTTTCTAAATCGTATTCCGGATTTCCAATATATTTTATCAACATTCCAATCCCAGGTTTACGAGTTGGTACATTTTCGTGCGGAAATGTTTTGTCAATAAATACTTCTTTGAAAACAACGCCTTCGTTTTCAAATGCTTTCATGATTAAATTATGTACTGGCCAAAAGTTAATTTCTGGATGTGAATCTGTTCCTAAACCGTCTTGATTGGTCACCATAACCAATTCAAAATCCAATTCGGCAGCTATTTTTCCTAAATATTGAAAAGCTTTCGGATAGAATTCCAATTTTTCAAAACTGTCCAATTGATAGTCATTTGGCTCTAAAACCATTGTTCCATCGCGATCTATAAAAAGTATTTTTTTCATTTTATTATTTTATTTTTTAGACCTAACAGGTTTTAAAAACCTGTTAGGTCTTTTTTAATATTAAACTTTCAAAGCCTCCATTAATTTTTTATTTTCAACCTCAGTTCCAATAGTCAAACGCAAAGTGTTTTCACACAAAGGTTGGGTTGTTCTGTTTCGAATTACAATTCCTTTGGCAATTAATTCGTTGTATCTTTTGTTGGCATCATCCACCTTTATCAAGATGAAATTGGCTTCAGTCGGATATATCTTTTTGACAAATTTAACGTCAACCAATACTTTAAGTAATTTCTCTCTTTGTACAATAATAGAAGTAATTTCAGATTTAATTTTGTCTGGATGACTCAATCTTTCCAAAGCTCTTAATTGTGTCAATTCGTTCACATTGTAAGGTGGTTTTATTTTGTTTAAAACCGTAATAATTTCCGCCGAAGCATAACAAATTCCCAAACGGATTCCTGCTAAACCATAGGCTTTTGAAAGCGTTTGTGTGATGATTAAATTTGGATATTCGTCCAATTCGTTCATCCAACTTTGTTTTTTGGAAAAATCAATATAAGCTTCGTCAATTACGACTAATCCTTTGAAATTTTTCAATAAATACGCTACACTTTCATCCGAAAATGAATTGGCAGTTGGGTTATTTGGAGAACACAAAAATAAGATTTTCGTGTTTTCGTCAACAGCATCTAAAATCTTTTCGACTTGCGGTTGAAAATCATTTGAAAGCAAAACTTCCCTATTTTCTATCGCATTAATATTGGACAAAACTCCATACATTCCGTAGGTTGGTGGCAAAGTAATTACGTTGTCTATTTTTGGTTCGCAAAAAGCACGAAACAATAAATCCAACACTTCATCACTTCCGTTTCCGAGTAAAATTTGATTTGGTTTTATGTTTCTTTGCTTCGCCAAAACTAATTTCACATTACTTTGTTGCGGATCAGGATAACGATTGACGCCATTCTGAAACGGATTTTCATTGGCATCCAAGAAAATCATATCGGCAGTATCGAAATCCTCAAATTCGTCACGTGCCGAAGAATAAGGCTTCATCGACTTAACGTTTTCACGAACTAAATTATTTATATCAAAATTCATTTTATTTAATTTTTTACTCCTGCAAGGTTTTCAAAACCTTGTAGGTGTGATTATTTTAAATACCTACAAGGTTTTAGAAACCTTGCAGGAGGCTAATCTCAAAGAAACTGCATTTTTGTGTGCTTGCAATCCTTCAGCTTCTGCCATAATTTCTATCGCTTTGCCAATGTTTTGGATTCCTTTTTCAGAAATTTTTTGGAAGGTCATCGATTTAGTAAAACTATCCAAATTTACACCTGAATAATTCTTAGCATAACCATTGGTTGGCAAAGTGTGATTCGTTCCTGAAGCATAATCTCCAGCACTTTCTGGCGTATAATTACCAATAAAAACCGAACCTGCATTTCCAATATTATCAACAAAATAATCTTCGTCTTTGGTGCAAATGATAAAGTGTTCTGGACCATATTCATCAATTAACTTTAACGCAGTTTCGTCATTTTCGACATATATCAATTTCGAATTGGAGATGGCTTTTTCGGCAATGGCTTTTCTTGGCAAAACTTCTATTTGGGATTGAATTTCTTTTTCAACTTCATCAATTAAATTTTTTGAAGTAGAAACTAAAATCACCTGACTGTCGGTACCGTGTTCAGCTTGCGACAACAAATCGGAAGCTATAAAAGCGGGAACAGCCGAATCATCAGCCACAATCAACAATTCTGAAGGTCCTGCTGGCATATCAATGGCAACACCAAATTGAGTTGCGAGTTGTTTTGCAACTGTCACAAATTGGTTTCCAGGTCCGAAAATTTTATACACCTTTGGAATTGATTCCGTACCAAAAGTCATTGCCGCGATGGCTTGAATTCCTCCTACTTTCAATATTTTGGTAACACCACATAAATTGGCTGCAAATAAAATGGCAGGATTTATATTTCCTTTTTTATCTGGTGGTGAACATAATACAATTTCATTACAACCTGCAATGTTTGCTGGAACTGCAAGCATTAAAACTGTTGAAAATAAAGGTGCAGTTCCTCCTGGAATGTATAAACCAATTTTTTGGATTGGTCTTTTTTCTTGCCAACAATAAACACCTTCAGCAGTTTCAACTTGAACTTTAGCTGTTTTTTGAGCCGAATGAAATTTTTCGATATTCGATTTTGCTAATTGAATAGCTATTTTTAGTTCTTCTGGAATAGATGCAATGGCAAGGTCAATTTCTGATTTAGAAACTTCTATATTTTCAAATGCAACACCATCAAAAAGGGAAGTATATTTAGCTACAGCTTCATCTCCTTTTTTTTGAACTTCCTTGAAAATCTCTTTTACGGTAAGTTCAATATCTTCAATTGTTTGTGTTGGTCTTTTTAAAATTGTAGACCAAGTTTCAGGTTTTGGATTGAATATTTTGTTCATTTTTTAATAATTTAAACAATTAGCTTTAAGCTTTATGCAATTAAAATTTATAACTTTTACAGCACCATTTTTTCGATTGGGCAAACCAGAATGCCTTCGGCTCCGGCTTCTTTTAATTGGTCTATTACGTCCCAAAAAGTGTCTTTGTCAATTACTGAGTGAACACTGCTCCAGCCTTCTTCGGCTAAAGGCATAACAGTAAGGCTTTTTAAAACTGGCAATATTTTACCAATTGCATCAATTTTATCATTCGGAACATTCATCAAAATATATTTTGATTTTCTGGCTCTCAAAACTGCTTGAATCCTAAATTGAAGGGTGTCAATTAGTTTTTGTACTTCTGGTGTCACCTTTGGAGAAACTGCTAAAACCGCTTCACTTTTGAAAATAACTTCCACTTCTTTTAGATTATTTTTGAATAAGGTGCTTCCGCTGGAAACAATATCTACAATACCATCGGCGAGGCCAATATTTGGTGCGATTTCAACCGATCCAGAGATTTGGTGAATATCCACTTTCATTCCAAATGAACCGAAATATTCATTTACCGTATTTGGATAGGAAGTTGCGATTCGCATTCCATCTAAATCCTTTAATGATTTATAATCAAATGTTTTGGGAACGGCAACAGAAACTTTGCATTTAGAAAAGCCTAGTTTTTGAGCAACTTTAATGTTTTTTCCTTTTTCTACAAGAAGATTATCGCCAACAATAGCTGCGTCAACAACGCCGTCTATCAAATATTGAGGAATATCCGAGTTTCTTAGAAACAAAACTTCCAATGGAAAATTTGAAGCCGAGGCTTTGAGTTGGTCATTTCCATTATCGATAGAAATTCCGCAATCTTTTAGAATTTGAATGCTGTCTTCGTTTAAACGACCTGATTTTTGAATTGCAATTTTTAAAGTACTCATTTGTAATTTTTTTTTATTTTTTGTTGTTTACAATTTTGTTTGAATACAACATTTAGGCAATAAAAAACCCGTTTGAAGTACTCAAACGGGTTTTAGAATATGATGATTTACAAACATATCATTAACACATCGCTTGAGAGCAATAATGAAAATGATGGTGATGCAATTGAATTAATAACATAATAATTAATTTGTAATCCTTTTATTTGACTGCAAATATAATTGAAAATATAATTACAAAGCAATTTTTAATTTAACTTAATGAAATCAAATTGTTAAAAAACATCTGTTTGCTTGAATAATGATGATGACAAATCAAACAGATGTCATTAATTTATGCAATTTCATTAATTATGCTTCAACAACTTTTGATTCTAATGAAGGTCCAGCACTAACTAAACGTCTTCCTTCTTCGGTATTTGTATATTGTTCGAAGTATTTGATGTAGCGAGATGATAAATCTTTAGCTTTAACAATCCACTGTTCTTCTGTAGCATAAGTATCTCTTGGATCAAGAATTCCTTCACTTACGTTAGGTAAAGCAGTTGGAATTGTTAAATTCAAGAATGGAATTTCTCTTTTTTCTACAGCATCAATTTCTCCACTAATAATGGCATCAATAATTGCTCTTGTGTTTTTTAAAGAGATTCTTTTGCCTGTTCCGTTCCAACCAGTATTAACAAGATAAGCTTTTGCACCATGTTCTTTCATTTTTCCAATTAATGTTTTAGAATACTGTGTTGGGTGCAATGTTAAGAATGCTTCACCAAATGCTGGAGAGAATGAAGGTAGTGGTTCTGTAATTCCTCTTTCGGTTCCTGCTAATTTAGAAGTGTAACCGCAAAGGAAATGGTATTGCGCTTGATCATCATTCAAGATAGATACTGGAGGCAATACACCAAAGGCATCAGCAGAAAGATAGATTATTTTACTTGCGTGTCCTGCTTTAGATGGGAGAACAATTTTATTGATGTTGTAAATTGGATAAGAAACTCTAGAGTTTTCAGTGATAGAATGGTCATAATAATTGATTTCTCCGTATTCATCAACAATAACATTTTCTAATAAAGCATCTCTTTTGATGGCTCTCCAAATGTCTGGTTCATTTTCCTCACTTAAATCAATGACTTTAGCATAACAACCACCTTCAAAATTAAATACTCCGTTGTTATCCCAACCATGTTCGTCATCACCAATTAAATATCTTTTAGGATCAGCTGATAAAGTGGTTTTTCCAGTTCCAGAAAGCCCAAAGAATACAGCAACATCTCCTTTTTCACCAACATTGGCAGAACAGTGCATTGAAGC
This sequence comes from Flavobacterium sp., assembly GCF_028712645.1. Lineage (GTDB taxonomy): Bacteria > Bacteroidota > Bacteroidia > Flavobacteriales > Flavobacteriaceae > Flavobacterium. Next base: position 7,296 of record NZ_JAQTPQ010000016.1, on the reverse strand, counting down.
CATTCCTTTTAGTGGCAAGTAGTAATTCATCATAGAGAACATTCCTTTTTTCATTTCTCCTCCGTACCAAGTTCCTCCAATAATTTGGACTTTTTCAGTAAGATTAAATACCACAAAATTTTCTGAATTTAATCCTTGTTCTTTCCAGTTTGGATTCGTTGCTTTAGAAGCATTCATTACAATAAAATCTGGCTCTCCAAAGTTTTGTAGTTCATAAATAGAAGGTCTGATGAACATATTAGTAACAAAATGCGCTTGCCAAGCTACTTCCATTACAAAACGAACTTTAAGTCTCGTGTCTTTATTAGTTCCGCAGAAAGCATCTACTACATATAATTTTGGAGATGTAGAAAGTTGTTTTAAAGCAATTGCTTTTAAATCATCCCAAATTTCTTTTGTTGTTGGGTAATTAGGGCTATTTATCCCTGATTCTTTATCCCAGCATATTGTATCTTTTGTAATGTCATCTTTAACAATATATCTATCTTTAGGAGAACGGCCTGTGAATATTCCAGTTTTAACTGCAACTGCTCCAGTATCTGTCAAAGCTCCTTTTTCAAATCCTTTTCTTTTGTGGGAAACTTCGGCTTCATATAATTCTTCATAAGAAGGATTGTATGAAACTTCGTGATAACCTGTAATTCCTAAATCATGTAATTCCTGAATAATTTTAATATTTTTCATCTTTATTTAATTTAAATTCTTATTCTTTTAATTCTTTTCAAAGTTAAGAAATTCAAGCCTGTAAAACCTGATAATTATCATAAAAAAAATAAAACTACGAAAACGATTTCTTTGTTTTCAAGGGTTCACGAGGGTTATATATGATAAATATCATATTGAATTAATAATTTATAACTAATTTTGAAGTGGAGAATATAGTCCTACCTTTATATAAAATTAGAAGACTTATCAACCTGTTGTGTCAAATCTATTTTGAAAAAAAATTGCATAATAATGATTGAAGAAAAAGAAACCCCAAGAGTATTAGAATTACTAACTGATATTGGTGAAATGATGATGACAAGTGGTGCTCACACTGCTAGAATTATCAGAAATTTAGAAAGAATTGCCAAAGGTTTGGGGTATAATTGCGAGTTAGTTCTAACGTATACCGGAATTGTTATATCCATTTACAAAGAAAACAAACTAAAAACACATACGCTTGCTAGAACCGTTAAAGACAAAGGCATCAATTTTGAAACGATTTCGGAAATAAGTATTTTATCTTGGGATGTACTAGAAAATAAAATTTCTATTGATGAAATCAAGTCAAGGTTGAAGCAAATAAGAGCAAGAAAAGTATATACTAATTTCCAACTCTATTTTTGGGCTCCTTTTGCTAGTGTAGCACTTTGTATGTTGTTTGATGGTAATTGGATGCAATCTTTACTTGTATATATCTCCACATTTATAGGGTTCTATGCCAGAAGAAATATGGTGCTAAGGCATCACAATCATTTAATGGTTTTTTTCGTTGCCTCTACAATATCTATTTCAATTATCCATTTTGCAGGTCTATTTTTTAATATTGAAATTAAAGAGGCCTTGATAGTTTCAATATTGTATCTTATTCCTGGGGTTGTAATGATTAATTCCTTTATTGATTATTTAGAAGGTTATTTCGAATCGGGTACAGCTCGATTTATCTATTTTTCGATGGCAATTCTTATGCTGGCATTTGGTTTTTTTGTATCAAATTTAATTTTCAATACGCCTTTTGTAAGTGGTATTAGTTGTTTTGATTTATCCAATTTACAAAAACAAGTTGCAGAAGCCTACCAACCTACTGGAATAGCCCTGCACGCTTCCAAATTAATATTTGGCGGAATTTGTTCTTTGGGATTTGCGTTGATATTCAATACGTCAAAAAGAGCTATGTGGACCGTTTTTATACTCGGAGCCGTTGGTTATTATATCAAATACCTTTTGTTTAAAGAATGTGATGTGAATCTAATTTTATCCATTTTTGTTGCTTCTTCCTTTGTGGGAATTTCAGGAATGTATTTTGCCCACAGAGCACATACTCCACCTATTATTTTTATGATTCCTGCCGTTATCAATATGATTCCTGGTTTATTGAGTTACGAATTTATGATGGGAATGATCAATTGGATTAGCAATAGTAAAGGCCAAAAACCATCTGTTGAAGAGGTTGTTCAAACTTTCTCCTACGGTATCAGTACTGTATTCATTCTTTTTGCCCTAGCATTTGGAGTGGCATTCCCAATAATTGTTTTCAAATCCTATACCGTGAAAGGAAAAGATTTGAATGTATTGATTAAAAATTTGTTTGCAAAAAATGCTTAAAATGTAAATTAATTAAAGCTTACCTATTTTATATATCCAAAATGATTATTTAACAATTAAATCTTAGCACTTATGTTTGAATGGTTTAAAATTTTATTTACTCCGACCGATGAGCCGGAAATGACACAGGCATTAATAGTATTGTTCTTGGCCATAAGTGTCGGTTTTTTTGTTGGAAGAATCAAAATAGGCAGTGTTTCTTTGGGAGTTTCCGCTGTAATGTTTGTGGGGCTTTTTTTAGGCCATTTGGGTTACAGTATGGATGCGGAATTAATTCAATTCGTGCGGGAATTTGGGTTGATCTTGTTTGTTTACGGTATTGGTATTCAAGTGGGACCTTCCTTCTTTTCGTCATTCAAAAAAGAAGGATTAATTTTTAATGCTCTGGGAGTTGGAACCGTTTTTTTAGGAGGAATTATTACCTATTTAATCCATTTATTGGTCAATGTGAAAATTGAAAATGCCGTGGGTTTAATGTCGGGTTCGGTAACAAATACTCCGGGATTGGGTGCGGCAAAATCAACACTTATCGAAATTCAAAAACAATTAAATCTTCCTTCAGACCACTTTTCGGATCCTGCTATTGCTTATGCTATCACCTATCCTGTTGGCGTTTTCGGAATAATCCTTATTGTTATTTTAGCCAAAAGTTTACTGAAAATTGATTTATCAAAAGAAGCTGTTTTGCTGAATGAAAAGAACAAGGATTCCGAAAACAAAATTGTTCGACAAAAATGCAGGGTTACCAAACCTGAAATTGTTGGAAAAACTATCAAACAAGTTTTGAAAGAATTTCACATCGACAATGTAATCATTTCAAGACAAAAACATAGTGGTACAAAAGCAGTCTACTCCCCATCAATTGATTCTGTTATAAATGCGAAAGACGTTTTGATGGTGGTGGCAAAACAAAAAGACATAGATAATTTTGTAAATATTGTAGGTAAAGTTTCAACAGATTTATTTATTGAATCAGAAGACGATATTACTACAAAAATCCTTAGCGTTACCAAAGATACAGCTACTCATAAAACCTTGGCGCAATTGGATTTGTACAACCAATTTGATGTGAGAGTTACTCGAGTAATTCGTTCTGGTTTGGAATTATTAGCACAACCTACATTAGAGCTTTTTTATGGAGATACTTTAATGGTTGTTGGTGAAAAACATTCCATACAAGAAGCTGAAAAAATTATTGGAAATTCTAAAAAAATTCTATTGGAACCCGATTTTCTTTCCCTTTTTGGAGGTTTGATTTTTGGAGTTATTATCGGATCTATCCCAATTATGATTCCATCTTTGCCTGTTCCTTTAAAATTAGGATTGGCAGCAGGGCCACTTCTTGCAGCGCTATTCATCAGCAGATACGGTGGTGTTGGCGTGATTCACTCTTACATCAATAACGGTGCAATACATTTTATGAAAGATTTTGGAATCTGTTTATTCTTTGCTGCCGTGGGTATCAAAGCTGGTCACGGTTTCTATGATAATTTTATCAAAAATGACGGGTTGATGTGGATTTATTATGGTTGTTATATCACCTTTATTCCATTAACCATATTGGTATTAATTAGCCGATTTGTATTCAAACTCAATTTTTATCAAATGGTTGGTATTATGAGTGGCTCTTATACTGATCCTGCAGCTTTGGCTTTTAGTACCAAATACTTGGATTCTGATATTCCTAATCAATCTTATGCTACTGTTTATCCTTTGGTAACTATCAGCAGGATTTTGGTCGCACAACTGCTCATTTTACTCTTTGCGAGTTGATGCCTTTAGAAAAATATCAAAAAAATTATTTGTAAAGTAAAGTTTTCCAATGCTCACAAAATGTTAAATATTGTACTCTTTTTTTGATTCCTCTGTTTTAATTTAGAAAACACCAATAAAATTTCGTATTTTGGAAAATAATTATGATAGTCAAGCACTTGAAAAATACTAAGGAGAAAACAAAACCCAAAAAATTAAACGAATTGCAAGCCACCGCTATTTGCGGAAACGACATCAGTTCTTCCTGTCTTTATGTATCGGCATTAACCATTATGTATGCAGGCCAATTTGCTTGGATTTCATTATTAATTGTTGCTTTGGTGTTGTTTTTATTTCGAAAAATTTATGGTGAAGTAGTTGGTGCTATTCCTTTAAATGGAGGTGCTTACAATGTCTTATTGAATACTTCCACAAAAAGATTGGCTTCATTGGCCGCCACGCTAACCGTACTTTCCTATATGGCAACTGCCGTAATTTCATCTATTGAAGGAATGCATTATTTGCACAGTATTTTTGAATCTGTCGATGTGACAATTGCTACCATTATTGTTTTGATTGCCTTTACAGGTTTGGCTATTTTAGGCATTGGAGAATCCGCTTTTGTTGCGGTAATTATCTTTATTATTCATTTATTTACTTTGAGCGTTTTAGTTTTTGCATCGATTTGGTTTCTTGCAAATAACGGACTCGAAACTTTTAATATCAATTGGGAATTACCTGTAAAATCGGGTAGCATTTTAACAGCATTATTTTTAGGTTTTTCGGCAGCAATGCTTGGAATTTCAGGTTTCGAAAGTTCGGCTAATTTTGTTGAAGAACAAGAACAAGGCGTTTTTAGAAAAACATTGCGAAATATGTGGGCAATCGTTAGTTTTTTTAATCCTGTTCTAGCACTATTATTGGTTTGTATTATTCCTTTAGCCGAGGTTGGAGCACATAAAGAATCACTTTTGTCTCATTTGGGACAAACTACAGGAGGAACTTGGTTAGCTATTATGATTTCAGTTGACGCTGTTTTGGTATTATGTGGTGCTGTTTTGACTTCATTTGTTGGGGTTTCAGGATTGTTAAGTCGAATGACATTGGATAGAATTTTGCCTAACTATTTCTTGAAGCAAAATAAAAATGGTTCGAATTATCGAATTATTTTCAGCTTTTTAATTTTGTGCATTTCTGTTTTATTTGTCACCAAAGGGGACATCGAAGCATTGGCGGGTGTTTATACTTTTTCGTTTTTGACGGTAATGGGATTATTTGGGATTGGCAATTTGCTTTTAAAATTTAAAAGAAAAAAATTACCTCGTCCAGAGAGAGCAAGAGGAATTTCGGTAGTGGTGGCAGTATTATTTATTATAGCAGCTTTTATTGGCAATGTCAATCTAAATACGAATTCATTTTTCACCTTTATCGATTATCTAATTCCTGCATTTCTATTTATTGCAATAATGCTCAATAGAACGATGCTTATTCAATTATTGATAGATTCATTAGAATATTTTTACAAACCAATGCGCAAATTCGTTGTGTTTAGCAATCGCTATTTGACCAAATTGAATCTACAAATTAATTCGCAGGAATTTGTCTTCTTTACAAAGGGTGATGACGTTGCGATTTTGAATAAAGTAATGCAATATGTTCAAGGCAACGAAACTACTAAAAAACTGAGAATTGTAAATATTAAGAAAGACGGTGAATCAAATAAAGCTCTTATTAAAGATTTAAAAGTTCTGGACAGAGCATATCCTGAAATTGATATTGAATTTATTGAACTTGATGGGATTTTTGGTCCTGAAATTATAGACGAATTATCAAATAAATGGAATATTCCCAAAAACTTTATGTTCATTGGTTCACCTGGAGATCGTTTTTCTTATCGAGTGTCTGAATTAGGTGGCGTGAGATTAATTATGTAGCCTCATAGAGGTATAATTTACTCAATTCAATATCAAAAATTATGAAAGAAATATTTAATAATATCCTCGCTGATTTAGGTTATTTTGAAATAAAAATAGAAACAGTTCTCACTTTCTTGGGATTTTCTATAGCCGTTTTTATTGTTTTATATCTGATAAAAAAAGGTATTTATAAAACAACTAATATTGATCTAGCCAAAAAATATTCTATTTACAGTTTAATAAAATACTTCATTTTAGTTTTCTCTTTTGTGATTGGACTACAAATATTAGGTTTCAATTTATCAGTTTTAATGGCTGGTTCTGCAGCCTTACTTGTAGGTATTGGTTTAGGACTTCAAAATTTATTTAGCGATTTTGTATCTGGAATCATAATTTTGGTTGACTCAACCGTAAAAGTCGATGACATTATTGAAATTAACGGGATGGTTTGTCAAGTTCAAGAAATAAATATTAGAACCACGACGGTTTTAACAAGAGATGATAAATACATTATACTTCCTAATTCTGATTTAACTAGAAATCAATTAATTAACTGGACACATAGTACGATTACATCCCGATTCGAAGTAAGCGTTGGAGTTGATTATTCTTCTGATGTAAAACTTGTGATGAAGATTTTGAAAGAAGCTGTTGACAAACAAAAGGGAGTTCTTAAAAAACCATCTCCATTTGTTCGATTCACTGATTTTGGAGATTCCTCGTTAAATTTTTCAATAATATTTTGGTCTGAAGAAGTTTTTAGGGTTGAAAATATCAAGAGCGAAATGAGAATTAGAATCTTTGAATTATTCAATTCGAATAATATCACAATCCCTTTCCCTCAAAGAGTAGTTCACATTAATAAATAAATATTTTGTTTCAAATACAACCCTAATTAATCATCGTCTTCTTCCTCTTCTTCCTCGCCATTCTTATTTTTTAATTCCTTGTTATTATAACTTTTTCCACCGCTTTCATTCATCCTAATGTCGTGTTCATTGCCACTTCTATGGCATTTTACACAATCGTTGATATTAGAAATTCCTTCCTCGTTATGTTCGCCTCTAATATTATTTAAAGAATGTTCGTGACAACCAAAACAAGAATAGGTTTTAAAATTATTGTTTGTGTGACATGTTACGCAGGAAGCATTATGATTTCTATCTAAGACAAAAGCATTGTCATGATTGAATGTCGAAGGCTTCCATTTATTTAAACTATGACAGGAAATACAATTATTATTTGTTGAATTACTGTGAAAATCATCTTTTGGACTTTGGTGACAAGCTATACAATTATTTTTAATTGTTCCTTTTAT
>NZ_JAQTPQ010000211.1 GCF_028712645.1 Flavobacterium sp. | reverse complement strand
TTTATGTTATCTATCATCAATTATTGTTTCTTGTAGATATTATAAATAGTGTTTATGGTTTTCTCATCTAAAACTGTATTGACTTCTGTTTGAATATAATGAAGCTTAAAAGCAGCAATAGCTGCGGGAAGATTTTTAGTGTTATATCCAATAATTCGTAGCGCTTGTTCTATGTTAAAATCACAGGGAGCAGTCTCTAAAATCTCATCAGGCCAAATACCAAAACCCATTGATGCTAATGTTTTCCATGGAAAAAAAGCACTTGGGTCTTGTTTTCTAGTAGGCGCAATATCCGAATGTGCTATGATGTTTTCGGTAGGAATGTTGTAGTCTTTTTTTAATTTGGTCAAAAGTGCCAAAAGGCTATTGATTTGTAAATCCGAAAAAGTATGCGTTCCATTATTGTCCAATTCGATTCCAATTGATGCTGAATTGATATCGGTATTTTTTCCCCAAGAGGCTTTTCCAGCGTGCCAAGCTCGAAGATAATCGTTCAGCATATGAACCACCCGACCATCGTTAGCGATTACATAATGAGCACTCACTTGGGTTTCCGGCATTGTAAATGTTTTCAAGGTTTGTTTTAAAGAATCTTGAGCAGTGTGGTGAATGATTATAAAATTTGGTTTTCTTAAATTAAAATTCACAGTTCCAATCCATTCAGTGGTAATGCCGTTTTGCAAAGGAAAGGCTCCCATTTTTGAGATTGTATCTTTAAAAGTGAGTAATTGTTTTAGATATAAAGTGTCAATAATTTGTTCTGGAACAACAACATTTTGCAAAGGAACAGCTTCTTTTTTTGAAATGGTTTCTTTTAATACATTCAGATTGTCATTATATACTTTCTCACTTTTTTTATACGGATTTGTAGAACACGAAGTTATAATAAGCACCAAAATCAAATAATAAAAATGGTTTTGTATTAGATGTTTCATATTACTAATTTTCGGTTTTTTGTTTTCTTTTGGATTTGGATTTTGAAGGTTTTTTTAAGTCTTCTTTAAAAACAAGGTATTTTTCTATCTGGTCAGGGTTCAAAAAATCTTTAACTTTTCTATCTGTAATTTCAGAGAGTGCTTGAAATTCTTTTATTTGATCTTCTTGGTTAGTAACTTGCTTTAGCAATATTCCTTGACTTCTTATGCTTTCTATTAAAACATTTGAAATAGCAATTTCCTGAAGATCATCAAGGTTTAGTGCAGGTTTCATTTTAATCATTAATTTAGAAACCGTTTCTTCGGCGGGGATTTCTTTTGGTTTTTCTGGTTGACTTCCTTGATTCATTTGGCTCATTCCGCCATTTCTTCCATAACCATTTCCTCCATATCCGCTATTACCATAACCATTATTTCCGTATTGAGCAGAAATTGTACTAATAGAGAATATCATCAATATAATTGATAAGAAAATTTGTGTTGTTTTCATATTTAGAATTTTATGTTTTATTCAAATAATAGATACTGTAAATTTAAACAGGTTCTGCGTATAAATCAAATTCGGTTGCATCGGTAATTTTTACCATTACAAATTCTCCAGTTTTTACATAATGTTTCGAAGCATCAATTAAAACTTCATTGTCAACATCAGGACTATCAAATTCAGTTCTTCCTACAAAATGTTCTCCTTCTTTTCTGTCAATAATACAGCGAAAGGTTTTTCCGATTTTATCCTGATTCAAATCCCAAGAAATTTGCGATTGAATTTCCATTATTTCATTGGCACGATCTTGTTTTACATCTTCGGGAACATCATCGACTAAGTCAAAAGCTCCTGTGTTTTCTTCGTGAGAATAAGTAAAACAACCCAAGCGTTCGAACTTCATTTCTTGAACCCAGTCTCTTAAAATTTCGAAATCTTCTTGCGTTTCACCCGGGTAACCTACAATTAAAGTCGTTCTAATAGTCATTCCTGGGACTGCCTCACGGAATTCTTTCAATAACTTAGTCGTTTTTTCTTTTGTCGTTCCACGTTTCATCGATTTCAAAATAGAGTCAGAAATATGTTGCAACGGAATATCGATATAATTACAAATCTTTGGCTCTCGCTTCATAATTTCCAATACATCCATCGGAAAACCAGTAGGGAAAGCATAATGCAAACGAATCCATTCTATTCCTTCTACTTTTACCAAAGCTTCTAATAATTCACCAAGATTACGTTTATTGTAAATATCCAAACCATAATACGTCAAATCCTGCGCAATCAAAATTAATTCTTTTACACCATTTTTTGCCAAACCTTCGGCTTCTTTTACTAGTTTTTCAATAGTTTGCGAAACGTGTTTGCCACGCATTAACGGGATGGCACAAAAACTGCAAGGTCTGTCGCAACCTTCTGCAATTTTTAAAAAGGCATAATTTTTTGGAGTAGTTGTCAGGCGCTCTCCAAGCAATTCGTGTTTATAATCAGCTCCCAAAGCTTTTAATAAAGCAGGCAATTCAGTTGTTCCAAAAAACTGATCTACATTCGGAATTTCTTTTTCTAAATCGGGTCTGTAACGTTCTGATAAACATCCAGTAACAAAAACTTTATCGACTAATCCACGTTCTTTTTTATCGGCATATTCTAAAATTGTATTTATTGATTCTGCCTTGGCATTATCAATAAATCCGCAGGTATTGATGACAACGATGTTTCCTTCTTGCTCGTGAACGACATCTTTTCCGCTAGCTTTGAGTTGCCCCATTAGCACTTCACTGTCATATACATTTTTCGAACACCCAAGAGTGATTACGTTGATTTTATTCTTTTTTAAGGACTTGGTTCTCATAAATTTATATACCCGATATATTGGGAAGTTGGCAAAATTACAATTTTTATTCTAAGAAGCATAAGTGTTTGCTTATGAATTATTAGTTAAACTTCTTACTTTATCTACTTCAGATTATCTATTTCAGGTTATGATTTATAGAGTAATTGCTATTTTATATTTTTTTTGAATTGTTAATTTTTAAAAAAATAAAAAATCCATTTTAGTAACAAAATGGATTTTTATAAAGTCTATTTTTAAATTGAATTACAATTCAAACAACAAAGTCACAGTAACGTTATTATTTTTAGTGTTAATATTGGCACCCTCTGTAAATCCTTGATTAAAGAAACCTTGATTTGAATTTCTTTGAGCGTAAGAGTAAGCCAAATCTAATTTGGTTGCTCCAAAATTATAACCTAATCCTCCTGAATATCCAGTTAAATCGCCTATTGTTGTTGAGTTTTTGTAAGGGCTTTGCTCGAAGCGATAACCGCCACGCAAACTCCATTCCTTGATTTTGTATTCAGCTCCAATTCGCAATTCGCCAGTGTTGTTAAGTACTGTACTCATATAGTTATTCAAATCTCTGAAATAGGAATCATTTTCAGGTTTAAATTTTGTATTGCCATAATCTTTTATAGAATAGTCAATACTAATTAATCCAGATTTGCCAAATATGTAAGCAAAACTTCCTGTAAACTTGCTTGGAGTTTGCAAAGTGTAAGGTGCATAATAGTTGGTAATTTGAGGGTCAACAACATCTTGGGGTAACTCTCCGTCAATATTGCCGCTAACTGCAACCAATCTTTGTGTTAATTCATCACTTAAACGATACCAAGTTGGCGAATCATAAGCTAATCCCAACCGAATTTCATTGGTAACTTTTGCGATAGCACCTAATTGAAAGGAAAACCCAGTTCCGGTTGTATGTAAATCATTGTCAAATTGCAATCGGTTTACCCTGTCGTTACTATCTAAAGTGTTGTTGTTATCTTCATAAATGCTGGATGATTGGGTATAATCCGAGAAATGGGAATTTAAGTTGATACCCAAAAATAATTTATCTTTATAGGATGTTGCCGCATTGAAAGACAATTTTCCGTTGTAACCATTAGAGGAAATGGAATTTTCTTGATAATAATTTCCTCCAGGACGAACATTTGAAGTATATGATGTATTATTTGCATTATTCCCGTCAACAGGATTTATAATATAACCTTGGTATCCCAAATAAGCTTGTTGCTCTCCGTTGTTTAATTCACTATAATTGAAGTTTTCCAATGTATTTAAAGGTACACCATTAGCATAATATAAAAAATAATCAGCCACAGAATTTGTCGGATTTGTTCCGGCAGAAAACAAGGAGTTAGTAAAATTATTTGTGTTTTCATAATTTATCGCTACCGAAAACTTTTTCCAATCATTATTTGAATTTTGATCTTTAAAAACGAAAACACCTCCTGCTTGATTTAAATCAAATGAATTTTCAGAAGAAGTTGTGTTGGTCCCAAAATAACTAGAGCTATTTTTTGTATTAAAACTACTTAAGGTTGTTGCAATTTGATTGTTAGAAAAAATCGCAGAACCTGCAGGATTAACATTTATGGAAGACAAATCGCCACCAAGGGCTCCAAAAGCACCACCCATAGCTCTAAAACGAGCTGTTCCGGTCAAATTATCCTGCGAATAACGCAGAGCATCAGTGATTTCTTGTGATTGTCCAACACTAAAAGTGAAGCTAACAAATAAAAGGAATATATACTTTTTCATTTTTGTTCGTGTAAAATTATATTATTTATTAAAGATAATTGAGTTCTTATCTAGTTCTGCCGCTACTTCCTCCAGAAGACCTTCCGCCGCCTCCATAACTACTATTACTTGATGATCTTCCACCACTGTTTGAGCTAGAATTGCTTGAGTTATTTGAGCTTGGGGTGTAAGATCTTGTAGGTGTATAGTTTTGGTTACGAGAATTGTTAGTGTTTTGTTGAGAGTTTGTGTTTGTTCTTGTGCGATTCGAATTATTAGAAGAATTGTTTTGGAATTGAGTATTACTTCTTCTGTTAAGTAAAGTACTATTTTGGGTTGCGTTATTGATGGTGCTATTTCTGTAATTTGAGCTACTTGTTCCTCTGTTAGTAAAGTTTTGGTTTTGGGAATATCGGTTACCGTTTATGGTATTGGAAGCTGAAGAACCTCTTCTGCTTGGGTTGTAGGAATAGTGAGAATTATTATAACCATAATTAGTATAACCTCCTCCATAATAATATGGGAATCCGTAACTGTATCCATAACCGGGGAAGCCCCATCCATAATAAGGATAGTTGTAATCGTAATAAGAATATCCATAATAAGGATAGCCATAACTATAATAAGGATAACCGTAACCATATCCGTAATAAGGATAGCCAAATCCTACCGAAAAGTTCCAAGGATTTGTATATACATTTATAGATGTTGTTCTGGGATTACTTCCCCAATCAGCATAATCTGTATTTTGAATAGTATCGTTTGCAGTATCGTAATTACTATAATTATTGACGTCAGTAAAGATTTCTGTTTGAAAATTGTCGTTTTGTAAAGAACTAAAATAGTCTTTATAACGATTGCTTGAGCTTTCTGGATTTACTTTTTCAATATTTCTATTTGTTGAATTCCCATATATTCCATCGGAATCATAGTAGGAGCTATTTTGGTATGAGCCACAAGATGTTAACACAATACTCAAAAGAAGAATTAGAGAGTATGTTGATGTGTTTTTGGAAGAAAAAATATTAGTTTTCATATCTGTAGGTTTTTTTATTGTTGCACATTACAAAAATAGTTAGTTTTGCCAAACTATTTAGTTAAAATTATCAAAACAAAATTTGTGCCAAACTATTCAATATGAGCAAGAACCTCACCACACGAGCAGAAGATTATTCAAAATGGTATAACGAGCTGGTTGTAAAAGCCGATTTAGCCGAAAATTCAGGAGTTAGAGGCTGTATGGTCATCAAACCTTATGGCTATGCAATTTGGGAAAAAATGCAAGCAGAACTTGATAGAATGTTTAAGGAAACAGGGCATCAAAACGCTTATTTCCCTTTGTTTGTGCCAAAAAGTATGTTTGAAGCCGAAGAAAAAAACGCAGAAGGCTTTGCTAAAGAATGTGCCATCGTAACTCATTATAGATTAAAAAATGATCCTGATAATCCAGGTAAATTGATGGTGGATCCTAATGCAAAATTGGAAGAAGAACTAATAGTTCGTCCAACAAGTGAAGCTATAATTTGGTCTACTTATAAAGGATGGGTTCAATCTTATAGAGATTTACCTTTACTCATAAATCAATGGGCAAATGTGGTACGATGGGAAATGAGAACCCGATTATTCTTGAGAACGGCTGAGTTTTTATGGCAAGAAGGACATACCGATCATGCAACAAGAAAGGAAGCTGTCGAGGAATCTGAAAAGATGATGAATGTATATGCTGATTTTGCCGAAAATTTTATGGCAATTCCAGTTATAAAAGGGTTAAAAACGGAAACTGAACGTTTTGCAGGAGCTGAAGAAACTTATTGTATAGAAGCATTGATGCAAGATGG
>NZ_JAQTPQ010000210.1 GCF_028712645.1 Flavobacterium sp. | reverse complement strand
TGGAGTTGGGAAAAGTACATTTATTGAAGCCTTTGGAAAGCATTTAAATTCTCTAGGAAAAAAAGTGGCAGTTCTTGCCGTTGATCCAAGCAGTACAATTTCGCACGGAAGTATTCTTGGCGACAAAACCCGAATGGAGGAATTAGTAAAAGATCCGAATGCTTTCATCAGACCATCAGCTTCAGGTGAAACTTTGGGAGGAGTTGCAAAAAAAACACGTGAAGCCATTACGCTGTGTGAAGCTTGTGGTTTCAACACAATTCTCATAGAAACAGTTGGCGTTGGTCAAAGCGAAACAGCTGTTCACAGTATGGTAGATTTCTTTTTATTATTAAAAATCGCTGGAGCTGGTGATGAATTGCAAGGAATCAAACGCGGTATTATGGAAATGGCCGATGCAATTGTCATCAACAAAGCCGATGGTGATAACATTCGAAAAGCCAATTTAACAAAAACAGAATTCAACAGAGCATTGCATTTATTTCCCGCTAAAAAATCAGGATGGACGCCCACAACTACCACTTGCAGCTCTATTACTCACGAAGGAATTCCAGAAGTTTGGAAAACAATCCAAGACTTTTTAGGGTTAACTAAAGAAAATAATTCATTCTTTGAAAAAAGAAAAGAGCAAAATCAATATTGGATGTTAGAAACAATAAATGAGCATTTGAAAACCAATTTTTATACTCATCCTGAAATTCAAAGGCTTTTGGAAGAAAACAAAAAAGCGGTGCAAAATGATAAAATTTCACCTTTTGCAGCCGCTCAGTTATTGTTAGAAAAATATTTTAAAAGTTAATTTATTTAGTTTTCACATTACCTTCTTGGTCAAAAACTTGATTTATCAAACTAACTCTTGCTGTTGCAGAAGGCGTTGAAGTGACTGCTTTATTGATGCAAACTTTTGGCCCAGCAGTTCCATCACAACCAACGGATCCATCTGAATTAGCATACCAGTTACCAGTACATGTTCTAGTACAACCATTACTAAATTTATAAACTTGTTGTTCTGGTTCACCCGTATCGTCATTTGGGTTTTCAATTATTGCTTTTGAGCCGTTAACTGCCGAGGTTTCAATCTCATTCCTTTTTAATCCGTTTTCTTGAATTCCTTTTTCGGCTATATTTTTCCCTTTAATAGTTCCATCCCAACCTTTTCGAATGTTGACTAATGTTTCTGCTATAGCTTTTACATCAGCTTCATTCGCTACATTTTCAACTTTATTCCATTTTACAGTTCCATCCCAACCCTTTCGAATGTTGACTAATGCTTCTGCAACCGTTTTTACATCAGCTTCATTCTCTGTATTTTCAATTTTATTTCCTTTTACAGTTCCATCCCAGCCTTTTCGAGCCAAATTGACTAATGTTTCTGCAATAGCCTTTACATCAGCATTAACTACGTTTTCAACTTTGTTGCCTTTTACAGTTCCATCCCAGCCTTTTCTATAGTTGACCAATGTTTCGGCAATTTGTTTAAGTTCTACATCTGTAATTACATTTCCAACAACATTCTTCGGTAAACCATTTTCGGTAATTCCTTTCCGCTGGTTTTCACTTAAAGTAGTTTCAACATCATTCTTTTTTAAACCTTGTTCTTTAATTCCTTTTCGCTGGGTTTCATCTGAAGAAGTTTCAATATCATTCTTTTTTAAACCGTTTTCAGTAATTCCTTTTTCTGAAGTATTTCCTATTATATCATCACTACTATCATCACAATCACCTCCGCCTTTGTTAAAACGATAGGTAATTCCAAAACCAAAGCTCATATATTTATCTGGACCTTTGGTATTTGTCATTACTTTTGGTGCCAAAGAAATGCTTTGATTAAATTGGTCAGGAGAAATTGGCGGCGCCAAGTTTACGTTAGTTAAATCTCTATATCCAGTGGTAAATTCTTTTTGCCCAGCCTGCATCAAATACTGTGCATTGGCTGTCATTGCAAAATTTTTGGTAATCCAATATGAAAAACCGATACTTGGTTTCAAACTAAATGCATTTGTTTTATAATCTTGAGGTGTAGTATAACTGGCAATACTTTTTGGAGGTGTGCTATTATCAGCCACAGAGAATTCTGGTGCTTTGTTTATAGTTAATCCTCCTTTTAAAGCAAGTGTAAACGCTAGTTTGTTGTGAAAAGGAGTATGTCTTTGAGACTCCTTATTTTGCGAAGGATTCAAGAATATCGTATATTGTGGTCCAAGCATAAAATAAGTACTGACCCAATCACTTTTAGTATTTGTAATAGTTAAAAAATCTAAATTTTGCAATGGAGCAGCATAAGTATTAAAATCTAAATTAGGTTTAGTCTTGAACGTTCCAGCATCTAAACCAATTCCAAAGTTTTTCCAATGTATTGCAATACCCAAACTTGGATTGAAGTTAAAACTATTATCAACTCCCGCTGAAGAAGAAGTTCCACCATTGGCATTTAAAGAAACAGTCAAAGATGGCCCGCAACTATTTTTAGAATCCCCAGCAGTACTTCCACTAACAGAACGCATTCCGTGATCTCCTCCTTTTATAATCTTCCCCTTTAATTTCCCTTCTGTTCGTGCTTGTTGATTTCCAGAACTATTCATTGGAACGCATTCACCATTTTGCATAATAAACCCATCCGGACAACTAATCGAATTCGTCATAACGGCATCATTCCAACTCAATTTGCCTGAAAGCGTGGCGCCACCTTTTGGAACTGTTATGGTAATACTATTTTGTTTATCAACAGCAAAAACATTTTCTTTTGTAGCTTTAGAATTCACTGTTATTTGCAAGTTGTCTAAAACCAGTTCTACTCCTGAACCATCGTATTGATAGTTGCTTTTAGGGTAATCTGCTTTTACAATCCCATTAATACTTGTTTGTAATTGTTCTTGCGGAAAAGAAAGTTCATAAACACCTTCGCTAAGTTGGGTTGAGAAACCACCTCCGTTTCCTGTTGGAACTGAAATATATCCCTTCCCAGGATTTTTTTTAACTACGATTCCAATTCCAATTATTGGTTTTGTTGTTGCAAAACTATTTTGTGAAAGGAATAGGAAAACGATCAGGATTTTTAAAATTGATTTTGTAAGTTTCATAGTGATTTGAATTAAACGGTAATAGGTTTTACCCTGTTTTATTAAGGAAATAATTCCCTAACAAATATTAAAATTTAATTAAAACAAAAAATCCCTAAATCTAGGGATATGAAAAAGGAAAATTAGAAATAAAAAATTTAAATTCTAATTTTTCAAATTTTTGTAATAATAGGCGATAGCTTGACCTAAGGAAGAAATGTGTAGTTTTTCATAAATGCGTTTGGCGTGTGTGTTTACCGTAGCATAGCTTACGCCTAATTTATCGGCTACCATTTTATAACTTAATCCTTCTGCCAAAAAAGCCAATACTTCATTTTCTTTTGGACTTAATGGATTTTTAGTTTCGTTTGGTTTAAAATAATCCAATACTTTTTGGGCAATTGCAGGATTCATAGCAGCGCCACCTTGATTTACTTCTTCAATAGCTTGAAGAATTCGTTGCGGTTTGTCGTTTTTTAGAATATAGCCACTCGCTCCGTTTTTAATGCAGGTAAAAATTTTATCGCTGTCGTCAAAAGCAGTTTGCATAAGCACTTTCACTTCTGGATGATTTGTTTTTATGAGTTTTAAACCTTCAATGCCATCAACTTCAGGCATATTGATGTCCATTAAAACAACGTCAGGATAAAAGTTTTCAATTTCGGAAAGTACATTTTTACAATTCATAGCTTCCCCAACAAACTTTAGTTCATCATTCAGCATCAGTAATGCTTTTAAGCTGTCTCTGCGTTCGTTACTATCGTCGTAAATAAAAATTCGAATTGCCATAAAACAAATATACTAAACAATTTAAGAGTCAATTGTAACTAAATTAAGGGACAAAAGGAATGCTTGCAAAAATTGATGTTCCTTGTTGTGGCAATGAAATAATTTTGAAATCTCCCTTTAATTCCTCTACTCTTTTTCTCATATTGGCAATGCCGTTACCGCTCGTTTCATTAATTTCAAAACCTATTCCGTTGTCAATAATTTCTATAGCAATCATATTGTTAACGAATACTAATTTTATATTTAAATTGGAAGCTTTGCTATATTTTGCTACATTATTGACGCCTTCTTTTATGATTAAAACAATATTTTTTCTAAGCGTAATATCTTTAATTAAATTGTCTAAGACAGGATCGGTTTCAATAACATATTTTATTTCAGTAGAACCCAAAATATCATTTACAAAATTTCGAATACGTGTACTTATTGTCATAAACTCTTCTTTACCGGGTTTCATACTCCAAATAATGTCCCCTATTTTGTCGGCAAGATTTTGCGATTGCGTTTCTATTTTTTGTAAAACTTTTTTTGCTTCATCAGGGTCTTTATTTAAAAGTTGGTTTGCGACAGCACTATTGATTTGTAAACTGCTTAAAGTAGCGCCAATATCGTCGTGTAAATCGGCAGTGATTTTATTTCTTTGTTGTTCTAATGCCAATTGCTGCTGAAATGCAATTTTTTGTTGCTCGAATTTTCGGTGATTAAACCACCAAAACACAAGTGTCATCATTAATGATATTAACAAAATCCAAAACCATAATTTTTTAAAAAACGGGATGGCTATAAAAAACTTTATTTCAATTGTTTTAGAACTAATATTATTATTGACATCTATTGCTCTGATAAATAAATTATAGTCTCCTCCTTTTAAAGAAAGATTTATGGTGTTTCCATCTAAATCAATCCAATTATTTTTAGCATTCAAAGAATATTGCAAATTTTTAAAATGTCCAGTCAATTCAACACCCGACAATTGAACACTAATATTTTTTTCGTCGTTTTTTAGATTATAGCTTTTGGCAATAGCCACTTTCTGGCTATTCACAGTTATTGAAATAATATTTGGGGAAATTTCAAATTTTGAAAATTGGATTTTTGAAGGAATTATAGAAATTC
This sequence comes from Flavobacterium sp., assembly GCF_028712645.1. GTDB lineage: Bacteria > Bacteroidota > Bacteroidia > Flavobacteriales > Flavobacteriaceae > Flavobacterium. The sequence continues at coordinate 1,383 of NZ_JAQTPQ010000210.1, read as the reverse complement.
CATTATCGGTTGCAGCGTAAATAGTGTCATTATAAAACGCCAATTCATTTACTACATTAGATGTCAAACCATCTGATTTTGATAATTTATGAATGGTGTAATCAAATTTTTTCTTTTCTTCTTTAAAGTTAATACTATAAACACCTGATTTACTGGCAATCCAAATTTTATTTTGAACAGCAATCATATTCGTTATATTTTCAGGTAAGCCTTCTTCACCCTTAATTTTATACAGTACTTTATCATTTTTTAAAATTAAAATATCGCCTTTAATAGTCGCCACCCATAAAAACCGATTGTTACTAAAAGCCAAAACAGAAGGTTTATTTCCTTTTATTTCTTGATTTAATACAATTTGTGTGCTTGTATTTTTTTGATAATTATATTTGTATAATCCTTCAGCGCCTACAAAATAAATAGTGTCGTTATCCTGCTTTTCAATATTTAAAACTCTTTTATCAGGACTATTTAAAAGTTTGTATTTTCCATTAAGAATGTTAAGTTTAAACAATCCCCTTGTAGTTCCCACTATTGCAATACTATCATTGAGCTTAATAGCAGTTTTTAAAGAACAATTAGAATTGTTTTCCAAAAACGATGTAATAGGTTTGTTTTTCTTGAAATTAATACTGTAACCTGCATCATTTATTGAAAGTACATTTTGATTAGCATCAATTAATTTTCGTATCCACAAGTTTTGATTTTCATTCGGAATTGTAAATTTTTCTTGAATTTTTCCTTTTGATTTAATAATTTGTCCGTGATAATTTCCAGCTAAAATTTCACTTTTTGCAGTAATGGCGACACTTAAAAAATTACTGTTTGCAAAATCGCTTGAGGTTAAAACTCTCTTGATTTTAGATAAATTATAGTACAATAATCCATTGTCCAAAGTACCTAACCACAAATTATGATGGCTATCAATAAACGCACAATTGGTTTGGGTTGTGTTTTCTACTTTAGTTTGCAATTTTAAAGTAGGTAAATCATAAATATATATTGCGCCACTATTGGCTATAATACTCAAATTTTTTGCAGAAAATTTATACCATTTATAGGATTCAGGAACTGTTATTTTATCCATTGCAAATGAAAATGGATTCCGTTTAAAGTTGGAATATCTATGAATACTATTTCCTGTAAAAAAACTATAATAATTATTGGAATGAATAATACGGCTAATTATTATTGAATTAGATTTTTCAGAAAAGCTGTCAATTACGTTTCCTTTATATTTTAAATAATTTTTATATTCTGTTAAACTTGTTTTTGAATTAATCTGTTTAGAATGAAAAGAAACTTCTTTAGAATCAATGAATAAATATCCTAATGAATTAGTAAAATTTGCTTTTTGAATTTTTTTGTCAACAAAATCAAATGTAC
>NZ_JAQTPQ010000015.1 GCF_028712645.1 Flavobacterium sp. | reverse complement strand
TTATAAAAGTTGTATTGAAGAATATATAAAATCTGCAAAATTTATCAATAGAATATTTTCAAAATCTCAACTTAATAAAAATTTGGTTTTAGATTTATCCGATAAAACTAACGATATAATTGACCAATTAAATATTGACAACAAAAAGTTGGAAAAAATATTGGTACAAATTTTTACGCAAAATCTCTTTTTATCAAGAAAAGAATTCACTCTAAGAAATAGTGAGGAAGATTTAGAAAGATTATTAAACTCAAAACATTTATTATTTCAGTGTGAATCTGATTTTCCAACTGAAAACAAAAAAATAAAAAGCTTATTGGATATTCTAAAAGATAAGAATACTTTCTTGATAAGAAAATTAATCATTCGTAAGCATCAAGATCCTAATTCAGGAAATCAATATTATGTGCTTTTGGGAGAAGAGAATACCTTTTCTTTAGAAAAACACAACTATTTGTTGGATATTTATAATTCTTGGGACGAGTATTCATATAATCATTTTTTATCAGAAGATAATTTAGTTTTAGAAAGAAAGCTAAATGATAATTGTGAACAGAGTGGAGATTTAGAAAATTTTTGGTCTAAACATAGATTTGCTAAAAAATACAAAGATGTTGATAAAAACACAAAAGCACTAAATACGCTAACCACAAGCAAAATATCTATTTTAGATTCTGATTTCAATAACTTTGCTAAAAAGATTTCTGAAAATTACCTGAAGAATTGCGCATTATCACTATCTATAGAAAAAGAAAAAATATGTTACAATTTTGATTTAGAGAAATTTTTAATCAAGGAAAAAGAAAAAATACAAAAAATACAATATGAATCAATAATTAAAAATTTTTTTCCGTACAAAAAAGTTTGCTTTTTTATAGTTCATTATATTCAGTATTTTAAAAAAGAGATAGGTAAAAATAATTTTGACAGAAAAAAACTAAATGAAATAATAGACAAAATAAAGGTCGCTAATAATCATTTGGATGAAATTACTTCAAAATTTAAATCAAATTTGAATTGGTGCAAAAACCATTTTTATTATTCTTACCAATTACCATTTGAAGAGTGTATAAAAACACACGATATTGGCGAACAAGAACTAAATATTTTTGTACCATCTACATTTTCATTACCTTTAAATTATTTAGATTTATTAAAGGAAGTTGAAGCCTTTGAATCGAATTATTTAAGTAATACCAATGATATTGATAATTTTTCTAATTTTTCTATATTATTTAATAGATTAGATATAAAATTAACTGACCAAGAAAAAGAAATTAAAGAGCAGTCGAAGAAAAGTATTGAATTATTGAGTGTATTTACCGCTATTTTAGCTTTAATTTTTGGAGGGGTATCTACACTTACAACTAATACAACATTTGAAGAAAAATTCTTAACATTTATTAGCTTATTTATTGTCTTATTTTCTTTTATAACTTTAATAAAAACTTTTATAAGCAAGAAGAAAAACTTTATTGAAGTTTTAGTTTTGTTCTTTATTTATATAGTTTGTTTAATATTAATTATTGGTGTTCTTTCAATCACTATAAAACAAAAATTATTATAATGTTCCCATTACAAAGACCTAGAAGATTACGAGTGAATGAAAGTATTCGTTCCTTAGTTAGAGAAACAACATTAAGTCCATCCGATTTTATGTTTCCAATGTTCATCGCAGAAGGCGAAAACGTAAAAGTAGAAATACCATCTATGGTTGGGATTTATCGCTGTTCGATTGATTTAACTGTAGAAGAAGTCAAAGAACTTTTTGCACTAGGAATTCGTGCCGTAAACATTTACGTAAAAGTGGATGAATCCCTAAAAGACAACACCGGAAAAGAAGCTTGGAATCCTGATGGATTGATGCAAAGAACCATAAAAGCGATTAAAAAATCGTGTCCAGAAATGATTGTAATGCCTGATGTGGCACTCGATCCCTATTCTATTTATGGTCACGACGGAATCATTGAAAACGGCGATATTGCTAATGATGCAACCAATGAAGCTTTGGTAAAAATGGCGGTTTCACACGCTCAAGCTGGAGCCGATTTTGTAGCGCCATCTGATATGATGGATGGTCGTGTTTTGCGTTTGCGTCAAGGATTAGATGCCGCAGGATTTCAAAATGTGGGGATTATGAGCTATTCAGCTAAATATGCTTCGGCATTTTACGGGCCATTTCGTGATGCATTAGATAGTGCTCCAAGAGAATCTGATGTTGTGGTTCCAAAAGACAAAAAAACCTATCAAATGGATTATGCCAATCGTATCGAAGCCATTCGCGAAGCATTAATGGATGTGGAAGAAGGAGCCGATATGGTTATGGTAAAACCTGGAATTGCGTATCTTGACATTGTTCGTGAAGTAAAAAATGCAGTTAATGTTCCCGTAACGGTTTTTCACGTTTCGGGCGAATATGCAATGGTCAAAGCCGCTGCCGAAAGAGGTTGGCTTGATCACGACAAGATTATGATGGAACAATTAATGTGTATCAAAAGAGCAGGAGCAAGTCTGATTTCGACTTATTTTGCTAAAGAAGCCGCAATACTATTAAATAAATAAATATGAAAAAAGCAGTATTATTATCCATATTATCCGCAGGTTTGCTTTCTGTAGTTTCTTGTAAAAAAGGAGGCTCGGAAGAATCCTTTGGCAAACCAGAACCTTCAACCGAGGCTCAAAAACCCGAAGTTTTAGGTGCAGCAATTTTTGCAGGGAAAGGTGCCTGTGTTGCTTGTCATAAACCCGATGTAAAACTCGTTGGGCCAAGTTTACAAGATATTGCCAAAATCTACAAAGAAAAAAATGGTAGTATAGTTGGTTTCCTAAAAGGAGAAAATGAACCAATAGTTGATCCAACACAATATGCGGTGATGAAACCTAATTTAGTACTTACTAAGTCATTTTCAGATGAAGAATTAAAAGCTTTAGAAGCGTATGTTTATTCGAATCTAAAATAATTTTTTCCTGAATAACTGAAATACTAGACAGGATTGTGATAAAAAACCATTTCATTTGAAATGGTTTTTTTATTTCCAAAAATCTTTTCTTTGTGAACTTTGCGCCTTCACTGTGAACTTTGCGGTTAATTTTTTTACTTTTATAAAATGGAAATTGCTTACATCAAAACGCATTTAGGAGTCGCCAAAATAATAGGCGATGAAAACGGTATTTCTATAATTTCAATTTTAGATGAAGGAGATATTTCCTCAACAATTCCAGTTATTTTACAAGAAGCCGTTTCCCAAATCAATGACTATTTCGAAGGAAAAAGGATTGATTTTAGTTTCAAATTAAATCCTTTTGGAACTGAATTTCAGCAAAAAGTTTGGAAAGGATTGCTTGAAATACCATATGGAAAAACGATGAGTTATTTAGAATTATCCAAGAGATTAGGCGATGTCAAAGCGATTCGTGCCGTAGCTTCGGCTAATGGTAAAAACCCTCTTTGGATTGTAGTTCCTTGTCACAGAGTCATAGGAACTGATGGTTCACTCACGGGTTATGCAGGAGGATTGTGGCGCAAAAAATGGCTTTTGGAACACGAAAACCCGTCTAATCAACAAAGTTTGTTCTAAAATTTGTTAATAATAGCTTTCAAATTTTGCCGACCATTAATAATTTTGTGTAAATTCGTATAATTCCTTCAAAAGATAATCCGTGTTAATCTGTCAAATCCGCATCATCTGCGTCCCAATATTTAACTTATGATAGAAAAAATCAACCTCAACAACATTCTGTTTCTCGACATTGAAACCGTTCCGGAAGTAGCTAATTTCAATGAGTTGGACAACGAAATGAAAGATCTTTGGGAACACAAAACCCAATACCAGCGCAAAGACGAATTCACTCCGGAAGACTTTTATGATCGAGCTGGAATTTGGGCCGAATTTGGAAAAATTGTCTGTATTTCTGTTGGGTATTTTGTCATCAAAGGCGATATTAGAAATTTTAGAGTAACATCTTTTTTTGGAGACGAAAAGAAAATTCTGCACGATTTTATCAATCTCTTGAACAATCATTTCAATCAACCGCAACACGTTTTGTGTGGTCATAATGCCAAAGAATTTGACATTCCATTTATTGCCCGCCGAATGATTATTAATAACATTGCCATTCCAAATAAACTCAATTTGTTTGGGAAAAAACCTTGGGAAATTCCACATTTAGACACTTTAGAATTGTGGAAATTTGGCGATTATAAACACTTCACTTCTTTGAAATTAATGTGCAAAGTACTCGGAATTCCATCGCCAAAAGGCGACATCGATGGCAGTCAAGTAGGACAAGTTTTTTATGTAGAAAAAGACATCGACAGGATTGTAACTTATTGTGAAAAAGACACGATTGCAGTTGCTCAGATTTTCCTTAGACTAAGAAGAGAAGATTTGTTGATTGAGGAAGAGATTATTCACGTTTAATTTTTTAGACCTAACAGGTTTTCAAAACCTGTTAGGTCTTTTTTGCAATAAATAATTACATTTACAAAAATTATAAATTATGGTATTAAGTAGATTTTGGCTGGTGATTTTTATTTCTTCAATTGCATTTGTAGTTTTTAGTTTGTTTTCGGGTAATAGTTACACGATAGACAATGTTTTAAACGGAAAAAAAGATGACCCTATTTTGATTTCTGAAAAATATATTGAGCAACTTCCTGTTTTTATAAAAGACAGCATCAAGAAAGCTCCTGATCAAACTATGATTATCAATAGAGACACTATAAATGCTGACACTACTTATGTTTATAAAAATAAAACGGTAAAAATTTTTAGCGGGGTTCAAAAATCAGATGGACTTTTGCCAACTTGTAAAAGCACATTACTCGATTTGATTCTTCCGCTTATTGCTTATTTGGCTTTTTTCTGTGGTTTGATGGAACTTTTAATCATTTCTGGAGTATCTGAAAAACTAGCCAAAGTTTTGAGTCCAGTTTTTGTAAAAGTGTTTCCAAGTATTCCCAAAAATCACCCATCGATTTCCTATATGACTTTGAATTTTGCTGCCAATTTCTTAGGATTAGATTCCGCTGCAACTCCTTTCGGATTAAAAGCTATGGAAAGTTTGCAGGAACTAAATACTGATAAAGATCGAGCGAGTGATGCCCAAATTATGTTCCTTTGTTTGCACGCATCAGGCTTAACTTTAATAGCAACTTCTATAATTGGTTATCGTGCTGCTGCCAATGCCAGCAATCCTGCCGATGTGATGTTGCCTTGTATTATTACTTCTTTTATTGGTACAATTGCTGCATTTCTTATCGTTGGAATTAAACAAAAAATTAACTTCAAAAGTGCTTCTTTAGTTATTGGTTTAATGGTGTTGATTGCTGCAATAGTAGGTTTATTGATGTATGTAAATCATTTAGATTTAATAGGCAAAAACTATTTCACCTCTAATCTTTCGGCATTGATATTGGTAGGAATTATCATTTTTACTCTGATTTTTTCCTTTATTAAGGAGAAGAAATTTGCAGATGCAAACACGACTGTTTATGAAGCCTTTGTGTCTGGAGCTAATAATGGAGTTAAAACAGGCGTTACCATTTTTCCTTATGTTTTAGGAATGTTAGTGGCAATTTCTTTATTCAGAAATAGTGGTTTATTTGAAATTATAAGTAACTGGATTGCTTTTGCTTTTTCTAATTTGGGAGTAAGTAAAGGAATCACTGACGCTTTGCCAGTAGCATTGCTTAGACCGTTTAGTTCTGCAGGATCACGAGGATTTTTGATCGATTCGATGAATACTTTTGGTGCCGATTCCTTAACGGGAAGATTAAGTAGTATTTTTCAATGCAGTGCCGAAAGTACTTTTTATGTAATTGCGGTTTATTTTGGTTCTGTCAATATCAAAAACACTCGTTATGCGCTTACTACAATGTTGCTAGTAGATTTAATTTGTGTGATTACCGCAATTTTTGTGGCGAGTTGGTTTTTTTAGAAAAATCGAAATAAAAAATGTTCTGTTTACAGCGGATTTTAATCCGTTGCTACAAAATGTTCTGAGCCGATGCCTCTATGAAATGTGAAAGTTCCATAGGAACGAACTATATTGTAGCAACGGATTTTAATCCGTTGATGCTAAGAAATAAGAAAAAACAGAGTTCCGTAGGAACGGCTCATAAAAAGATCAATATGGCAAACACCTATCATCAAGTATATATTCAGGTTGTTTTTGCGGTAAAATATCGAGATGCTGTTATTGCTAATGAATGGGAATCTATATTATTTGGTGTTATTGGCAATTTGATAGATGAAACTGGTTGTAAAACTATCATTGTAAATGGAGTTGAGGATCACGTTCACTGCTTTTTAGGTCTTAAACCCGCAGTTTCCATTTCGGAACTAATGAAAACCGTAAAAGCCAAATCATCAAAATATATTAATGACCATAATTTGACAAAATCAAGATTTGAATGGCAAGAAGGTTATGGTGCATTCTCTTATGGACATTCTCAAATTGATGCAGTTTATAAATACATTGCTAATCAAGAAACGCATCATAAGAAACAAGCGTTCAAAGAAGAATATTTAGAGTTTTTAGATAAATTCGAAGTGCCATTTGATGAAAGATATATTTTTGAAGATTTGATATGAACCGAGCCTATGGCTCTTGATTGATTATGGTAGTTTATAGCAACTGGACTAAAGTCCAGCCTTACAATATGCGCCGAGCCGATGGCTCTGTGAAATGCAAAAGTCCCAGAGGGACGACACATTTTGTAGCAACGGATTTTAATCCGTTGGTTTAGGGACGAATCATATTTTAGTAGTGGATTTTATCCGTTGATGAATGAAAAACAAATGGCATAACAACCAAATTTCATTCTAAAACAAATTATCAATTTATTTCAATTCTAAAACATAAGTTGGTGTAAAGCACTGTGAATTCTCTCAACAATTCTTATCTTTGGAGTTATAAAATAACTTCATATTATGGACTTCATATACCAGGACCCTTATCCAATTTTAAAAGACGATACCCAATACCGCAAAATCACTTCCGACTTTGTAAAAGTAGAAAAACTAGGCGAAAGAGAAATCTTAACTGTTGACCCAAAAGGCCTGGAATTATTGGCTCAAGAAGCTTTGAAAGACGTTTCTTTTATGTTGCGAACCGCACATTTAGCCAAACTAAAAGCCATTCTTGACGATCCAGAAGCAACAGACAACGACCGTTTTGTGGCTTATAATTTATTGCAAAACGCCGTAGTGGCTATTGATGGCGAATTGCCTTCTTGTCAAGATACCGGAACGGCGATTGTAATGGCCAAAAAAGGCGAAAATGTATACACGGGAGTCGATGATGCTGAATGGCTTTCAAGAGGAATTTTTAACACCTATCAAGAAAGAAACCTTCGTTATTCTCAAGTTGTGCCGATTAGTATGTTTGAAGAAAAAAACTCAGGTTCAAATCTTCCGGCACAAATTGATATTTATGCTAAAAAAGGAGCTTCGTATGAGTTCTTGTTTTTGGCAAAAGGTGGAGGTTCTGCCAATAAAACCTATTTATACCAACAAACGAAATCATTATTGAATGAAAAATCGATGGATGCTTTCATTCGTGCCAAAATAATGGATTTGGGAACTTCGGCGTGTCCGCCTTATCACTTGGCTTTAGTGATTGGTGGAACATCTGCAGAAGCGAATTTAGCAGCAGTAAAAAAAGCATCAGCAGGTTATTTTGATAATTTACCTACTTCTGGAAATATGGCTGGTCAAGCTTTCCGTGATTTAGAATGGGAAAAACGAGTACAAATTATATGTCAAGAAAGTCATATTGGAGCCCAGTTTGGCGGTAAATATTTCACGCACGATGTTCGAGTGATTCGCTTGCCACGTCACGCTGCTTCTTGTCCGGTTGGATTGGGAGTTTCGTGTTCTGCCGATAGAAATATCAAAGGGAAAATTACCAAAGAAGGTATTTTCGTAGAACAATTAGAAGTCAATCCAAAACAATTTTTGCCAGCAACTCCACCTCATTTGGAAGCAGCTGTCGAAATAGATTTGAACCAACCAATGGCTGATATTCTTAAAAAATTAACCCAATATCCAATTAAAACTCGTTTGAAACTAAACGGAACTTTGATTGTAGCTCGTGATATTGCTCACGCCAAAATCAAAGAATTATTGGATGCTGGAAAACCAATGCCTGACTATTTTAAAAATCACCCAATTTATTATGCAGGACCTGCAAAAACGCCAGAAGGAATGGCTTCAGGAAGTTTTGGACCAACAACTGCTGGTAGAATGGATGTTTATGTAGAAGAATTCCAAAAGAATGGCGGAAGTATGGTAATGCTTGCCAAAGGAAACAGAACCAAAGATGTAATGAATGCCTGTAAAACTTACGGCGGATTCTATTTGGGTTCCATAGGAGGGCCAGCCGCTATTTTGGCTAAAGAAAACATACTCTCTGTTGAGGTAGTTGATTTTGAAGAATTAGGTATGGAAGCCGTTCGTAAAATCACTATTAAAGATTTCCCTGCTTTTATTATTACCGATGATAAAGGAAATGATTTCTTTGAGAATTTGTAGTTTTTAACCACAAAGAACACAAAGTTTTGCGCTAAGTTCACAAAGGTTTTTACTGCAGATTCGCAGATTTTTTAAATAATGAAACCGCCTTAATTGGGCGGTTTTTGTTTTTTAGAATCTTTATCAAATTTGAAATAATCTGCGAATCTGCGGTTAATTTTTCAATCAATCACCATTTCAGGGATTTCGCCTTCGATAATTAAATTAGCTTCCGTGGAAGCGATGATATGTTCTACGGAAACACTTGGAGCGCGTTCTAAAAGTTTAAAACCTTTTGGAGTTATTTCTAAAACAGCTAATTCCGTAACTACTTTTTTTACGCAACCAACGCCTGTTAAGGGCAAAGTGCATTTTCTTAGAATTTTAGATTCTCCCGCTTTGTTTACGTGCATCATTGCTACGATAATATTTTCGGCAGAAGCGACTAAATCCATTGCGCCGCCCATTCCTTTTACCATTTTTCCGGGGATTTTCCAGTTGGCAATATCGCCGTTTTCAGCAACTTCCATTGCTCCAAGAATTGTCAAATCGACGTGTTGCCCACGAATCATACCGAAACTCATTGCCGAATCAAAAAAACTGGCACCTTTCAAAGTCGCAATGGTTTGTTTTCCAGCGTTGATTAAATCAGCGTCTTCTTCGCCTTCAAAAGGGAAAGGTCCCATTCCGAGAACGCCGTTTTCGCTTTGAAACTCCACGTCAATACCTTTTGGGATATAATTTGCCACTAGAGTTGGAATTCCGATTCCGAGGTTTACAAAGTATTTATCCTTGACTTCTTGGGCTATTCGTTTGGCAATGTCTTCTTTTGTTAGCATAAAAACAATGTGTCAATTAAACAATGTAATAATTTATCAATTAGCGAGCCTTGCTACTGCTTATAATTTTATAAACGATAAGTCCAATTTCATTAATTTTTGATTTTAATAATGGTTCAAATGGATAGGTTGGTGCTTTTTCGCATAAGATTAACCAATATTTTGTTTCTTCAATTTCTTTTACTGCAATTTTAATTTTGTGAATGAAATCAGCTCTGCTTTCGGCATTTTGAGCTTCGTGAACATTTGCACCAATGCTTGTTCCAGATTTTAATAATTGATTTGCAATTACAAATTTTCTGTTTTTCTCTAAAATCTCACAGAATGAAATTATTTCTAATGCAAAATCAATTGTTTTAGAAACTATAATGTTTTCTTTCTCCATAAATTGTTATATTATTACATTGAAAAATTAAATAATTTTCCTCACAGTTCTCTGCTCAATCCTCTTTTCGTATTTCTCGCCTTGAAAGATGCGTTGCACGAATATTCCAGGAATGTGAATTTGGTTAGGGTCGAGTGTTCCGGCTTCGACTAATTCTTCGACTTCGGCGATGGTAATTTTGGCAGCACCAGCCATACAAGGATTGAAGTTTCGGGCGGTTCCTTTGAAGATGAGGTTTCCTGCTGTGTCACCTTTCCAGGCTTTTACGATAGAAAAGTCAGCTTTGAATGCCAATTCCATTACGTGCATTTTTCCGTTGAATTCTCTAGATTCTTTGCCAATGGCGACTTCGGTTCCGAAACCTGCTGGAGTGAAAAAAGCAGGAATTCCGGCTTGGGCTGCGCTGCATCTTTCGGCTAGAGTTCCTTGCGGAATGAGTTCTACTTCGAGTTCACCAGAAAGCATTTGGCGTTCGAATTCGGCATTTTCTCCCACATAAGAAGAAATCATTTTTTTGATTTGATGTTTTTGCAAAAGCAAACCCAATCCAAAATCATCAACTCCTGCATTATTGGAAATACAGGTGAGATTGTTGGTTTCTTTTTTTACGAGTTCGGCAATGGAGTTTTCGGGAATGCCGCACAATCCGAAACCGCCCAACATCAGGGTCATTCCGTTTTCGATTCCTTGGAGTGCTTCTTGTACGTTGTTAACTTTTTTGTTAATCATAATTATAAAATGATTTTTAAACCATTAAGAAATTAAGGATATTAAGTTTTCAAGAAATTATAATTTCAGGATTGTTTATTTTGAAAACAAATACCCTAGCCCAGATGGCAGCGATATCCCACGCTTTTTTGCGTGGATTTAGCGAACAGCTGGAAATAGCTCCTTATTTAAAAAAATCTCAACAACAGTCGTACTTCATTTTTTGCAACGACTGCTACAATTCGAATTCATCGGTGTTTTGTTCTACATCGGTGCTGTCTTTTACTTTTGGTGCGGTGTAACAATCCACTTTTATGGAAAGATTTGGCGGTCTGTCGAAATCTTGTTTAGAAACTTTAAGGTTTTCATCGGCATAACAAAGTTTCATAAAATAGCCCCAAATAGGCAATGCTGCAGTTGCTCCTTGGCCATAAGTTATACTTTTGAAACGTGCCGAACGGTCTTCGCAACCTACCCAAACTCCAGTAACAAGATTAGGAACCATTCCCATAAACCAACCATCAGATTGATTTTGTGTGGTTCCGGTTTTACCAGCGATTGGGTTGGTAAATAGATACGGATAACCAGTCCAGCGATTGTCACCGCTACCGCCTCCTTGTGTTCTTAAACGTACACCAGAGCCACTTTCGGTAACGCCTTCCATTAATTTGATTACGGCAAATGCAACATCTTTATTTAAAACATCGTGTGATTCAGGAATAGGTTCAAAGATAACTACACCACTTTTGTCTTCTATTCGAGTGACGAATTGAGGTTTTACATAAACACCTTCGTTAGCAAAAGTTCCATAAGCGGCCACCATATCTTCAACTGTTACGTCAACTGCACCAAGAGCAATTGAAGGTTGAGCAGGAATGTCGGATTTAATTCCTAATTTGTGCGCCATTTCTACGACAGCTTCAGGTCCTGTTTTGTCAATTAATTTAGCCGAAATAGTGTTGATGGAATTGGCCAATCCTTGTTTTAAGGTTACCATTCCGCGGTATTTATTGTCGGAATTTCTTGGTTCCCAATCTGCGGTTACGTGATGACGCCCTTTATGAATCATAAATGGACCATCAATGATAGTGTCGCAAGGTGACATTCCTAATTGTTCAATGGCAGTTGCATAAACAAATGGTTTGAAGGTAGAACCCACTTGTCTAGCTCCTTGTCCCACGTGGTCATACTGAAAATATTTATAGTTGATACCACCAACCCAAGCTTTTATGCTTCCGGTTTGAGGATCCATTGCCATTAATCCTGATTGTAAAAAATGTTTGTAATAGCGGATGGAATCCAAAGGTGTCATAATGGTATCTTTTTCACCTTTCCAAGTGAAGACGGTCATTTTTGTTTTTACACTGAATGTTTTTATGATTTCTTCGTCACTTTTTTCTTCTTGTTTCAATATAAACCATCTGTTTGACGATTTCATTGCTTGAGTAAGAATTCGTTGGGTTTCAGCATCAGATATATTTACGAAAGGTGCATTTTTATTAGTTTTTGATTGAAGAAAAAATTCTTTTTGAAGGTTTGACATATGTTTTTCAACAGCCTCTTCTGCGTGCAATTGCATTCTAGAATCGATGGTGGTATAAATTTTTAAACCATCTTTATAAATGTTATAATCGGAGCCATCGGGTTTTTTGTTTTCATCTACCCATTTCTTCATATAATCACGCAAATACTCTCTGAAATAAGTGGCAGTTCCTTCGCGGTGACTTTCGAGTTTGAAATGTAGAACGATAGGTTCGCTTTGTAATTTTTCTTTTTCAGACTGTGAAATGATATGATTTTTTGCCATTTGTGCAAGAACCACATTTCTACGATTAGTTACACCTTTGATGTTTCTAATAGGATTATATAAACCTGAATTTTTAAACATTCCTACTAGCATCGCTGATTCGTCGACTGTTAAATCTTTTGGCTCTTTTGAAAAATAGGTTTTTGCAGCTGAACTTACTCCAACAGAATAGTTTCCAAAATCGTATACATTGCAATACATCGCGATGATTTCACTTTTGGTATATTGTCTTTCAAGACGAATGGCAATAATCCATTCCTTGATTTTTTGTACGATTCTAAAAGGTAAAAATTTCGACCCTTCGCCGTGAAATAATTGTTTGGCTAATTGCTGTGTCAAAGTACTGGCACCACCGCTTGTTCCCAAACTGGCTATTGCTCTCAAAGTTCCTCTTCCGTCAATTCCTGAATGTTCGTAAAAGCGTTCGTCTTCAGTAGCTACAAGAGCTTGAACGAAATTTTGTGGTAAGTCAGAATACTTTAATTGAGACCTATTTTGCTCAAAATATTTACCTAAAATCACTCCGTCAGACGAAATAATTTCGGTAGCTAGATTAGAATCTGGATTTTCTAAGTCTTCGAAAGAAGGCATCGAACCAAAAAGTCCCCAAGAGGCAAATAAGAAGAATAACAAGATACCTCCTAAACCATAAAAGAAAATTTTCCAAAATTTCTTTTTATAATAGCTTATATCTTTTTCGCTATTTTTTGTTTGATTATTGTTTTTTTGAGCAGCCATAATTCTATGTTAATCTATTTTTTCTATTCTGAATCCCACATCAGTTATTCCTTCTAATTCTTTAATTCCAGGAATTTTTCCATTTTCCCTTACGGCTTGTTTTATATGAACTTTGGATATTCCGTTCAGTTTTATTTTGTCTTTATAAAACAACTTGCTTTCTTTTATGTCTGTAAATCCATCACCTAGCAAGCTTCCATCTGGATTTGCCATTTGGTATTCGAGCGTGTCGATTTTTGTAAAACCATTCGCTTTTTCCATTGACACTATTAAAAAGAGATTGTTAAACGGATAGTTATTGTTATCTCTCAAATTAATGAATAAATTATATTGCTTTGTCGAATCTAATTTGGGTAAATTAAAAGTTACAATACTATCTTTATTCCACGCACTTCCTACTGATTTATATTCGTCAAAAACTCTTTTTTTATCACAGGAATAAAAGAGGATTACGACCAAAAGGAGTAATGCACTATTCTTTATTTTCATTTTTTGTAATAATTATGGGTTTTCTTGGTACTGCTGGTTTTACGTTTGTGTCTTTAGGTCTCACGTTATTATTTGGCCTATTATTATTTGGCTTATTAGTATTACCGTTTTTGGGTTGGTTATTGTTAGCAACAATTAAATTTCCTCCTGACAGTTTACGATTTTTATTTGATTTTTTCTTTTTCTTAGGTTGGTCAAAACGCGTTAAACTTTCTTGACCCATTGCATTATTGAAGTGTTTTTCAGGTTCTTGAACAATTTCAATAGCAAAATCTTCCAAGGAAGCCACTTTGTTTTTGAGCTTGTTTTCAGCGATGATTTCTTTAACTTGTTCAATTTTCAGCATATGCCAATTAGCAAAATCATTGGTGTAGGCAAACCACATCATTCCTTTGAAAATATCTTGTTTTTGACAAATTGCATCCCCCTTTTCAGTTATTAATTTCGTATCAAAACTAGGAAATCCACTGAGGGCATCCATATAAGTATCTAGTTCGTAATTCAGACAGCATTTTAGTTTTCCGCATTGTCCTGCCAATTTTTGAGGATTTAAAGACAATTGTTGGTAACGTGCTGCTGAAGTATTGACACTTCGAAAATCAGTTAGCCAAGTAGAACAACAAAGCTCTCTTCCGCAAGATCCAATTCCGCCCAAGCGTGCTGCTTCTTGTCGAAGACCTACTTGTTTCATTTCGACTCTGGTGCTGAATTCTTTTGCAAAGTCTTTGATCAAAAGTCTAAAATCGACTCTGTCATTGGCAGTATAATAGAAAGTGGCTTTTGAACCGTCACCTTGGAACTCAATATCTGAAATTTTCATTTCCAGTTTATGAGCTATTGCCAATTCTCGTGCACGAACCTTCATTGGTTCTTCTTTGTCACGTGCCACGGACCAAATGTCGATGTCTCTTTGGGAGGCTTTTCGGTAAACTTTTGCTATATCTGTACTGGTAGGATTCACTCCTTTTTTCTTCATTTGGATGCGAACTAATTCACCAGTTAATGTCACAATTCCTATGTCGTGTCCTGGCGATGCTTCGGTAGCGACAATGTCGCCCATACTTAAAGTTAGTTTTTCAGTATTGCGATAAAATTCTTTTCTTCCATTTTTGAAACGTATTTCGACACAATCAAAAGGAGCTTCTCCATTGGGCAAACTCATATTCGAAAGCCAGTCGAAAACCGTTAATTTGTTGCAGCTATCGGTGCCGCAAGTCCCATTATTTTTACAACCCTTTGGCGCACCGCCATCAGAGGTTGAACAACTTGTACATGCCATAATTATTATATGTAGTGTCGTGACGAGCACAACTTAAGTTCTTAAAACGTTTAATTTGTAAAGATAGTATTTTTTAGTTTTAAGTTACAAGGGTTGAAGTTTCAAGTTTTTGGAAAACAAAAAAACCTCAATTTCTTTATGAAGAAATTGAGGTTTTGAACAGGGTTTCTTCTCTTAATAATGTTGATTTTATAAAAAAAGCCGTCAAAATTGAAATATGATGGCTTTAGTTTTATTAAGAATATTTTGTAATCCCTTTTTTAGGTATAACACATAGCTGTTCTATTTATTTGTATAATAAGTCAAAGCAGGTATGTTTTTGGTTGAAGTAGGAATACCTCCTACATAACCATAACTATAGAAGGTGTATACTCTTCCTTTTCTTGGGGTAAAAGTGAATTTTGCAACAATTGTGGTGGTTCCAACCGTCCTTAATTGCACTTCATAAGTTGTGGACTCTAAATCTGCTATTGGGGTAATTGGAATAAAAGCTGTATTTCCGCCCAAGTAATTAACTCCGCTATAAATAACTGCATTTGAATTCAATTCTTTAATAGATAAGTCATAGCCTGTCACAGGTGAATTTGATATCACGTTTAAGAAACGTACGTACGCTTTTGTAGGATCTCCAACAGTCAAATTATCTCCAACGGTATAAGCAGAATAATTTGGTGATGAGCCTACCACGAACGTTGTGTAATTTTTTCCTCCTTCTAGAACAAGAGGGCTTGTGAATAAAGTTGACGCTGGTACTGTGTCAGTAGCAGGGATTTCTACTTTCATATTTGGGCTTCCCGCAGGAACCGTTGTATAATTAATAGCATCGGGATATTGTTTGCCATAGGCAATTCCTAAAGGCAAACCCGTAGTTACTAAAACAGAACTCGTTTTAACGTCGTTTAGAGACCAATTGACCGTAAAGTTTACTCCTGCAGGGCCAACAGCGGTATGTTGAAATTTCACACTCGCATTTGCTGCTGGAATAGATTCTGCATAAGGAGCAAAATTAGTTTCGTCACCACAAGAAGTGAATAAAACTAAAGTCAACAATGCTGTTGCCAAAAGTTTATTTATAGTTATTATTTTATTTTTCATTTGAATAGATTTTTTATATTAAAAAATTACGGTTGAGAATACCACATTTCTACGGTATGATAATCAGGTTTGTCACCACCTATCGCTTGCAATGAAGCATAATTCCATACATATTCTGAGTTATATCTTGGTCGAACTCTATAGGCAATTTTACCACCATTGTCAACAAAAAATGTAGGGAATACCATTCCTTCGTAAATTGCGGTATCATAGTGGTATTTTCTCATATCCGTCCATGTTTCTAAATAGCCAAAACCAAATAAGGCAATATATTTTTGCATCATAATATGCTTAAGTGTCAAATTAGCTGCAGTAGGGACAACGTTTGGGTCGGACAGAAAAGCGGTTTTTTGAGCAGCAGTTATTAATGTAGCTGTTGGATAAGTTGTAGAAACAATTGTATATTTATTAATCATATCCATACTTGCATCAATTCCCTTTTTGTAGGCGTCTAAAGCCATTACTTTGTCACCTTTTTTGAAAGCAGCTTCTGCTTTTATAAATTGCAATTCAGTATAGGTCATTAAAGGAAAGTCAATTGCATTTCTGAAAATATATCTTCCGGGCAATGTTGAAACTGTTTGTGTAGTACCTCCCCATAAATTAGGAATACGAGTTGCCGTCGTAGTTCCTGCGGTTGTGTTTAGAGGATTCCCTCTAAAAACACCATCTGATGATGGCACTAAAACCGCTTGCATACGAGGATCTATAACTCCTGTAAATATTGTACCATCCATTGCTTTTACAATAAAATCAGATTGACGATAGCTAGATAAATTATTTCTCATTGGTCCATAAAAATTTGCATCTGAAGAACTTGTACCAGCAAATTTCACAGTACAATCATCATTAATACTTGTAAAAGAATTATCTACAAAACTAATAACTTCGTCTGCATCATAGGTTGCTTTATTACTTAAATTATTTGCATTTCTTGCTAGCATTCCATAGGCAAATTTTTTCCATTTGGTTTTGTCTCCTCCATAAATTAAATCCCCTTTGGCAGTATAACTAATATCATATTTTCCATCTGTTCTATCTATATCTGCAATTGCTTCTAATTCCAATCGTTTAACTTCGTCATAAGCTTCCTGTTGTGTTCCATAATCGAATGTTAGTCTTTGAGTAAAAACTTGATCAAATTTTATCAAATTACTATGCATATCAGTAGTTGTTTGCCAAGTCCAACCTCTTATTGCTTTACCCATCCCTTCAATGTCATATCTTTGAGTTTTGTTAGCCACAGTAATTACATTTGATAAATTTAATCCGATAGAATAATAAGCGGTTTTCCAAATTTCTCCACAAGCATCACTGTTAGCAGTATATCCATATAAATCCCAAACATAATTTGAGGTTGAATTAGAAAAATATTGAGTATATTTTCCTAAATATCTTGAGTCAAATTGAGTTCCAAGAGCCATAGAAGCCTGAATATTTGGCAATAAAAATACTGGATCAACTTCTGTTGGAAAACTAGGATTAATGTTTACCGCGGCAATTTCATCACGATTACAAGCTGCAACCAACAGGATTGTAATAGATATGGCTAAATATTTTATTATTATTTTCATTTTTTATTTTTTTAAAGTCCAAATTTAAAACCTAGGTTAATTCCTCTTGGAGTAGAAAGCACCCCATAATCAAATCCCATTCCACCAGCACCTCCAGAGCTTGCATTTAATCCATTAACAGCTGGATCAGCACCTGTATAATTAGTAATCATAAATGCATCCGTTACTGTAAGGTAAATTGACATACTTTCAAAAAATTTTGTCTTTTTCAAAATTTCTGATGGCATACGATAGTTTAGAGTTATATCTCTCATTCGTAACCAATTTATTTTTTTTTCGATAAAATCTGAATCTACAATGTTTGTATTGTAGTATTCGTTTTGATAGTAAGGAGTAACTTGAATGTTGTTTTGAGTAGGATTTGCTGTGTTTTCTAAGCCATCTCTTAATACTCCATTCATAATTAATGATTGTTCGCGGTTTATAGTTTTTGCACTAAGTCCTTGTCTCCACAAATAAGCCTCAGTTCCGTTATAAATGTCTCCTCCTTTGCGGATATCTAAAAGGAAGGATAGTTTGAAATTTTTAAATGTAAAACTATTTTGAAGTCCAATAACAAAATCTGGATTTCTATCTCCTATTATTGGAAAAGTTTGATCTGTTATAGGTTGACCGTTTGAAGGATTTATTAGGATATCACCAGCAGTATTCCTTAAATAAGTATATCCAGTAAAGGATGTTAATGGCGATCCGACTCTTGCTCCTCCTCGAACATTTCCATATAACCATGTATCCGAAGTATAATACTCTGGTAAAGTAGGTGGTAAACTTAACAATTCACTATCCGTTTTTGTGAAGTTACATAAAACATCCCATAAAAAGTTATCCTTTTTAATTGGAGAGGCTGTAAGTGTAATCTCGAGACCACGATTTTGTATAGATCCAAAGTTAAAAGCCGTTAAAACAAATCCAGTCCCATAGCTTAAACGCATATTGTTTATAATAGGATTGTCCGTTTGTCTTTTATAAACAGCTACATCTAGGCCTATTCTGTTTTTAAAAAATCGTAACTCAGTACCAAATTCCATAGATGTGTTCATTTCTGCTTTTAAATCTGAATTGGCTCCAGTTACTGAATATCCAAATCCACCTCCAGTTGTCGTTTTGGGTTCATAAGAAGCATTAATTGAGTATGGTTTTGCATCATTTGCCACTCTAGCATAAGAAGCTCGTAGTTTCCCATATGATAAGATTTCTTTATCTTTTAATCCATTTAATTCTGTAAATACAAAACTTAAGGAAGTAGATGGATAGAAGAAAGAATTATTGGCTCTTGGTAAAGTAGAAGAAACATCATTTCTTCCTGTCAATGTCAAGAATACTGTTTTGTCATAGTCTAAAGTAGCTTCTCCAAAAATACCATCTACTCTTCGTCTTATAATTCTTTCTTGAGATCGTTGCGTAGTTGGATTAGTATTGTTTATACTCATTACATCAGGCTGATAATATTTTTCACCTTTGGTAGATAAAATGGTGTAATTTTCATCTTTACGAGCAGTACCTATACGTAATAAACCGTTGAATTTTCCAATAGATTTTTTTGCAGTACCAAAAAACAAATAGTTATAGTTTTTGGTTTGATCTGAATATTGTTCAAAATATCCTCCCAAAGAAATACCCGTTCCTGAACCAATTCCTGTAGCACTTCTTGCGGATTCTGGATGGACAGATTTGAATCCTTGTGTAGAGTTGGCATCAATACCAACACGCCCCGTAAAGCTTAACCAAGATAATGGTTCATAAACTAATGACATATTAGAAACAATGCGATTATTTTTGTCATTTCCTCTGTTTTTATTTACTTCAAAAAATGGGTTGTCTACTTCGGTGTCTAAAGCACCAGAAGTTATAGTTCTTCTAGTTCCATCTGAATTTAAATAATTTGTAACATCTTCATTAGCTGGATAAGCTAAAAGATTTAATAAAAATCCCCCAGCTCCTTTCGAAGTTTTATCAGTTTCTGAATTTGTATATGCTAAAGAAGCATCCGCTTTAAATTTATCGTTTATTTTAGCACTACCACTTAAAGTAATATTTGTTCTTGAATAGGCAGAATTAGGCACAACACCTTTTTGATCAATATTTGCCAAAGATAATCTATAAGTTAATTGATCGGTTCCTGCTTCAAATGTTAAAGCATTTGAGGTTTTAAAACCTGTTTGAAAAAAGTTATTTACATTATCATATAATTGAGTTCCTAGAGCGTATTTCTCACCAAACATTCTACGATAATCGTTGTTTGTTATTCCATTTGCTCCTCTTTGATACATCGTTTGAGTTTTTGGAAAGCGATATACCTCATCTGTTCTTACATCCGAAGAAAAGGTAATCGTACCACGACCTTTTTTACCTTTCTTGGTTGTAATTACAATTGCTCCATTTCCAGCTTCAATACCATATAGTGCTGCTGCTTCAGGACCTTTAAGAACAGTAACCGATTCAATATCATCAGGGTTTATGTCAGCACCACGGTTGGTATAATCAGTATCTCTATTTGGCCCATTAGAGATTAATAAGCCTTGATCTAATGTGGAATTACTAACCGGCAAACCATCCACGATAAATAAAGGAGAGTTGTTACCGCTCATTGAGTTCACTCCACGAAGTTGAATTGCTGCCGAAGCTCCCGGAGCACCAGATGTACTGGTAACCGTTAGCCCAGCAATTCTGCCTTGCATAGCATTTATGAAATTTTCTCTTTGCGTATCGGCAATATCGGTCCCTTTTACCCCTTGAGTTGCATAACCCAGTGATGCTTTTGGACGGTTAATACCCAAAGCTCCAGTAACAACTACTTCTTTTAGGCTTTGAGCTCCCTCACTTAAAACCACATTTAACAAGGATCCATTAACTTTTACCTCTTTGGTTTCAAAACCAATATAAGTAATTAGCAATACCGACCCTTTTTGGGCCTTAATTACAAAAGCCCCATCTGCACCAGTAGATGATTGATCATTTGTCCCTTTAACAAGGATACTTGCTCCCGGCAACGGAAGACCATTGTTGTCTGAAACTTTACCTTTTACCGTTATATTTTGGGAGTAAGAAGTTAAAGCCCCAAAAAAGCATAGTAAAAGAATTAAATACTTTTTTTTCATTTTGGTTAAATTTTTTGATTATTGATGCAAACATAATAAATCGTAAACATTAATTTAACAAAAACATTAAAAAAAACATAAAATTTAACAAAATCAACTATCTAATTCACGTAATTATATATCTTTAACAGTAATTATCTTCACTGGACAAGCTTTTGCTGCTAATTCACAATTTTCGACAATAGTATGATCATAAGATTTTAAAGTAAAAAACCCTTTTGCGTTGACACTTTTAATCAATACCGATTTTCCGTCTTTTTTAGACATTTGAAATTGTACCGGCGCCATTTCAACACAATAATTGCAACCAATACATTTGGCTCTTTGAAGAGTTACTATTACCATTAGGCATCAACGATTTTATATAATTTGTCGGACATCCGAATTCTGAAAGGTAATTTAAAAGTACAATCATCTCCTTTAGTTGCTTTATTCGCCGCCGTGTCATTGACATACATTTCTTCAATTATCATTTCTTGAGCTCCAGTGCTTGGACCTGTAACTAATATTTTATCTCCAATTTGTATATCGTAAGCTTCGATTTTGAATTGTCCAATGGCTGCTTTTGGGAAATAATGGGTTCCTTTTCCCACATACACTTTTTTCTGGGTTGCCATCGAACCTGAAACATCGCTCCATTCGCCCAATTCTTGTCCCAAATAATATCCAGACCAAAAACCACGATTGTAAACCGTACCTAATGCTTCCATCCAATCTACTACTTTTTCTTTAGAAAACGTGCCTTCGTAATAACTGTCAATAGCTTCGCGATAGGTTTTTACTACTGTAGCCACATATTCTGGAGCGCGACCACGACCTTCGATTTTCAAAACTTGAATGCCTGAATCAATCACTTGATCAAGGAAATCAAGCGTGCATAAATCTTTTGGCGACAACAAATATTCGTTGTCCACTTCAATTTCAAAACCAGTTTCTTGATCGGTAAGAGTATATTTCTTGCGACAATTTTGCTTGCAAGCACCCCGATTGGCCGATGAATTATCCGAATGTAAACTCAAATAACATTTTCCCGAAACCGCCATACATAAAGCTCCGTGTCCAAAGATTTCGATTTCTACCAATTTTCCGCTTGGACCTTTGATGTCCTCTTTGATAATTTGTTCCGTGATTTTTTTCACTTGGCGCAAGCTCAATTCCCGACTCAAAACCATTGTGTCGGCAAACAAACTATAGAATTTTATGGTTTCGATATTAGTGATATTCAATTGGGTAGAAATATGGACTTCCATCCCAATTCCTCTCGCCATCGCAATTACGGCTTGATCCGAAGCAATTACAGCTGTGATATTTGCTTCTTTGGCTTTGGCCAATAATGTTTTTACAACCGACAAATCGTGATCATAAATTATTGTATTTAAAGTCAAATACGTTCTGATTTTTTTGGCTTCGCAACGATGGGCAATTTCCTGTAAATCATCCATTGTGAAATTTACTGTAGCTCTAGCACGCATATTCAATTGTTCCACTCCAAAGTAAACGGAATCTGCATTATTATCAATTGCCGCTTGTAGTGATTCGAAGTTTCCGGCCGGTGCCATTAATTCAATTTTATTGCTTGTTGTCATCTTAATTCTTGTATTTTAAAACACCAGATTTTCCTTTTTTGAAAATTTTGTTACTGTTTATTATGCCTTTTCTAATTGCTTTTTGTTCCTCTTCAGGCAAGTGAATTACCTCTACACATTCTGAAGAACAACAATTTTCCATAGTTGTTTTGCATTCATCACATTGGATAAAAAGCAAATGACAACCTTCGTTCACGCAATTCGTATGCACATCGCAAGGTTTTCCGCATTGATGGCATTGCGACACAATATCGTCCGTGATTCTTTCTCCCAAACGGTGGTCAAAAACAAAGTTTTTCCCAATGAATTTGCTTTCTAAACCTTCGGCTTTGACTTGTCGTGTGTATTCTATGATTCCGCCTTCGAGTTGATAGACGTTTTCGAAACCTTTGTGTTTGAAATAAGCGCTGGCTTTTTCACATCGAATGCCGCCTGTGCAATACATCAAAAGGTTTTTGTCTTGTTTGTGTTCTGAAAGTTGATTTTCAATGATAGGTAAACTTTCTCGAAAGGTATCTACATCAGGTTTTATGGCATTAGTAAAATGTCCGATTTCGCTTTCGTAATGATTGCGCATATCGACCACAATCGTGTTGGGATTTTCCAATAATTCGTTGAAATCTTTTGCTTTGAGATGTATCCCAATATTGGTCACGTCGAAAGTTTCGTCTTCTAGTCCATCGGCAACAATTTTGTCACGGACTTTTATGGTGAGTTTCAGAAAGGAATAATCATCGTGTTCGACAGCGATATTCAATCGAATGCCTTTCATAAAATCGTATTTTTCGATAGTGTCTTTGAAAGCGTAGAAATTGTCTGCTGGTAATGATAACTGAGCATTTATTCCTTCATTGGCAACATAAATTCGTCCTAAAACATCGAGAGGATTCCAAGCAAGAAATAATTCATTCCTGAATTCAGTTGGATTTGGTAATTGCGCATAAGCATAGAAAGACAGCGTGAGTCTCTGTTTTCCGGCATCATCAATCAAGATGGCTCGCTCTTCTGCGCTTAAAGTGTTGTACAGTTGCATGCTATAAACAATTAAGTTGAGAAAATTAGTTGCGCAAAGGTAGAATGTTTAATACAAAGACGCAAAGACTTTTCGCAAAGACGCAATGGTTTTAAAAAAGTAAACCGCAGAATCTCAGATTAAAATACTAATCTGAGATTCTGCGGTAAATTATTTAGTGTTCTTTGCGCTAAACTTTGTGGTTAAATACTAGCAATATTCGTTAAAAGCGTCTTTCAGGTTATCAGCAATTAATTCAGCAGCGCGACCTTCAATATGATGACGCTCTAACATGTGAACAAGTTCGCCATCTTTGAATAGGGCAATGCTTGGTGAAGATGGAGGAAAAGGGAACATAAATTCTCTTGCTGAGGTTACCGCTTCCTTATCAACACCTGCAAAAACTGTCACTAAATGATCTGGTTTTTTAGCATTATCTAAACTCATTTTTGCTCCTGGACGTGCATTTCGTGCAGCACAACCACAAACTGAATTGATGACAACAAGTGTTGTTCCTTCAGCTTTCATAGCGTTTTCTACTTCTTCTACGGTATGTAATTC
Source organism: Flavobacterium sp. (assembly GCF_028712645.1). GTDB lineage: Bacteria > Bacteroidota > Bacteroidia > Flavobacteriales > Flavobacteriaceae > Flavobacterium. The sequence goes on along the minus strand of NZ_JAQTPQ010000015.1, from coordinate 4,104 downwards.
TTGAAAACCTGCTGACGTTAATTCGGCTTGCATTGGTTTTACCATTTCTTCTGGATACATATTTTTATATTTAAGATTAAATTTTAATTATTTAAAGCTTGACAAAGTTACAAAGTTTTCGTCTTTTGGAATGGGTAAGATCGATAAAGATTTGTTATAGTTTTATATTTAAAAAAATTATAGTTTAATATTTAGATTAGACTAAAAATTTTATTTCATTAATAAAAAAATAATTATATTTGTCTACAAATTACTATTTTATGAATAATTCTCTTGAGGAAGTCAACCAATCAGTAGCCACACAAAACAAGAAAACAGGTTTCAGAAAAATTCTTGCTTTTTTCGGACCGGCCTATTTAATTAGTGTTGGTTATATGGATCCAGGAAACTGGGCGACAGATATTGCCGGAGGAAGCCAATTTGGTTATACCTTGCTTTGGGTTCTATTGATGAGTAACTTGATGGCTTTGCTGTTGCAAAGTTTAAGTGCTCGATTAGGAATTGTTACTCAACGTGATTTAGCACAAGCTTCTCGTGAGACTTATTCGAAATTTATTAATTATATTCTCTATATTCTTGCCGAAATTGCCATCGCTGCTTGTGACCTTGCCGAAGTTTTGGGAATGGCAATTGGTATTAATTTATTATTTGGAATTCCTTTGATACAAGCGGTAATGATAACCGTTTTGGACACATTTTTGTTGCTTTTCCTTATCAATAAAGGCATTCGTAAAATGGAAGCTTTTATCATTGCATTAGTTTTGATTATTGGAATTTCATTTGTTTTTGAAGTGTTTTTAGCCCAACCCGAAATGGGGAAAGTGATTTATGGTTTAATTCCGTCAATGCCTAATTCGGCAGCACTTTACATCGCCATAGGAATTATTGGAGCCACGGTTATGCCACATAATTTATACTTGCATTCTTCATTAGTACAAACTCGAAAATTCGATAGAACCGAGGCAGGAATTAAGCAAGCTTTGAAATATAATTTTATCGATAGTACAATTGCTTTGAATCTAGCCTTTTTTGTAAATGCTGCGATTTTAATTTTGGCGGCAGCTACATTCTACAAAAACGGAATGTTTAATGTTGCCGAAATTCAAGATGCTTACCAATTTATGGAGCCAATGTTGGGTTCTAAATGGGCACCAATATTATTTGCTGTTGCCTTGATTGCCGCAGGGCAAAGTTCCACAATTACGGGAACATTAGCAGGACAAATCGTTATGGAAGGTTATCTTAATCTGAGAATTCAGCCTTGGGTTCGAAGAATAATTACTCGATTAATTGCGATAGTTCCTGCAGTAATTGTCATCACTATTTTTGGCGAAAGTGTTACAGGAAAACTATTGATTTTGAGCCAAGTTATTTTGAGTTTGCAATTGGGTTTTGCCATTATTCCCCTCATTCATTTTGTGAGTGACAAGACTAAAATGCGAGGTTTTCATATTAGCAAAACCACCCAAATCGTTTCTTGGATTGTCGCTGTTATTATTGTTTCACTCAATATTAAACTAGTTTTCGATGAAATTAAAGATTGGCTTCAAACATCCGAAAATCCTGTTGTGCTATGGTTGACTGTTGTTCCGCTGGCAATTGGATTCTTGATTTTGCTGTTGTATATTGTTTTCAAACCGTTTATCACCAAAGCAAAACAAGATATTCAAAATCATTCTCCACATAATTTAAAGCTACAATTTTCTAAAAAAGGGTCTTATAATAAAAAGAGAATTGCCATTTCAGTTGATTTCTCATCTGCCGATGCTGTTGCTATAAACAATGCTTTTGAGTTGGGTGGAATTGAAGCGAAATACACCTTAATTCACGTGGTGGAAACCGTTGGAGCAATGATTTATGGTAAAAATATTGAAGACCACGAAACTTTGATTGACGCAAAACTATTGAAAGAATACAAGCAAATGCTTTCGAAAAAAGGGTTCAAAGTAAAAACAAAATTAGGTTTTGGTAAACCCAATAAAGTAATTCCTGAAATCATCAATAATGGAAAATTTGATGTTTTGGTGATGGGAACCCACGGACACACTGGTATTAAGGATTTAATTTTTGGAACTACCGTGGATAAGTTAAGACACAAGATTTCGATTCCATTGTTTATCGTAAAAATTTAATGTTTAACCGCAAAGTCGCAAAGAAATCGCCAAGAGTACAAAGTTTTACTAAAAATTAAAGTCAGTATTTCTAAAATTATGTTATTTTGTTGCGCTCTAAAAACCGAAGGTTTTTATCTTTGTGACCTTATGATTTACTAATAAATGAAAAGAACTTTGCGCCTTTGCGGTAAATTTTTTTATTTACAAATGACAACAAAATCAGAATTCTAAAATCGTTAATCTTCACCCGAGCCTAAAAGGCGAACAGGCGAAGTAATCAAAAATCAAATGACTTTTTCAGAAGAAAATTATCTCAAAACCATTTATCACTTAACCGCAATTTCAGATGCCGAAGTGAGCACGAATGCTATTGCCGAAAAAATGGAAACCAAAGCTTCGTCTGTGACCGATATGCTTAGAAAACTGGCCGAAAAAAATTTGGTAAACTATAAAAAATACCAAGGTGTTTCCTTGACCGAAAAAGGAAATTTGAGTGCTAAAATGATTGTGAGAAAGCATCGTCTTTGGGAAGTTTTCTTGGTCGAAAAACTCGACTTTTCTTGGGACGAAGTGCACGATGTTGCCGAACAATTAGAACACATAAAATCAGAACAACTCATCAATAAATTAGATGATTTTCTAGGAAATCCTACCGAAGATCCTCACGGTGATCCAATTCCAGATGCAAAAGGAAGAATGGTTAAAACGGACAAACAGTTGCTTTCGGATTTAGCGGTAAATCAAACAGGAATTTGTGTTGGAGTAAAGGATTCTTCGTCTGAATTCTTGAAATATTTAGACAAGCAGGAAATCGCTTTGGGTTCAAAAATCGAAATCCTTTCCAAGGAATCTTTCGACTCTTCTACTAGAATAAAAGTGGATGCTAAAGAACTGACAATTTCGCATAAAATTGCGACGAATCTTTTTGTGAAGGTCGTTTAACCGCAATTGCAGTCATCGCCACAATTTTTGTCGGTTTTTTTCTTTTTGAAAAAGAATTTCCTAAACAAAAATGCAACTGCAATTCCAAGTGTTATATAAGCTAAAATTTCTTGTAACATAACGATTTATTTTAAAATTTGGTAAGCAATTAACGCTACTATATAAGCAAAACTGCTCATAAAGACGAGCTGACCCAATGGCCATTTCCAACTATTGGTTTCTTTTTTTGTGATGGCCAAGGTACTGGCACATTGCATGGCAAAAGCATAAAACAACAACAATGAAATTCCGGAAGCAAAATTGAATATTTTCTCTCCCGTTTGGGGATTAATTTCGGCTCTCATTTTGTTTTTGATGGTGTTGTCATTATCGCTTCCGCCAACGCTGTAAATGGTCGCCAGAGTTCCCACAAAAACTTCTCTTGCCGCAAACGAACTGATGATGGCAACGCCAATTTTCCAATCGTAACCCAAAGGAGAAATTAGGGGTTCAATGGTTTTTCCCATTATTCCAATATAAGAATTCTCTAATTTGTATGCCGAAACCTTATTTTTGAGTTCTAATTTTGATATGTTTTGATTCTCTGTTTTTGACATAAGAATAATTTCGGCATCATTGAATTTTTTTGTTGGACTATTCGAAGCCAAAAACCACAAAACCACAGATATTGCCAAGATAATTTTCCCGGCTCCAAAGACAAATGCCTTTGTTTTTTCAATCACATTTATGGCTACGTTCTTGAACATTGGTAACTTGTAATTGGGCATTTCGACTACGAAGAAAGTTTTGCATTTTAATTTTAGAACTTTATTTAAAATGTAAGCCGAAAAAATAGCCATTCCAAAACCAATAAGGTACAAAAACATCAAGGTTAACCCTTGTAAATTGAGGAAACCAAAAACAAATTTATCAGGAATTACTAGTCCAATAATGATGGCGTAAACAGGTAATCTAGCCGAACAAGTGGTGAACGGAGTCACTAAAATTGTGATTAATCTTTCTTTCCAGTTTTCAATATTTCTTGTCGCCATAATCGCTGGAATCGCGC
>NZ_JAQTPQ010000209.1 GCF_028712645.1 Flavobacterium sp. | reverse complement strand
AAATACCCTATTGTTTTTACAGTTGAAGCTGCAATAGCTTCTTCACTGATTTCTGATGATGTAATTGAAGTTTGATCTTTTGGATCTTTTCCGCTCATTACATTCAACACAATTCGAATATCTTCAATTGATTTTGCCAATGGCCCCACACAATCTGTAGAAGACGCATAAGCCATCAGACCAAATCTGGAAATTCTTCCGTAAGTTGGTTTGAAACCATAAATATGATTGTACCCGGCAGGCTGACGAATAGAACCGCCCGTATCTCCACCAATAGAAAACACGGTATAATCTTTAGCTACATTAACCGCAGAACCTCCACTTGAACCACCGGCAACTAATGTTGGATCGATAGCGTTTTTTACAGCTCCAAAAATGGTGTTTTCACTGGAAGATCCGTGACCAAAACTATCACAGTTTTCTTTTACCAATGGAATAGCACCGGCATCCAATAATTTCTGAATGGCAGTAGCCGTGTAAGGAGATTTATAATTTTTTAACAATTCAGAACTTGCAGTTGTGTAAGTTCCCTGCAACATATAGACATCTTTAATTCCAAAAGGAATTCCTTCCAGCAAACCAATAGTTTCTCCGTTTGCAATTTTAGCATCCACCTTAGCAGCTAATTCCAGAGCCAAAGTATCCAATAAAGAATTGACAGAGTTACACGTATTTTGTTTAAGTAAGTCTAATTTTTCTTGTACCAAAGCCGTACAAGTTATTTGTTTTGACACCAATTGCTGGTGTATTTTTTTTATTTGAGATTCCATTTTATCCTTCTATCACTTTTGCAACTACTAAAAAACCATTTTTCTTGTTCGGGAAGTTTTCTATAATGAGTTGTTTCTCGATAGCTAAACTCTCTATCACAACATCTTCTCTTAAATTACTCACAGACACACAATTATGATTGACATTATTCAAGGAATTATTATTTGTTGGAATTGCATTTTTTATTACATCAAATAATTTGTTCACGCTCTCGGAAGGCTGTGCTCCTTTAATACTCGACAAGATGTCGACTGTCATTGTTTTGCTCATAATTTTATTTCGTTTTTAAAGTCAAACTTTTAAGGTTGCGAATTTACGAAAAGTTTTATTAGGGATTTCTATTTTTTAATGATTTAGATAGTTTTCAACCAAAGAAGATACTATTTTAACATAATGTTTGATTTTGTTATAATATGTGATATTGTTGAAAAATGAATCCCCTCTAAGAAGAATGGAACACGGATAAAACGGATGCAAGCATCGCGGATTTTAAGGAATTTTTATTCGCTTTTTTGCTTTATTTTTTCATTCAATTCTTCGGAATCACCATTTAGTTCATCAACTAATAAATGGACTCTAGTACAAGGGTTGTGAATTGCAAAATTGGTACAACTATGATTTAAAATCAATTTTTTAGCATTAGATATTGCTTGTTTTTGATTTCCATACTTTTTTAAAATGGAATACATTTCAGTACTATTCTTTTTGTATTCAAATTTTTTAGGTTTTTTGCTTTTTGATTGAGCAGTAATTTTAGCATTTATTTCATCTTCAATCACTCTTTTATAGTCAGCTCTTGACATTGAAGTATTTCTATATTGAAAATGCAACAAATACCATAATTCAAAAGCTTCGTTTGACCAACCCACTTTTATATCATTATTCTCAGCCAATTCAATTGCTCCATTAAAATTATTTGGATTAAAACTATCTCTATCAAAAACAGCCCAAACACTATCGTATTCTTGACTTGATTTATCTCTATAATTAATAGTTCTTTTTACCAAATCTTTAGTATTAGAACCTTCTCCCAAAGTATCAATAGTAAAAACAAATGATTTCACATTAGTTTTAAAAGACTTGAAATAATTGGGTTCTGTTTTTTCGCCTTCGCAAACAATTAAAAAGTAAACTCGAACTTCTTTAGTTTCAACACTTCTCTTCTTCTCCTTTGTTCTTTCTCGTTTAGCAAGATGGTTTTGGATTTTTATGATATTTGCCATAGCCTATATTTCCTGTAAATTAGAAATATACGGAATTGCACCATAGCGTCCTCTTATATAATCAGCTTCAAAACTTCTATCGTTTCTGACCGACTTACCATCTCCATCTTTAAATTCCAACAATGAATACAAATCGGTAGCTTCAACCTCATCTTTCTCCGTAAACCAAATTTGATCTCTTCTAAACAGATTAGCCCCAAGTAAATTGGTGTCGTGAGTAGTAAAAATTAATTGGGCATTATTCGGATTTGTTTCTGGATTGTTGAATAATTTAATTATTTCTTGTGTCAAAATAGGATGTAATTTGGAATCCAATTCGTCAATAATCAAAACATACCCGTACATAATTGAAAAAACTATATAACCCGACAAATCAAACAACTTATTTGTTCCCGAAGACTCCTGATCAATTAAATCAAATTCAAAATTTGAAACAAACTCTCCTTTATTATTATATTTTTTGTGAATCGTTTTTATTCTTTTATCCAAACCTAATTTGAACTTATCGAAACCTAATTTCAAATTCGCAATAAAAGATTCAATCATCTGTCTATCTTCATCATATCTATACAAAATACTTGTCATAGTAAAAGCAGCTTTATGATCTATTCCAGATAAAACTTCCATTTTTGACATATTACGCATCCCTCTATTCGCAATATTGCTATTAAATTGATCAGCAACAGAAATAAACAATCCATTATCTCTAGTCTTACTTTCCAATCCTTTTGCTTCTTCAAAAACATCTGCTACACCAATACCTTCAAGTTCACGCACAAAATAAGGAATTTCTTTTTTTGAATTGGCTTCTAAAATAAACAACCATTCAGAATGAATTTTATCATTATCCAATTCAAAACCATAACGATAGCGACTTTCTCCTTCCGTAAAAAGAATTTCAAAATAACAAGGCTGATTTTCTGTTTCTGTATTTAATAAAAAAGGCTTGGCTCCTAATTTATCTATTGAATTTAACTTTGAAGAATTCTTAACAGTATTAACCATAAAATCCAAAGCTTTTACAAAATTACTTTTCCCGCTAGAGTTAGCACCATAGATAGCTGCCGAACGAAGTACTTTGTACTTTCCGTTTTGAACAACATTATCTGGCAAAATGGTTTTAATACCTCCGGCTTCTAAACTAAAGGTTTTCTTGTCTTTAAATGATAAAAAATTCCCGACTGTGAATTCTAATAGCATAGCTAATCTTTTTATATTTTTGAGAAATTTTCTCAAAGTTACCAACAAATGTAATTATAAATATTCACAATCACGTAAATTTGAGGAAATTTCACAAAATTATAACTATAGAATTTCTTCAATCAAATACTTCGTCCCATTAATTTCAAATTGAAACCCCACTTCATTCCCCATCAGTTTATTTCCCAACGGAGATTGCGGGGAAAGCGCAATAACATTAATCCCATCAACAGCAATTTTAGGAAGAGCTGCACTTAAATAAAGATAAATCCCATTGGCTTTGACCAAGCTTCCGACAATGATAGTTTTGGCAATTGTGGTGGAATCGATTTTGTCTAAAATGGCTTTTTGAGCAATTACTTCTTTCAATTTGTGATTGAGTTTTTCTTGCTCGATATGCATCATCGACAAAGCGGTTTCGTGTTTATCGCCAGCAGAACCTTTGGCATCGTTCTTTGAATCTTCGGTCAAAGCGACAATCATATCCTTGAAAACATCAATTCTGTCTTGGACTAATTGCTGATACTGTTGGTGGATTTTTTGTTTGAAAGTCATAATTTAGGAAAAAGTTTAAACACGAAGTTCACAAAGAAGGCACAAGGTTACAAAGTTTTTAAAATTTATTTTCTGTTCTCTTCGTGCCTTCTTTGTGAACTTTGTGGTTAAGAAAAATTTAAAAATCAAATTTATAATTCGCTCCCAAAACTACTTGAAATCCCTGAACCGGATAATTTAGCCATTTTTCATAGGCTTTATTCGTGATGTTATTAGCTCTCAAAAAGGCAGTTAATCTATCGCTATATTTGAATCCTAAATGCGCATTGACATCAAAATAACTATCCAATGTTATCGGTACTAAATTTGGAACCACGATATAAACAATATCCGAATTCAATTTTTGATCTTTTCGATCGCCAACATAAAACACATTCACACCAGCATACCATTTTGGAGTAATATTGAAATCCAAGGTAGAACTCAACTTAATTGCTGGCAAATTCCAAGGTTCAGCTTGAAAAGTATTGGTATAACTGCTAAAAGTTCCGTTGATTCCAAAAGTCACATCTTTTGAAAAATCAGCTTTTAACTCTCCATAAAAACTCAGGGTTTTCATATCATCATAAACCACTTGCATCGAATTTCCAAAAGTATAATTTTCTCCAGGGTTAATTTCGCTGTAATCATTGCTTTTAAACAAGGCTTTATTTCTTTCATTTACATAAGAACCACGAATGTTGTAACTCACATTATTGATAATTTTCCCTTTCAATCCAGCAAAAATATCATATTGTTTGTCCGTTGGCGCAATATTTAAAGTAGGTGATAAAAATGGATTTTCACTAACAAAATCCGAATAGGTATTTTGTTCTAAATTCCCTTCGGCTCCTGCATAAAAAATCATCAAATCACCAACTACTTTATAGGAAGCATTAATTTGCGGATAAATGTAAAATTTATTGTTGCTGTTTTGGTTATCCATACTATAAAATATTCCGGCTCCTAAATGCACTGTCCAATCGTCTTCGTTCATCACAAAAGTTGATGCAATACCAAAATTAGTATAGCCATATTTTATTGGATTTACGTTCGTATTCCAATAGTCTTTTTTGAAACTTCCACTAAGATAATCGACAATGACATTCGTTTTTACTTCTCTATCATTGATGTCAAATTGAAATGAAGGTCTTACATAAAATCTATTTTCAGAAGACCCAAAAGCATCCGAAAAATGATCGAATTTCACAATTGCTTCTTTAACAATACTTTCATTGAACTCTATTTTACTTCCCAAATAAATGTTGTTATAACTTTGTTGCGGATTGATTCCTGCAATCAAACTAGCTCTATCATTTGGAGTTAATCCATTACCATAACCCACAGGCATTCCATACCAATTGTAAATCTGATTTTGATAACCCAAATCCAAATTCCAAGACAAATCTCTTTCGTGAATTCCGTATGTTAAATCAATCGAAGTGTCATAAAATTTATTGTCTAATTCGACTCCTTTTATAGAACCTTGTGAAGAAAGATGGCGAAACATTCCACCCACATAAGAGTTATTATCTAATTCTTGATTCACGAATAATTCAGCATTTACAATTCCGTAATTTCCACCTCCAAAAGTGGCGTAATTTTGAAATAAATGCTTTTGTTCTTCTTTTTCGACTCCTTCCGCTTTTCCTTTGGATGGTGTAAAAGTGGAAGCTACCGGAAAGGAGAAAATCGTATATTTTATGGTTTCTTTTTTAGTATTTCCTTCATCGTCAAGCACAGGAGTTTCCTTAATTTTGAAAGCATCTGAAATTGTTGGCGTATAAGGCTTTACCACATTTACAACTTCTGTCCCAATGTTTTCTTCCTTTTTTTGCGCAAAAGAAAATTGGAAAGTTACAAATAAGACTAGTGCAATTATATTTTTGAAATTGATTTTCATATTTTGTTATTTTTTTATTAAAATTTGTCATTTCGACGCAGGAGAAATCACATAACGTGAGCAACAGATGTGATTTCTCCCGTTGGTCGAAATGACAATCAATTACTTATCTATTGACGAATTCGTTTTAGATTCTTCATTTTTAATACTTTCCAATTCCGCTTGGGCTTCTGACACAACATCTGGAAAATCAGTGAAGTTTTTTATCACATTGTCCAAGATATAAGTTGCCTGAAAACTATCTTTCAATCCATAAAAATTCTTCGCCATCAAGATTAATCCTTTGGCTCCAAAATATTTATAACCTGAATAATTCTTGGCTAATTTTTGAACGGCTGTGTTTGAAGCTTCGAGTTTTCCGTCTTTATTTTTGAAATAAGCGTCATAATATAAAGCCTCAGCAGCTAATTCTCCTTTGGCAATAGTTTGCAATTTGGCGTAAGCCGTTCTTGCTTTGGTCTCATCACCGGTTTGTATGGCAGCACGAGCCACGATAATTTGGGCATCACTTTTTACATTATCATCCGTTTTTGGGTTTGCCAAAACTTTCTCGGCATACACCACCGAATTGTCATAATCCTTTTTATCATAATAACACTTCATCAAATTAGATTGTGCAAAGGTCTTATTTTGAGGAAAATCAGCTTCGGTTTCTAAACGAGATAAAACTGGAATTGCTTTAGAATAATCATTCATTTTTAAGAAAATCTGTGCCAATCGTGCCAAAGATTGTTCCGTAA
>NZ_JAQTPQ010000014.1 GCF_028712645.1 Flavobacterium sp. | reverse complement strand
TAAAAGTGAACCAATTGGTGCTCCCAAACCTTTAGACAAACAAACAGAAATTGTGTGAAACACTTTTCCGTATTCCTTTGGATTGTCATTGGTAGCAACCAAAGCATTCCAAATTCTTGCTCCATCCAAGTGAAATTTCAAATTATTAGCATCACAAACTTTTCTGATTTTCTTAAACTCTTCAAAATCATAACAAGCTCCGCCTCCTTTATTAGTCGTGTTTTCAACGCACACTAAGCTTGTGAGAGCACTGTGATAAAATTCCGGATCATTGATAGAACCCGCAACTTGTTCGGCAGTAATCATTCCGCGATTTCCATTCAATAAACAGCAGGAAACTCCACTGTTAAAAGAAGCTCCTCCGCCTTCATAATTATAAACGTGTGCATATTTATCGGCGATTAATTGTTCACCAGGTTGCGTGTGCAGTTTGATTGCAGTTTGATTTGCCATTGTTCCCGAAGGAAAAAAGAGAGCTTCTTCCATCCCAAACATTTCGGCAACTCTGGATTGGAGTTCAATAACAGTTGGGTCTTGTTTATAAACATCATCCCCAACTTCGGCGTGAAACATTGCACGTAACATTTCTTGAGTAGGTTTGGTTACAGTATCACTAACTAAATTTATTTCCATTGTATTTATTTTATTTTGAATTGGAACAATTCGAGAATTGTCCCAACCAATATTTTTTCTATTTTTGTGCCACAAAATTACTATAATTTATGACAACTACCGAACAAATAAAAGGTATTGTAGAGCGCCTTGGTGCGTTGAGGAGGTATCTTTGACGTTGATGCCAAACTAATCGAAATTACCAACGAGGAAGAAAAAACCTTGGCTCCTGATTTTTGGAACAATCCAAAGGAAGCTGAAAGCTATGTAAAAACACTTCGTTCCAAGAAAAAATGGATTGAAGATTACAACAAAGCGGTCGAAATGTCCGATGAGTTGCAATTAGCTTACGAATTCTACAAAGAAGGAGAACTTTCTGTTGAAGAACTTGATGAGCAATACAACCTTACCCAAAATCATATTGAAGCCATAGAATTCAAAAATATGTTATCTGATGAAGGTGACAGTTTGAGTGCGGTGCTGCAAATTACGGCTGGTGCTGGCGGAACGGAAAGTTGCGATTGGGCTTCAATGCTGATGCGAATGTATATGATGTGGGCCGAAAAATCGGGTTACAAAATACGCGAACTCAATTATCAGGAAGGCGATGTTGCAGGAATAAAAACCGTGACGCTCGAAATTGAAGGCGATTTTGCTTTTGGTTATTTGAAAGGCGAAAACGGTGTGCATCGATTGGTGCGAATTTCTCCTTTTGATAGTAATGCTAAACGACATACCTCTTTTGCATCTGTTTATGTGTATCCGTTGGTGGATGATACGATAGAAATTGAAATCAATCCTGCTGATATTGAAATCACAACGGCTCGTTCTAGCGGTGCTGGTGGTCAAAATGTAAATAAAGTGGAAACCAAAGTGCAGCTGAACCACAAACCTTCGGGAATTCAGATTCAATGTTCGGAAACGCGGTCGCAACACGATAACAGAAATCGAGCAATGCAAATGCTTAAATCGCAATTGTATGAAATTGAACTCAAAAAACAACAAGCACAACGTTCTGATATTGAAGCTGGAAAGATGAAAATCGAATGGGGTTCGCAAATCAGAAATTACGTGATGCAACCTTATAAATTAGTCAAAGACGTTCGCACAGGTCATGAAACCAGCAACGTTGATGGCGTTATGAATGGTGAAATTGACGAGTTCCTCAAAGCTTTCTTGATGATGATGGGACAGAAGGAGGAGGAATAGAGTTTAGCGTAGGCTTAAAAAATTTAAACCTAACAGGTTTTTAAAACCTGTTAGGTTTTGTTTTTATAAGTCAATAATTTTCAAATAAATATTGATGTAATACAATCCAGTAATAACAAAAGCAACTCCTGCAATAATTCGCATTACTTTCTCAATTTTGGTTATGGTTTTGAAATAATTCCCTAATTTTTCCATACTAAAAGCAATTACAAAAGCAAAAAATATTACTGGCAAACCTGTTCCAATTGAAAACAAAACGGGTAAAAATAATCCGCCATCGGCTGAAAGCGTTAATGGAATTAGCATTGCAAAAAATAATGCTCCACTATAAGGGCAAAATGCCAAAGCGAATAATGCACCTAAAAGAAAGGAACCCAAAAGTCCTTTGGTCTTAAATTTATCCGAAAGTATATCAGTTAAGTTGCTGCCTTTTATAAAATTTAATTTGATGACATCCAGCATTATCAGTCCAATAATTATCATAATTGGTCCAATAAATTTCTCACCGTTTCCTTGTACAATCTTCGCAATTTGGAATTTACTTGCTCCAAAATAAATTATGGCACCAATTGCAGTGTAAGAAAACATTCTGCCAAAAGTGTATAAAAAACCACTCAACAAAACTTTCTTTTTACTGTTTATTGTTTTGGCAATAAATGCTGTAGCAGTTATATTTGTTGCTAATGGACAAGGAGAAATAGCGGTTAATAAACCTAATGCAAAAGCAGATAAAAAAGGAATTTCGTGGTTTTGAGCTAAATCAGTTAACCATTCCATAATTATTTGAAAGCTTCGATTTTTTTCTTCAATTCTTTGATAAATTTATCTTTATCACCAGCATTCATAAATGCCATATCAGTCAAATCTTGTTTCTTTTTAGTAGCTGGATTGTATAAAAATAAAGAAGTTCCAGTAGCTTCAAATTGTGCAGCTTTTTTTTCGTTTTTAGCATCATCTACATTTACTAATGAAAATGGAATTGTGGGATAACTTTTTAGTGTTTCTCTGGTCAACTCTTCAATTTTATTACACGTCATACAACGATGTTCTGAATGAAACTGTATTAATTCGATGCTTGTTTTTGTGTTAACAACAGTTGTTTTTTTGGTCTGGGCGTTTCCAAAATAAGAAACAAATAGCAATATTAAAATGGCCATTAAAATAATTTTTTTACTCATAATTTTTATTGTTTTTATTGATGTTAATTTCATTTGGTGAAGTTTTATTTATTATAAAATACTATTGAATAAGTAACCTGATACAATCATAAAAAAGGCAATTGTTCCAAAGTAAATAGCGATTAAATTCCAAGTCATTACTTTCTTCAAAAGCATCGCTTCTGGCAAGGATAATCCTATTACTCCCATCATAAATGCAATGGCTGTACCAAGCGGAACACCTTTGGCAACCAAAACCTGGACTACGGGAATAACACCTGCCGCATTGCTATACATTGGCACACCAAATAACACAGCCAGCGGAACGGCATACCATTGTCCTTTATTAATATATTGTTCAAAAAATCCTGTTGGCAAAAATCCGTGCATCAAACCACCAATCGCAATACCAATTATTATATAAAGCGAAACGCCTTTTACAATATTATATGCTTCTTTTAAAATGGCATGAAATCGTTGGGAAAGAGTTAGTTTTTCTTCTTCTAATTCTTCCTCAGTTTGTGCGTTGTCAATAATATTTTGAACCCAAGGAGAAAGTTGTTTCTCTAATTTTAATTTTCCTAAAGTAAATCCGCCAATTATTCCCAAAACAATTCCTGTCAAAACATAAATAGCAGTAATTTTCAATCCAAAAGTTCCCGCAAAAATGGCAATTGCGACTTCGTTTACCAATGGAGCAGTGATGAGATAAGTAAAAGTTATGCCTAGCGGAATTCCTCCTTTGACAAATCCGATAAATAAGGGAACAGACGAACAAGAACAAAAAGGTGTAATCACTCCGAAGGTGGATGCAAAGAGATATTCCAATCCGTAGAGTTTATTGCGACTCAAAAAATTACGCACTTTTTCGACTGGAAAATAAGAGTTTACAATTCCCATTACTGTCGTTATTACAAAAAGCAATAACGCGATTTTCAAGGTATCAAAGACAAAGAAATTTAGTGCATCGCCTAATTTTGTATGTTGCTCAATTGCAAAAACAGAATAAATAAGCCAATCAGCAAAATATTGTAGCCCGTCGAACATAATAATCTAATTTAGATTAACAGCATTTACTCTCCTCAGATTTGGGACTACTATCACAACACGATTGTTTATCAGAAGAAGCAGTTGATCCGCAACATCCACTGTCTTGTGCATTTCCTAGAACAGTTGAAATATCGCCTTTGGTCGGGAACCCTTTTTGTACCCATCGTATCATTCCGTGTTTCATATTCACAACTTTGTCGTAACCGTGATTTACTAAGAACCCAGCTGCTCTCAAACTTCTTCCTCCACTTCGACAAACCATTACTAAGGCTTTATCTTTTGGCAATTCAGCAAAATATTCTTCAAAAACACTTAAAGGTAAATTGATAATGTTCGGCACATCATAAGCCAATTGAGCTACTTCATCCATTTCGCGAACATCTACTATTATTGCTCCGTTTTTTATCCATTGTTGTGTTGTTGTTGGACAAATTTCTTGTACTAATGTTTGATTTTCCATAATTTAATTTTTCAATAATTCTTTAATTTCATCTATTTGTGCAATTCTCCCTTTAATTTTCACAACCTCGTCAATCATCAAAACTGGAGTTGTCAAGACATTGTATTTCATCATTTCTTCGATGTCTTCAATTTTAATAACATTGGCTTCTAAACCTAATTGTTTCAAGGCTTCCAAAACATTAGTGTAAGTTGTTTTGCACTTTGGGCAACCCGTTCCTAAAACTTTTATTTGTATCATTTTTTTAATATTAATTTTCATTCGTGAAAATACGAACAATATTTACTTATTCGCATTTTTACGAACATTATTTTTAACTTATTTTAATACCTCATTTAGAAGCATTTTGGCTAATTTCCAATTTTCTCTATTGATGCAATATTTTACTGTAGGTGGTGTGATGTTGCCTTGAATTAATCCTGCATCTTTAAGCTCGTTCAAATGCTGAGATAATGTAGATTTTGCAATTGGAAGTTCCTCCGCCATATCCCCGTGAAAGCAACAAGTTTGAGAATTTAGTAATTGCAAAATGGCAATCCTAACAGGATGTCCCATTGCTTTTGCAAATCGTGCTGTTTGTTCTTGATCCTTAGTAAAATAATCCGATTTCGTATCAATCCCCATAAATAATTTTTATTGTTCGTAAAATTACGAATAATAAATTATATAACAACAATTGTCTTGGAATTTTATGGAAAAAAGGATATTGTGACCAATTTAAAAAAGAAGACCGTTCGATGGGTGTTCTTTTTCAGGAAAAATATATCATTTCCACGAAGAAACTAATTTAAAATTTACAATAAAAATTGACAATCACGATGTTTGAGTGACTGCTTATTATTTGAATTCAAAGACATTTGGCACGGTTCCAATGTTTTTTATTTCGACTGATTTGCCTGAAAACGATTATTTGGCCCAATCAACTACTTTCCATTTGTATGATTCTAATTCAATCGCTAAGATTGTACAAATGATGGTTGGGTTCGTGAGTTTAAAGATCAGAATAAAATCCAAAATTCATTTGTACTACCAATCGTTTATTATAATTTACCAACACATTAACAAGACGAAATGAATTTAGATAACCTATACGAAATTCTTGAAAATGAAGTAATTACATTATAATATAAAAATCCAAAAAAATGGTAGGATTTGGTAGAAACTGGTATGAAACAAATCGTTCCATATTTTGATTCAGATAGAATGGTCGATGAAAATTACAAGAAGTTGTACAAATAAACCACTATTGACTGAAAGTCAATAGTTTTAATTTAGCAGACTAAAAGTATGCAAAGTTTTAAGAGTAAAAATAATTTAACCGCAGATTCGCAGATTAAAAACCAAATTCATATAAATAATCTGCGAATCTGCGGTAAAATTTTTTAGAACCTGAAAGGGAAAATGCACTAAAGTGCATAGTTCTAACTACAACTGTGACCAATAAAAACATAATAAGAAAGCTCGTTTTTAGATGTAATTTAGACCTGACAGGTTTTAAAAACCTGTCAGGTCTATTTAATTCGTTTACATACCCGTTTTCAATATATCTAAATTCCCCATAATAATAGTTGGGTTTTGCTTTGGGTCAAGCCAATCTATCATTGACTTCATATATTCCTCATTAATAGCAATACACCCCGATGTAAAATTAGGAACTTTTGTGGCTAAATGAAAAAAGATAGCACTTCCTTTTCCCTTTACAACTGGATTAGTATTGTATTCTATAACCGTGCAATATTTGTAAGCATCATTACTCAACAATAGATTTTCATAGGATTTTGCATCTGTATCTCCGCTTACGTGCTTGTTATAATCTGGTGAATTTACATCGTCAATCCATTTGTCATCCTTGGTGGTTTGCTGATTTTCCAATAAGGTATTAGTTTGTTTTTCATAAGAAAATAATTTTCCCAACCTGAAAATCCCTGTTGGCGATTTTCCGTCACCTTCTATTTTTTGGTTAGAAAGCGCAAAACCATTTTTGCCAATTCCTGCTGTAATTGGTTCCTGCTTTACAATCCATTTATCATCTTTTTTTTCCAAAGCCACGAAAACTGAAGTGAAACTTTCTGGTTGCTCATTATAAACAACGAGTAATTGTTGAACATTTCCCAATTGGTTTTTGTTTTGATCTGCAATTAATAAGGCATTTTCAATAGCGGAATTTTTTGATTGACCTGTAATATTGGAATACGAAAAAACCATTAAAATTATAAGTAAGAGTTTGGTTGACAGTTTCATTAATTGATTTTTTATATTTTAGATTGACTAAAAAATCAATCTCATTGTAACATCAAACATAATCAAAAGTAACTATATATTTTTTTAAAATTGCAATAATAAATCCATTAGGAAAATCCAAGCAAATTTACTTTATTTGAAGATTATATAATGAATCTAACATAATCTTACTAAGAAATGAATTCCTATTCTATCCAAGAAATAAACGAAGTTTTAAAAGGCACTATTGTTGGCGATACTTCCATAAAAATAGCTGCTCCAGAACAATTAGAACTTGCCAGTGCTTCCGATATTTCATTTATTGGGAACAAAAAATATGAAAAATTATGGGAAACTTCCAAAGCCTGTGCTGCCGTAGTTAACGAAGATATTTCAATTGAACCAGGAGAAAACAGAGTTTTCATCAAAGTAAAAAATGCTGATTTAGCAATGTCGCAAGTATTAGAACTCTTCGCTCCTCCTACTCCATTATTTGACACCCAAATTCATCCAACAGCTACTATTGACTCAACTGCTGTGATTGGAAATGGATCAAGAATTGGAGCTGGATGTTATATTGGTCCCAATGTTCAACTTGGTGAAAACGTCACAATTTATCCAAATGTTACCATTCTTGACGAATGTACCATTGGAAAAAACACCGTAATTTGGTCAGGCGCAGTAGTTCGTGAACGTTGTCATATGGGCAATAACTGTATCATTCATCCCAATGCCACAATTGGTGCTGACGGTTTTGGATTCCGTCCAGATCCTGAAAGAGGGTTAATTAAAATTCCACAAATAGGAAATGTTATTATTGGCAATGGAGTTGAAATTGGAGCAAATTCTTGTGTGGATAGAGGAAAATTTAGCTCTACAATTTTGGGTGATGGTTGCAAGATTGACAATTTAATTCAGATTGGTCATAATAGTAAATTAGGTAGATTTTGCATTATGGCAGGACAAAGTGGTTTGGCTGGTTCAGTAACTTTGGGCAATGGTGTTCTCATTGGCGGTAGCGCATCTATCACAGATCACGTGACTATTGGCGACGGTTCGATTATTGGCGGTGGTTCTGGTGTTACAAAAGATGTTCCAGCGGGTGTAACTTTGTTGGGTTATCCTGCTATCGATGCACGTGATGCTTTAAGACAATGGGCGATTTTAAAAAGATTGGTCAACGAATCAAAGAAATAAATCAGTTATTAAAAAAATCAACCACAGATTCGCAGATTTTTTTTGTTAATCTGCGAATCTGCGGTAAAATATTTTCTAACGTTTAAACCATCGAAAACGGATTGCATACGATTAATCCTCTTTTGCAACAATTAATTCTATTGTCATTTCTACAATATGTTGCAATGGATTTCGTAATTTAGCCATCACTTTATTCAGATAAAACATTTTCAATATGGACTTGAACTTCAATAAAAACGAAGACCACAATAAACTCCTTCTTTCCGATTTGCGTCATAAATTTGCCAAAGTAAAACTGGGTGGCGGAGAAAAACGCATTCAAAAATTACATTCCGAAGGAAAAATGACGGCGCGAGAACGCATCGATTATTTGCTTGATAAAGTAAAATGCGTCGAAATTGGTGCTTTTGTTGGAGAAGGAATGTACAAAGAATTTGGCGGTTGTCCTTCGGGAGGAGTTGTTGTAAAAATAGGTTATATCAATGGAAAACAATGCATTGTTGTAGCCAATGATGCTACTGTAAAAGCGGGTGCTTGGTTTCCAATCACTGCAAAGAAAAACTTGAGAGCACAAGAAATCGCGATGGAAAATAGAATTCCAATCATTTATTTGGTAGATAGTGCGGGCGTATTTTTGCCTTTGCAGGACGAAATTTTTCCAGACAAAGAACATTTTGGACGAATATTCAGGAATAATGCCATTATGAGTAGTATGGGAATTACCCAAATTGCTGCTGTGATGGGAAGTTGCGTTGCGGGTGGAGCTTATCTTCCCATTATGAGCGACGAAGCTTTGATTGTCGAAAAAACAGGGAGCATTTTCTTGGCAGGAAGTTATTTGGTCAAAGCTGCCATTGGCGAAAGCATCGACAATGAAACTTTGGGTGGAGCAACAACACATTGCGAAATTTCGGGCGTGACAGATTATAAAGCCAAAGACGATAAAGACGCATTGGACAAAATAAAAAATATTGTTGATAAAATTGGCGATTATGACAAGGCTGGTTTTAATAGAATTAAATGTGTGAAACCAGCTTTGGATGAAAATGAAATCTACGGCATTTTGCCAAAAGCTCGAAATGAACAATACGATATGATGGAAATCATCAGCCGATTGGTTGATAATTCTGAATTCGAAGCATACAAAGATGGCTACGGACAAACAATTATAACTGGTTATGCAAGAATTGATGGTTGGGCTGTGGGAATTGTTGCCAATCAACGAAAAGTAGTAAAAACTAAAAACGGAGAAATGCAATTTGGTGGAGTAATTTACTCGGATTCAGCTGATAAAGCCACCCGATTTATTGCTAATTGCAACCAGAAAAAAATACCATTGGTTTTCTTGCAAGATGTTACTGGATTTATGGTAGGATCAAAATCAGAACACGGCGGAATTATAAAAGATGGAGCCAAAATGGTGAATGCCGTTTCCAATTCAGTGGTTCCAAAATTTACCATAATCATAGGAAATTCATACGGAGCTGGAAATTATGCAATGTGCGGAAAAGCTTATGACCCAAGATTAATAGTAGCTTGGCCAAGTGCAGAACTTGCCGTAATGGGAGGAACACAAGCCGCAAAAGTTTTAGCACAAATCGAAGCATCTTCGCTTAAAGCAAAAGGAGAAATTGTGGATGAAGCCAAAGAAAAAGCACTTTTCGATAAAATTAAAGCTCGATATAATGAGCAAACTTCTCCCTATTATGCAGCTTCACGACTTTGGACAGATGCAATAATCGACCCTTTAGAAACCAGAAACTGGATTTCTATGGGAATTGAAGCAGCAAACCACTCACCTATCGAAAAGAAATTTAATTTGGGAGTAATTCAAGTCTAATTATGAAAAAGATATTCTTACTGGCAATTGCTTTTATTTCAATTAATTCTATTGCACAAAAACTCCACGAAAACGGAAAATATATTGATGCCAATGGTGTAAAACTATATTATGAAATTTATGGCCAAGGTGAACCATTGTTGATGATTCACGGAAATGGTGGTTCATTTTCTTGTTTTGAAAATCAAGTGAGAGAATTTTCTAAAAATTTTAAAGTCATTTTAGTAGATTGCCGCGGAAGAGGAAATTCAAGTTATCAAAATGGAGTTGAACTGACTTTTGACTTGCAAGTTGAAGATATGAGTTTATTTCTTGAAAAGTTAAACATTCAGAAAACGAGCATTTTGGGTTGGAGTGATGGTGGAATAATTGGACTTTTAATGGCAAAAAAACATCCTGAAAAAGTTGACAAATTAGTAACATCGGGAGCAAATATATTTCCTGAAGGAGTTATTATTTTCGAAGATATGAAGAAAACAGCTATTGATTTAGAAAAAGAAAATAGTAATCACAAAAATGATTTAGCCATTGATTTGAATAATTTAGATTTGAAATACCCCAATTTAAACTACTCTGATTTGAATGTCATACAATCTAAAACCCTAATCATAGCTGGTGATCACGATCTAATAAAAGGGGAACACACCCTTAAAATATATGAGGCAATACCCAATGCACAATTGGCGATTTTACCTAATAGTTCTCATTCAGCTTTGATCGAAAATTCAAAACTTTTTAATGAAATTGTCTTGAATTTTTTAATGCAGCAATAAAAAAAGGAAAGACTTTAACTCTTCCCTTTTATATTTTGTTAGACTTATTTAAAATTTATTCTTGTTCAACCAATTCTAAACTTTCTCTTCTCATAATTTTTCCTGTGGCCGTTTCTTTGAACTTTGGAATAAAAACAATCTCTTTTGGTTTTTCGAATTTTTCAAGAACATCAAAAACAGATTCTCCTATTTCAATTGGTTCTCCTTCAACAAAAAGAACTGCTTTCGCACCAAGAACTTCATCAGCTTGTCCAGACACGAAATAACGTCTTGGAATTAAAGTTGAAAGCTTATCTTCAATTTGCTCTGGCATTAATTTAATTCCACCGCTATTGATAATGTTATCATATCTACCTTCCCAAGCAAATTGAGTGTCTGAAATTAAATTTACAATATCGTTGGTCACAATTTTATGGCTACTGATATTTTTTGCTTTAATCACTAAACATTGTCTATCATCAACAGAAACTTTTACATTTGGCAAAACTGTAAATGCTTCTTCCCCAATTCTCTTAGCAGCAATATGAGTGATAGTCTCAGTCATACCGTAGGTTTCATAAATTTCTATTGGTAATTTTACTAATTCTTCTTCTAATGCTTTATGCACTTTTACTCCGCCAATAATCAATTTTTTGATTTGTTTTGTTTTTAGTTTTTCCAATGAGTTTTTGGCTTGAAGCGGAACCATTGCACAAAAATCAAATTTTTCATCAATATCTTTTAATGGATTCGAGGTTGGCTCAACAAATTTCATTTCAAGACCTAAAATTAATGATCTTACAAACATCATTTTCCCTGCAACATAATTAGTTGGCAAACAGTGCAACATTGTATCTCCAGGTTTTAACCCAAAGAAATCCCCTGTTGCCAAAGCAGAATCAAGCATTGCTTGTTTTTCAATTTTGATAATTTTTGGCATTCCTGTTGTTCCAGAAGTTTTCAATTCGATATAGGATTTCTCGTCAAACCAGTCCAATAAAAAATTCCCGACGTGTTGTTCAAAGGGTTCTCCTTCTTTTATGAAACAATAAGCAACGTAAAATATTTCGTCTCTTGTAATATGGTAACCATTTAATTTAAAACGATTGTGTATGTTTTTGTATGTTATTTTATTCATTACTATTTATTGTTAAAATTTATTTATTGAATTGGGGTTTTCTATTTTACCGCTTAGTTTCTCAGTCCAGCTAATCCAATTGTATTTCTTTGCAAATATAAATAACAAAATCGGATACACAATTGCAATCGAAACTAACATTTCATTTAACATATCAACAGGATTTTCAACACCTGAATATCTAAAAACAGCATCGGTATGTATTGCTGAATAATCCGAGGTAATTAAAAAAGCCGCCATTAGGTTGTTACCCAAATGAAAACCCAAAGCCAGTTCCAGACTTTCGTCCATTAGCGTCATTATTCCAAGGAAAAAACCAGTCCCTATATAAAAAAACATAACTCCAAAACCCATTTTAGCTACTTCAGGATTTGCGCTGTGAAATAATCCGAAGACTACAGAAGTGAAAATTAACGGAAACCATTTATTTTTTACAATTATCCCTATTTGTTGCATCAAATATCCTCTAAATAAATATTCCTCGAAAGCTATTTGAAATGGAAAAAAAAGAATACTAACTAAAAATAACAAAGTAAATTTCAAGGGATTGAAATTCCAAATAATTTCGGAATTGTCAATAAAATAGGAAATTATGAAAACTACAATGGTAAAAAAAACGATTAAGCCAAAAGAAAATAAAATCCTTTTGTAATCTACTTTGTCTCTAGAAGTTGTTAGTGAAAGAATGCTTCGTTTATGAAAAATCCGAACCAAAAAAAACAACAATGCTAGCAAAAAAACAAACGGTAATAAGTTGATAATCAGTGACAAATTATTAGGAACTTCACTCATCGATTGATATACATCATCCATTTGCTCTTTGGTCATAAATAAATACAAAATGAAATTGGCAATAAAAATTCCTGCCGTAAATAATGTCGTAATCAAAACTCGCCACCAAGTATTATTCCCTTTATATGCTTGCTCTATAAACATTTTACAATTAGTTGAATTAGTTTTCTTGTGTTTTTATACTTCTATAATTCGCCCGAAATTAACCTAAATTTTCGTTTTTATCCATTACTTTGCAAAAAATTTAATACTAATTTAATGATCCAAATTTATCATAATTCACGTTGTACAAAATCAAGAGAATGTTTAGCATTTCTTGAAGAATCTGGTCAAGAATATGAAGTTGTAAAATATCTTGAAGATGTTCCCACTTTTGAGGAATTGAAGTCAATTATCAGAAAACTAAACATAAAACCAATCGAATTAGTGCGCCGAAAGGAAAAAATTTGGACAGAAAATTTCAAAGAAAAAAAAATGTCAGACGATGAAGTTATTCAAGCAATGATTTTAAATCCTATTCTTATTGAAAGACCTATTGTCATAAATGGTGAAAAGGCTGTCATAGCAAGACCTTTAGGAAATGCAATTGCGATAATTTAAAAGCATTATTTCAGTCTTTTAACATCATTTTGTGAATTGACAATTAAACCAATGGCTACTTTTACGGTCTTATCCCAAAAAACAACTTTCAGCTCATGAAAAAATACAAATTTACTTTAACTCTTCTTCTACTATTTATTACTTTTTTGAATTTCGCCCAACAAAGACCTCAACTTCCAAAAATAAAAATCACTGGAAAAGTAGTTGAAAAAACCAGCCAACAACCTCTTGAATACGCTACAATTACATTCGTAAATCCAAAAAATCCTAAAGGAACAACTGGAGGAATTACAAATGCAAAAGGAGAATTTAACATCGACATTAATCCAGGTATTTATGACATAAAAATTGAATTTATTTCATTTAAACCAACCATCATTAAACAACGAAAACTTCAAGAAAACACTAATTTAGGACAAACAGACTTAGAGGAAGATGCCTCTCAATTAAACGAAGTTATCGTTCGTTCTGAGAAAACGACTGTCGAAATTAAACTCGATAAAAAGGTTTACAATGTAGGTAAAGATTTAATGGTAAGAGGTGGAACTGTAAGTGATGTTTTAGATAATATTCCTTCTGTTTCAGTAGATCCAGACGGTGTTGTGAGTTTAAGAGGGAACGATAATGTTAGGATTCTTATTGACGGAAAACCATCAAATGCTATTAATATTGCCGAAGCACTTCGTCAAATTCCAGCGGATGCCATTGAAAAAGTAGAGGTAATTACCAATCCATCTGCAAGATATGATTCTGAAGGTGGTGGTGGTCTCTTGAATATTGTTCTGAAAAAAGGGAAAAATTTAGGCTTAAATGGAACTCTAATTGCCTCGACTGGAAATCCTGAAAACTATGGAATTTCAGGAAATATCAATTATAAATCAGAACAATTTAATTTATTCTCGACAACAGGTTATAATTATAGAACGAATCCTGGCAATTCATTTACTAATACTGAATATCTAAACTCTGATGGAAGTACTAGAAACTATATTAATGAAAGTAAGAAGAATAACAGAATTCGAGAGGGTTATAATTCGAGTTTTGGTATGGATTGGTATTTAGACAAAAACACTACTTGGACAAATACTTTTAGTCTAAGAAAAAATAATGGCGATAATCCTGAAACTGTTACCTACAACAATTTTGATTTAAACCACCAATACGATTCTACTAATTACCGTTACAGTACACAAAACAGTGATAGCCAAGACGTAGAATACAATACCAATTTGACTAAAAAATTCAAAAAAGAAGGACACAAACTTACTTTTGATGCCTCATTTTCAAATGAAAGAGATAATGATAATTCATTAATTACTAGTGATGTTTTAGAAAGAACAAGTAATGCTCAGAAACAAAACGAAAGTTTGATTCAAACAGATTATGTTTTACCATTTGGCAAAGCAAGCCAATTTGAAATGGGTTATAAAGGCAATTTCAAAAGTTTACTTACCGATTATAAAGTAGGTAATTTAGATGATTCAGGAAAATATACTCCTAATAATCAATACACAAACATATTGGATTATAAAGAAAATGTAAATGCTTTATACACGCAATTAGGTACTAAAATCGATAAATTCTCCCTCTTATTTGGAATGCGTTGGGAAGATTCTAAAATTAATGTTAACCAATTAGTGTCGAATGATTTTAACACTAAAAAGTACAACAACTTCTTTCCAAGTGCTTTCTTTACTTATGAAATATCAGATGCAAGTAGTACTTCTATCAGTTACAGCCGAAGAATTTCTAGACCTAGAGGAAGAATGATTAATCCATTTTCGAACTATTCAAGTAACATCAATATTTTCAAAGGAAATCCAGATTTGGATCCTGCCTTCACGAATGCTTTAGATTTTGGCTATTTAAAACGTTGGAACAAACTAACATTCAATACTTCGATGTATGTGAATAAAACAACCGATTCTTTTCAATTCATTCGAAGAGAAACTGGAGATTTCATCAATGGAACTCCTGTAATTTTAAGTACACCTATAAATTTGGCCACAGAATTCCGCTATGGTTTTGAATTTACGCTGAATTATTCTCCTTATAAATGGTGGAAATTAAACAGTAATTTCAATTTCTTTAAAGTAGATACCAAGGGAGATTATTCTTATACAAATTCTCAAAACGTGTTAATCACACAAAATTTTGATAATACTGCAAATTCTTGGTTCACCCGTTTAACATCAAAAGTTAGCTTGCCATACAAAATTGATTGGCAAACGAATGTAACCTATAACGGCCCACAAAGTAGTGCTCAAGGACGTGTTTTAGGGAATATGAGTGCTAACTTAGGTTTCAGTAAAGATGTGTTTAAAGAAAAAGGAACTTTATCACTTAATGCTCAGGATATTTTCAATTCTAGGAAAAGAAAATACGAAACCACCATTCCAGGAGTTTTATACTCTTATAGCGAAATGCAATGGCACAAACGACAAATTAATTTTTCGTTTACTTATCGATTTAATAAGCCAAAGGAAAAAGAAAAACCTCAAAAAAGAGAATCTGATAATGGAGAAGATTTTCAAGGATAAAAAAAAGGACTCGTAATTACGAGTCCTTTTTTTATTTAAGTCAAATCAAATTAAATTGATTCTTCTTGCTTCTTTTTTGCTCTTTTCTCTTTGAATGCTTCCCAAGTCGCTCCACCAACCCAATAGGATACGAAACCAACCAAGAAAAACATCAACCAAAATCCCATTGTCAGGATGGTTAAGAAAAGTAAAAAGCCTAAATACTGTGAGAAATCAAACATTTTTTCCGGAATTTTTGAATGAAGTCACAAATGTAGGTGTAATATTTTTTCTTACCAATAAATAGTTAATAATATTTTTTTAAAACTACACTTTTTGTTATGAGTAAAAAGTCAAACTAGAAATTTAATTTTGGACAAAGAATTTTACAAATTTATCTTGTTGAAAAAAGCCGTTTTATAACTTTCACTTATTGGCAAACGCCTATTAACTATGAGTACTTTATTTTTTTGAATGGATTTAATGTGCTTCAAATTGATAATATAAGAACGATGAATTCTTGAAAATCCTTTATGTGACAACGTATTTTCTAATTTTATCAAACTCATCAGGGTTAAGACATATTTTCCGTCTGCGGTGTAAATTTTGACATAATCTTTCAGTCCTTCGACAAATAAAATATCAGCATAATTGATTTTAACATTCTCGTATTCTGCCCTAACAAACATAAAATTATTAGCTTCTTCTGTGACGATAATGGGAGAATTTGAATTTTGAACAGATTCTGGTGGAGAAAAGAGATGTTGAGCACGAACCACGGCTTTCAAAAATCGATTAAACGGAATGGGTTTAATTAAATAATCGACTGCTCCAAAATCAAATCCTTCGACAGCATAATTAGAATAGGCAGTGGTGAAAATAATTAATGGTTTTGTGTCAATAGCGTTTACAAAATCTATTCCTGTAAAATGAGGCATCTCAATATCTAAAAAAATCAAATCGACTTCGGTTGTTTTAATGGTAGAAATGGCATCAATTGCATTGTTAAAAGTACCTACTAGTTCTAATGATTCCACTTTACTCACGAAATCCATAAGCAAATCTACGGCTAATGGTTCGTCGTCTATAATTATACATTTCATATCTAAAAATTCTTATGTTTTTTTTTGTGATATGGTATCGCTTTCTTTTCATTGGTGTTTACTTACACAAACTTGTGTTTAATGGCGATTTCATATTTTATCAATTATGGTTTGAATTTGATCTAATTTTAGATTTAAATGTACCAAATAATTCTTGTCATTTTCTTCAATCGTAAGAATATGGGAATCAGGATATAATAATTTTAATCTATTTTTGATATTACTGATTCCAATACCTGAATTTTCAGGATCTGGAAAATTTTTCTCTACCCTATTTTCTACCCAAAAATCTAAGTTATTCTCCTCGATTACTATTTTTATTTTCACATGAGTATTCCCCTTATAATCGGTTCCATATTTAAAAGCATTTTCGATGAAAGAAATCAATAACAAGGGTTCTATAAATTTATTTTTGGTTTCTCCATGAATGTTTACATATATATTTTCAATGTTGTTCAAACGTAATTTCTGCAACTCTATATAATTCTGGATATAATTAATCTCTTTTTCCAACAAAACCGTTTTATTATCAGTTTCATAGAGCATATAACGCATTAATTCGGACAAAGTGACGATAGCATCTGGAACCAAATCCGATTTTTTGTGTGCCAAAGAATAAATACTATTCAAGGTATTGAACAAGAAATGTGGATTAGTTTGTTTTCTTAAATAAATAAGTTCGGCTGTTGTTCTTTGTGACTCAACAGAAAGTTTGTGTTGTTGATTGTTGAAATATTCTGAAAGAATTCTGATAATGGTGCTAATGGCAACAATTAGCAAGTAGAAAATTGCTGGTACAAGTTCAAAGAAGAAAATCTTCTTTTTAGGGAATATCTTGTTTTCAATAATCTCTTTTCCAGTTGCATCAAACATTTTGGGATGCACTATTTCTTTGAATTCAGGTATAAAATACAATGACCTAATGACCATAAAAATTGTTATCAAAACAATTAGAACCGTAAAATATTCGAAATCCTTTTTTTGCAAAAGCATATTGGGCACGAAATAATAATAATTTAAATAAAAAAGTAAAATTCCTGTTGCCCATTGAACAAAAAAGTCATTACCTATCTTGAATGGACTTTCATAAAACTGCATTAAAGAGACAAGAATGAAAAAAAACCAAATAAAAATATGTAAAATTATTTGGTTTTTCGAATTATTTTTCAACGAAATTAAATTCATTTATTTAGATATTTCTAATAAAATTAAATCATTTTTTGCAATCGTGGGAGATAAATTTTGTTTTATTCTTTCAAGAACTAAATTTCCAACTTTCAAAGCGTCTTCTTCGGTATTGAAACTTCTTTTCTCTGAGAGTGTAGGAATCACAGTTTGCTTGATTATTGTTCTGTTGTTTATCGCAATAATATAACCCCAACCTCCATTAACTTGTAATGATTTTACTTCATATTGATTATTTCCTTTACAAGAAATAAGGAGCAAAAAAACAATTACTATTTTTATAAATTTCATTTGTATATAGATTTAAAGTTGCCTACGGTTAAAACCGTAGGCAAAAAATAAAACTGTGCGTACAGAATTAATCATTATCAACTTGCTCATCATTAGGTTTAAACTCCCATGAATCATCAAAATAACTCGTTCCTGATCGTCCTAACATTATAAAGCCTCTGTTGTTTAAAGAAACACCAACAGCATCAATTCTTCCAGAAGCTTCTAAAGATGTTTTTTCTTTCCACAAATCTGTAGTGGGAGTATATTGCCAAACCGTTGTAGAATTATCTCCACAAGCAACATAACCAAGACCATTCATCACAAAACTACTTGCATTAGCTCTAATAATTTGATAATCTTCATTATATTCACCCGAATCTCCTCTATCAATATCTCTTAGTTTAGTCCAACTTTCGTTTGTTCCATTAAACAACCAAAAATCATATTGCATTACATTATTACTAATCCCAGTAACCAAATAAGCATTGTCATTGATTATAAAAACAGTTGCATTTTTTCTTTTATTACCTCCAAATCCTGGAGATAGTGTCCAAACATCGGTTGTAGGATTGTATTGGTAAAAATCTTTTAAATAATTCCCATCATAACCTGTTCCGAAAAAAGCTTTATTGGCCACTTGAAAACCAACTGCTCCATATCTTGCTGATCCAGCAAAATCAGCTTTTTGTGTCCAAGTATTAGTTGAAGGATTGTATTCATAAAAATCCTTAAGACGGTTTGAACCATCATATCCAAGTCCAACATATCCTTTACCGTTAATCTCAAAAGCGGAAGCAGAACTCCGTTTAACACCAATAAAATCAGCTTTTTGTTCCCAAAAATCACCGTCAGAAGTATAAGACCATAAATCATTTAAGTAAACATCACCCGTATATCCTGTAGCAACATAGACATCGTTTCCTATTACAAAACTTGCAGAACTTGACCTTGCTGGTCCATCAAAAGAAGATTTTTTTATCCAATTTCCTACTAAATCTTCAGTATTATCTGAATTACTGCAACTAGTCATAAAAAGTCCAATAAGAATTGTAACCAATGTTAGCACTTTTTTTAATTTAATCATAATGTATTGTTTTAATGTTTATATTTAATTGTTATCCCAAAATTGCAACCATCTTTTATATTAAAATCGAAAGTTGTATTGTAATTACTGTCTTGAAGAAGATATTTTCTATTAAAGTCATATCCTACTTTGAAATTTACAAACCAATTTGCATCCATATTTCTTTCATATTCTAATGAAGTGGTTTGCTGAGAAAAGCTAGATTTTGTACTATTCAAAGAAAATGATTTGAAAGTATTTTCTAAATTGTAAACATCTCCTGTAAAACTATTTTTTATATAAAAAGAATTTCTTGGATTATTGGAGTACTTAATATTCGTCTCTGGAAACCCAATACTAAAACTGAATTCTTTATTATATGCGTAATAATAAGAGAACACTGGCAGTATTTTTGGTTTTCCGAGACTAGTATTCCTACTTAATCCTAGTCTTATCTCTTTCTTTGGACTCAAAATAAAATCTATACTTAATCCTCCTAGCAAATCAATATCTGCCACATTCAAATTATATTCACTTGCTATGAAAGGTTCAATTTCAAAATTAAAATTCAGTTTTTCACTCTTCAAATAAGTAAGAGCAAACTTGTTTCTTATTTTATAATATTCTGTCAAAGAATTTGAGAAGTCATAATTGAAATAATTAATTTTTTTTGAATTAAACTTAAATTCATTTGCTATCCTAACTTTTGTATCGAATGTTTTACTATAATCTATTTCTAGACTTACCTCATTCGATTTTATGTTTTCTGTTGGTTGTGCGTTAATTCCAAAATCAATCGAATAATTATTTTGAGCACTTAGATTGCTGATTGCAAATAAAAACATCCATTTTACTGTTTTTCCTATTTTCATTATTTAAATATTGGAACAAATCTATCTAGGTTTCAAATCAAAAAAAAAGAATATATATAGACTGCCGTTTTTGTCAGATGAATGGGTAGATACTATCGCTAAAAAAATTAATTGGCTATTTTTTTCTGTTATAGTGTTTTCTATCAAATTTGTAGATAGAAACAAACCACTAGTATATATTATTGCTCAAAATATACAAACTCACTGTAGGTTTGCCTAAAAAAAATTATGAGGTATATTTTGTTTCTATTACTTTTTATTACAATTTTCACTTCTTGTCAAACAGATAATACTGAAGGTAATTTTGTTGTTGGATCAGATTATTTAAGTATAAATAATAAAGTAATTATGATAGACACCTTGACTGTAGATGTGTCAACTATTAACTTTGATTCATTAGCAACTTCAAACCAAGGCCGAATTTTAATTGGTAATTACAATGATCCTATTCTTGGAAAAGTAAAATCAGAAAGTTACTTCAAATTGACACCTGATACTTATTATATTAGCAGTTCAAGTTCAGATACCCAAACTACAAATTATGTATTCGATTCCATTGCTGTAATTTTAAGATATGATAGATATTATTATGGTGATACAACGAAAACTCAAACTATAAACATCCATCAATTAACTCAAAGTGTAAAGCCAAATATTGATGATACAAATTTCTATAATATTTCTTCCTTAACTTATGATAGCAAAAGTATTGGCTCAAAAACTTTTTATCCAAAACCAATTGGAAAAGACTCCATCAACATTCAAATTGATCCTGATTTTGGAAAAAAATTATTTGATAAATTAAATAATAATGAGATAACTAATTCTAATGAATTTGATGATTATTTCAAAGGTCTTGTCATAAAACCTTCTACAGATAATTCGGCAAATTTAATTGGATATACTACAAAGAGTGTTTTAAGACTTTATTATAAAATATCCAACACAGATTCGAAATATTCACTAATAAAAGATTTCAGCATCAGCGATATTACGAAACAATTTAATACTATTTCATTAGATAGAACGGGGACAATCCTTCAAAATTTGCCAGATTCAAGAAACAAATTAGCAAGTGAATTGACGGATAATAATGCCTATATTCAATCTGGAACTGGACTAGCTTGCCGAATTGATTTTCCTTTCATAAAGCAGTTAAAATACATCTCTGAAAAAGGGTTTATTGTAGATGCTGAATTGGTGATTAAACCTAATAAAAATAGCATTTCAACTTTATATCCTTTAAAGGACTCATTGCAAGTTTATGAATGTGATAACTTAAACCGAATTTCCAAAGTATTAACTAATTCTGACGGATCAAAAAATTTGGCAATACTAAATAATATTCCAGATGAATTTAATGAAAATATTGGATATAAAATTAATCTTGGTTCTTTTTTATCCCAAGAAATATCTAAAATTTATGGTTCAAAATCATCCTTGATTTTTGCGTTTCCAAATATTTCAAAAGGAGTAGATAGAATTGTTTTAGGAAACCAAAAGAACACAGAGAACAAACTAAAATTAAAAATTTATTATATCTCCTATTAGAATGAAAAACAAAATTTTGTTTCTATTATTTTTTACGATTCAATCTGTGAGTGTATTTTCTCAAAGTGTTTCTACTTCACCTTATTCTATTTTTGGCTTAGGGAGTTTGTATGATTCTGATTTTGGCTCACTCCCATCTATTGGCTCGTCGGGAATTGCTTTACCTTCAACAACATTCATAAACAATAAAAATCCTGCTTCACTAGCATTTATACACAAAAATAGTTTCTTTTTTGATATCGGATTGAAAGGAATGCAAACAACATATAGTAGTCAGACGTCAACCGAGAAAAGGAATAATTTTCAGTTTTCTCACCTTGCCATTGCATTTCCTTTAAATTCAAAATCAGGTATAAGCGTATCATTAAAGCCTTATTCAAGCTCAAATTATTTAATTTCAAATTATAAAATGGCAATTGGCAATAGCAATGAATCCTATTATTTAAATGCAACTAGCACAGGTGGGTTAAACAATTTTGATCTTTCTTATGGATATAAAATCCAAAAAAAAATCACATTTGGATTAACAACTTCTTTTTATTTTGGGAATATTAATGATAATAAAAAATTTACAATTGCAAATTCTATAACAAACATAGATAAAAAGAGTTATTATGACGGAATACGTTTTACATTAGGCAATCAAGTCAAAATTGATTCTGCTTTTGACATCGGGTTAACGATAAAAACCCCTTCTAAATTATCCGCATCAAAAATCCAATCAGTTACCACAGCAAACCAATCAGAAACCCAATATGTTGAGGAGAACGTTAATTATTCTGACATTACGGACTATTATTTGCCTCTTGAAATTGGTGTAGGATTCAGTAAATCATTTAAAAAAAATATCAATCTAACTTTTGATTATGAAAAAAGTTTTTGGAGCGACACCAATCAAAGTACTGTCTATGGTGAATTTAAAAATCAAGACAAATTTGCATTAGGATTATCCTATCTAAAACAAAAACAAAGTACCTATTATTTGGATAAAATCCATTATTTCACGGGCGTCAATTATGATACTGGATACCTTTTAATAAGCAATAAAAATATTACTAATATGTCGTTTAGTGCAGGAATCGGAATACCAATAGATAATACAAAATCCTTATTAAACATAACCTATTCTTATGGTCAAAAAGGGACAATTGGAAATGGTCTAATAAAAGAAAACTACCATAAAATTGGTATCAATTTAAGTTTAGAGTCAATATGGTTTGTAAAGCAGAAGTTCAATTAAAAATATTCTAAAAAATTAAACAAAATGGTAGCCAAATTTGAAAATATAAACAAAATATATTGCACTAGTGCTGGAACATTTAATAATAATGAAACAACAGGTGTAAAGCTTAATAATGGTGAAATTTTATTAATTAATGGTAAATCTGAATATTCAAAAAAAACACTTCTTACATTGATGGGATGTATAATAAATCCAAATGAAGGAATTCTTTCAATAAACGGGAAAAACACTAATTTATCGGGTTATGAAGAAATTATTTTAATTGAATCTCAAACAATAGGTTTCGTATTTCATCAACAGAATTTATTTGAAGCTATGAACACCGAAGAAAATGTAGCATTTTCATTAAGAGTTCAAAAATTAAAATCAGATGAAATAAGACAACGAACTAAGGAAGCTCTAAAAACGGTCGATATGTATGAACGCCGGAAAAAGATACCTAAACAGCTTTCTAAATTAGAAATACAACAAACTCTAATTGCCAAAGCTTTAGTAATTAATCCAAAAATCATTATATGTGACAAACCTACAGCTTTTTTAGATAGACAAAGCGGTGTTTTAATTATGAAAATGCTCAAAGAATTATCCAGACAAGGCAAAGCAATTGTTATTCTAAATCACGACTCTCGATTTAATGAATTTGCTGATCGAGGCGTTGAAGTAAAAAACGGCATAGTAAATGAATTTTCCTTGATGTAAAAACACTTTTTTTCAATTCTAGCTGACTAATTATTGTTCTTTTTTAAATACTAAAATTGGTTATTATAAATCAGCCGAAATTGCCCAAACCGCACACAAAAACGGAACTACTTTGAAAAAAGAAGCAATACGTTTGGGTTATGTTACCGCCGAAGATTTTGATGCTTGGGTAAAACCAGAGGATATGGTGGGAAGCTTGAAATAGTTAGGAGTTAAAACCTAACAGGTTTTAAAAACCTGTTAGGTTTGACCTTATTCATTCTTAACCCAAAAGCAATTCATACACTTGATTCGCGATTTCGATTTCCTCATTAGTAGGAACAACCAAAATTTTTGTTCTTGATTGAGGCGTATTGATTTCCCTGATTTCTTTGGAACGCATTTCATTTTTAGCTTCATCGAGTTCAATTCCAAAATACTCCATATCTGTACAAACCAATTGTCGTATATAAGAAGAGTTCTCTCCTATTCCAGCCGTGAAAATTATCGCATCCAAACCGTTTAAAGCCGCTGCATAAGAACCAATATATTTCTTGATTCGGTAAGCGTTCATTGCTAAAGCCAGTTGACAATCTGTATTTCCTTGTGCAGCATTCGATTCAATATCTCTCAAATCACTAAAACCAGTAAGCCCAAGCATTCCGCTTTGTTTATTCAACATCGTGCTGACTGCATCAAATGAATAACCCAAAGTATTTACCAAATAAAAAATTACTGATTGGTCAATATCACCACTCCGAGTTCCCATAATCAGACCATTCATTGGTCCAAAACCGAGTGTGGTGTCCATACTTTTTCCGTCCTTTATGGCTGTCATACTGCAACCGTTACCTAAATGTATGGTGATAATTTTAGAACTATTTTGCAAATACTTAATAGCTTTCTCCGAAACATACTTGTGACTTGTTCCGTGAAAACCATAAACACGTATTTTATTTTCAGTTAAAAGATAATTAGGAACAGCATATTTATAAGCCACAACAGGCATCGTTTGGTGAAAAGCTGTGTCAAAAACCGCTACCTGTTTAGCAGTATTAAAAATTGCTGTCGCCACATTTATTCCTTCCAAGTTAGCGGGATTGTGCAATGGTGCCAATTCAAAAAGCTGTTTAATTTTGTCTTTTACTTCTTTATTGATAATGGTTGTACTCGTAAAATTACTTCCGCCGTGAACCACACGATGACCAACAGCACTGATTTCTTGAGTGCTTTTTATCACACCCACTTTTTCATCCATCAACAAATGCGCGATTTTTTCAAGACCAATTTTGTGATTTTCAATTGGCAAAGATTCTTCAATTTTATTGGTATTGGTCACATAACTTAGATTAGAAGTCTCCAACCCTATTCTGTCAATCATTCCAGAACAAATGACCTCGTTGGAAGGCATTTCGATTAATTGGTATTTTATTGAAGAACTTCCTGAGTTAATTATTATTATTTTCATTGTTTATTTTTTTTCCTCACCCCAACTCTCTCCGAAGGAGAGAGAGACTGGATGGATATACATTCTGTTTATTTTTTAAATTTTTAATTTGCTTATAATCCTTGTGCTTGAATAGCTGTAATGACAACCGTATTTATAATATCGTCAACGGTGCAACCACGGCTTAAATCGTTTACGGGTTTGTTTAATCCTTGCAACATTGGACCAATTGCCAAGGCACCAGTTTCTCTTTGAACGGCTTTGTAGGTGTTATTTCCTGTGTTCAAATCAGGGAAAATCAAAACGCTGGCGTGTCCTGCTACTTCTGAATTTGGCATTTTACTTTGTCCCACTTCTGGATCAACGGCTGCGTCATACTGAATTGGACCTTCAATTTTTAAATCGGGACGTTTTGCTTTTACAATTTCAGTAGCTTTTCTTACTTTGTCCACCTCATCCCCTTTTCCTGATGAACCAGAAGAATAAGAAAGCATTGCTATTTTGGGTTCAATGCCGAAAGCCAAACTAGAATCGGCAGATGAAATGGCGATTTCTGCCAACTGTTCTGCCGTAGGATTTGGATTAATAGCACAGTCTCCAAAAATCGAAACTCTATCTTCTAAACACATAAAGAATATCGAAGAAACCACAGAAGAATTGGGTTTAGTTTTAATGAATTGCAAAGCTGGTAAAATGGTATGCTGAGTTGTGTGTGCTGCTCCCGAAACCATTCCGTCAGCATCGCCTTTATAGACCATCATTGTGCCAAAATAAGAACCGTCTTCCATTAAATCTTTGGCGATTTCCATTGTCATTTTCTTTTCTTTTCGCAACTCATAATACGTTTTTACATAATCATCATAATGCTCTGATTTTATTGGATTGATGATGTGAACTTTGGTAAAATCGAAAGTCAAACCCAACTCATTTACCTTATTTTCAATTTGTTTTTTATTTCCAATGATAGAAATATCGACCACATCCATTGACAATAATCGTGCTGCTGCAATAATTATTCTATCATCATTTCCTTCAGGCAAAACAATGTGTTTACGATGTTTTTTGGCGCGTTTTACCAAATTGTATTGGAACATTTTTGGAGTCATTCCTTCTGCTTCAAACTTGATGAACTTCTCAGTCAAATTATCTAAATCTACATATCTTTCGAAAGTGTCGATAGACGTCTGAATTTTTTGTTTATTATTGGCATAAATTTTAGGTTTTATATCGCCAATTTTATTAGAAATCATATATGTTCCTCCTTCAACCGCAATAATAGGTACAATTGTAGAAAGTCCCTCAATCAGTTTTAGAATACTGTCTTCTGGAACAATATTACCCGTCAAAACTATTCCTGAAATCGATGGATAATTTATAGATTCATTAGCTTGCAATGCTCCAAGAATAATGTCTGCTCTGTCACCAGGGGTTATCACAAGGGCATTATCTTTTAAATTCAATAAATAATTTCGCAATTGCATTGCTCCTATACTAAAACTCCCAATTTGATTATTCAAAAATGACGCACCAAATAAAACGGTAGCATTCAACGCTTTTACAATCTCTTGAATCGTTGGATTGTTTAAACTCGAAACAATTGGAATTGAATTAATTAAAATTGTTTCGGGCAAGCTTTTTTTCAATCCGTCGGTTACTAATTCAATGTTTTCAGGTTGCACTTTATTGGCAATAACTGCCAAGACTTCCACCTCTTTTACCTTGAAAGAATCATAAGCCAAATAAAGACTGTCAACTAATTCCTCTAATGTTTTTCCGACACCAGAGCCAACAATAATGGTTGGAATTCCTAGATTCTTTGCAATTAGAACGTTCATATCTAATTCGATAACCGTGCCTTCTCCTGTAAAACTGGTTCCTTCTACTAAGACAAAATCAAATCGTTCTTCGAGTCGTTTGTATTTTTCGATAATTAAATCGATTACTTCTCCTAGTTTTCCTTTGTTCTTCTTCTTGATTAATTTGCTTTTGGTAATGGCATAAGCATCGTGAAATTCGATATCTAAACCAAAATGATTAATTACCGTTTCGATATGATTGTCTAGATTTCCTTCGTCAAAATCTTCAACTATAGGTCTAAAATAACCCACTTTGGCTGTTTTGTTAATAAGCATACTCATTATGCCCAAAGTGATAATAGATTTCCCGCTATTTTCTTCGCTGGTGGCGATATATATGGCCTTATTCATTATTTGTATTATTAATTTTTAATTATTTCTATTTTTTATATTTGATTAATTATTGTCTTAAGTTAAAACCAACGGCGTCTTTTAAAATAATAAAGCATTGCCAATACTATCAAAATCATAATGCCAACAACGGTATAATAACCATTTTGATATTCTAATTCTGGCATATATTTAAAATTCATTCCGTAAACTCCCACGATAAAAGTAAGCGGAATAAAAATGGCCGAAACAATGGTCAGGGTTTTCATAATCTCGTTCATCTTGTGGGTTTGTGCCGAGAAAAAGAAATTCGATGCACTTTCAAGCGAACCCATATCCGATTCAATTTGGTCTAAAAGTTCTAAGCTTTTTTGGTGTAAACGAACAAAAAAACTAAAATTTTCATCTTCGATTACATTAAACACATTATCATCTTTTATGCTTTTTATATCGTACAAAGAATCTCGCAACGGAATGATGGAACGTTTCAAGAAATTAAAATTATCTCTGTGTTTCTCTATTCTTTCTAGGATTATTGGGTCGGCGCTATTCTTGGTAAGATTAATCAATTCTTCTATTTTATCTTCCTCGTTTTCAATGGTAATGTAAAAATTTTCCATAACAGCGTCGAGAAGAATGTATAGCAAATAATCAGATTTTTTTACCCTAACAATTCCAGAATGAGTGCGAATTCGCTCTCGAATATGAGTGAAAAAATCGGAACGTTTTTCTTGAAAAGAAATCAAAATCCCTTCTTTTATCAAAAAACTAATTTGTTCTACACTTATATTATCAGAGTTCTCAGCAGGTAATAATGATTTTATGTTGAAAAACAACACGTCTTGTTGTTCTTCTATCCTCGT
>NZ_JAQTPQ010000208.1 GCF_028712645.1 Flavobacterium sp. | reverse complement strand
TTAAATAATTTTTAAATAATTTCATAACTATATAGTATTTATATTTTAGTATTAAAAATTGGCTTTTAGTCCAAAAATAAATGTTTTAACTTGAGGATAGGTTCCTAAATCTATACCTTGACCGATTCCTGTAGCATTATTAAAAGCCCCAACTTCTGGATCAAATCCTTTATAATTTGTAATCGTAAATAGGTTTTGCCCTGTTACATATAATTTTATTGAATTTAATTTTAAGTTTTCCAATTTAAATTGATAACCTAATGTAACAGCTTTCAATCGAATGTAAGAACCGTCTTCTACAAATCTATTAGATACGTGTAATGCACTTGCATCATTCGCTTTTGGAACATCTGTAATTTGACCCGCTGTAGTCCATCTGTTTAATACTTCAGTAGATTGATTGTTGTAATTATTCATCAATGTCAAATCCATTCTTGAAGCATTGAAAATATCTCCTCCTTGTGAACCAGTGATTAAAGCATCTAAACTAAATCCTTTATAACTAAAATCATTGCTAAAACCAAATGTGAATTTTGGATTAGGATTTCCAATATTTGTTCTATCATCTGGAGTAATTACTCCATCTCCATTGATATCTTTGTACAATAATGCACCAGAAGTAGGGTCTACTTTATCTACTTTATAACCATAGAAGCTTCCTAAAGAACTACCTTCAGTCAGTAGAATTACACTTTCTCCAACAGAAGTTAAATTTTGAAATGGTAATTTTTTAAGTAAACCTAATTTAACCACTTTGTTATCATTGAAAGAAATATTGAAATTAGAGTTCCATTTAAAATCTCCTGTGAAGTTCATTGTGTTTATACCTAATTCCAATCCTTTGTTTTCAATTTCACCAGCATTATAATAATATGGTTTTGAAAATCCTGGGAAATAAATAATTTGAAGCAAGTCATTTGTGTTTTTCTTGTACACATCTGCCGTAAATTTGATTCTGTTTTTGATTAAACCTAAATCTAAACCTAAATTAATGTCAGTTGTGGTTTCCCATCTCAAATCTGGGTTACCTATTTGATCTAATGTTGTTGCATTCGTCAAAGGATTTGTATAATTCAAATCAAAGCTTGAATAGGCTGGTAATCCTGATAAATTACCTGTTTTTCCCCAACCTCCTCTAAGTTTTAATTCACTAATTGTAGTAGCATCCTTCAAGAAATTTTCATTGGAAATAATCCAAGCGGCTGAAACTGCTGGAAAAAATCCCCATTTATTGCCTTTTGCTAATTGAGAGGCACCACTTTCTCTAAATACACCATTCACAATATATTTATTTTTGATATTGTAGGTTACTCTTCCAAAATAAGAGAGACTTTTTACCTCATTTTCTCTGTTTTCGAAAGATTGATTTTTAGCAACATTAAAATCATAGTCAGTTAGCTCAACAGGGAACCCAGTTCCAGAATTGGCATCTTTAGTATAATTATTTTTCTGCATTGACATACCACCTAATAAGTTTAAATCTGAATTATCAAATTTCAATGAATAGTTCAACGTGTTTTCAAAATTCCAATTCGTATTGTTCTCTATTGTATTACTTCCTCTTCCTTTGTCAGAATCAGGGTTGTTATCTCCATTTCTTCCCCAAACATTACTAAATGGGTCAACAAACTGAACATTGTTTGATCTTGTCCAATCTAGCGATACCATTGGTTTCCAAACTAGATTGTGCAAAACATTAACATCAAAACTAATACTGCTTAAATATCTATTTACAGCTGTAGTGTTTTTTCTTGACAATAATGAAACTGGATTTTCCCATCCTGATTGATATGGATTTTCTGCATATTGACCATCTTTAAATCCATCTTTATAAGATCCATCTGCGTTTGTTTCTCTAACATTTAACTGAGAACCCCAAATAGGCAAAAATGTAGGTGTTACCAATGCACTCATAACTGCACCACCTTGTCCAACGCTGTTATTATCACTAATATAAGAACCATCCGATTGAATAATATTCATACTTACATCGGTTTTCAACCAAGAATAAAGATTGGCATTCACATTTATTTTTCCAGAAAATCGATTGTATTTTGATGGATTAATTATACCATCTACTGTTTGGTATCCTAAAGCTCCATAGAGTCTTACTTTATCAGTACCTCCAGCATACGAAAAATTATAATTTTGATCAATACCCGTTTTCAAGATTTCATCTTGCCAATTCGTATTTATTCCTGTATATTTTGGGTCATTTGCAGTTGTTAAGTAACTTGGATTAATTTCATTTATCAATGTTTTGTAATCTGTTAAATTTAAAACATCTACATTGCTCACGGCTTTTGACATCCCTAAATAAGAAGTAAATTGAAAATCATTTTTATTTGATTTTCCTTTTTTAGTAGTAATAACTACAACCCCTGATGAGCCATTTACACCATAAATAGCTGTTGCAGTAGCATCTTTTAAAATGGATAAATCCACAATATCTTCGGTATTTAAACCGGAAATATCTTTAGTTTGGATTCCATCAATAACATACAAAGGGGAGTTTTCAGAGTTTATAGAACTAAGACCTCTAATCCTTACATCAAAACTGGCTCCTGGTTTTCCTGAAGTTTGAACAACATTTACACCGGCAGCATTACCTTGTATTGCTTGAGCTACAGATACAATAGGGCGATTTTCAAATGCATCCGACTTAACTTTAGAAACTGCATTTGTTGAATTTTTCATCTTCTGAGTTCCATAACCTACATTAATTACAACTTCTTGTAAGGATAGTGACTCAATTTGAAGTTTTACATTAATTGTAGTTCTGCCGTTAATGGCTTCCTTAACGGAAGTGTATCCCAAATAACTAAACACTAAAGTGCCGCTTGAAGCAGCCTTTATTTGATAATTCCCATCCAGATCCGAAGTTGTTCCCTTTGAGGTTCCTTGAATTAAAATTGTTGCTCCTGGAATGGGCATTCCATTTTCATCATTCACTTTTCCTTTTACGTTCACATCTTGTGCCTGAACATAAATAGAAAATAAGAGAGATGAAAGACAAAAAATAAATAATTTTTTTAATTTCATTTTTCTAAAAATTTTGGTTAA
Source organism: Flavobacterium sp. (assembly GCF_028712645.1). Taxonomy (GTDB): domain Bacteria; phylum Bacteroidota; class Bacteroidia; order Flavobacteriales; family Flavobacteriaceae; genus Flavobacterium. Next base: position 3,339 of record NZ_JAQTPQ010000208.1, on the reverse strand, counting down.
TTAATTAGTAATTTGATGCAATACTAGAACTATTTTTTTGGTATTAGTATTTGAAGTTCATTACAAAAACCATACAAAGTAAATTTTACAACCGAACAAAAACTGAACAAAAAATTTATATTAATCTGTTTATCAAAATATTAAAACTTAATTTATGTTATAAACGAAAACGTTTTTTTTAAAAATAAACCCTACATTACTAAAAAACCAGTAAATTAGCTTTAGAAATAAATTTTTGCAAAAAATTAACCACGGTTTGCAAAAAAAGAAAACGTTTTCGTTTACAAATCGTATTATTACATTTTGAATTCATTATGGATTTTTTAAAAATAAACCTACCATTATTACTCCTATTTGCAACATCCCTTTTTGGTCAGGTAAAAAACATTGGCCTTCCAGAAATAAGAAATTATAAAAAAACCGACTACAACGGCGGCACTCAAAACTGGGATATTGATCAAGATAAAAACGGAAATTTATATTTTGCAAACAACAATGGTTTATTCCAATTTGATGGATCAGTTTGGCACAAATATCCTTTACCAAACCCACCAGATACTCGATGTGTGAAAATTGACCCTACAGGTAAAATTTTCATAGGGGGTTATAGTGAATTTGGATATTATAAAACAAATTCAAAAGGGAAACTAGAGTATGTTTCTATTTCAAAACTGGTAAACAAAAAGAAAATAATTGATTTCATCTGGAAAATACATCTTTATAAAGATGAGGTTGTCTTTCAATCATTTGCTAAAATCTATATCTATAAAAACAACCTATTAAAAATAATAGAAGCCCCCGATAGATTTCAATTTTCCTTTCAGGTAAAGAACCATCTTTACTTACAGGATGTTTCTGCTGGAATAGTAGAATATAAGAATGGTAAATTGTATCCATTAAAAGGGACAACTATTTTTAACAATACAGAAATTTGGGGTATGTTTCCTTTTCCTGAAAACAAATTACTCATCGCTACTTTAAATAAAGGTCTTTTTGTTTACAACGATGAAAAATTAGACCCATGGATTACAGAGGCAAACACTTTTATCAAAAAAAACAGTTCATTAGGTGGTGTGGCCTTCAAAAGCAAATTCATTGTTTTGAATTCTGTTTTGGATGGAATTATAATTTGTGATACCAATGGTAAAATAATTCAACATATTAACTATAAAAAAGGGCTTCAAAACAATACCGTTTTGACCTCTTTTATCGATAACAAAAACAATCTTTGGCTAGGTCTTGACAATGGTATTAGTTATATAAATGAAAACTCGCCTTTTACCTATTTCGGTTTTAGTTATGGTCTTAGTACCGTATATGCTTCGGTGGTGTTTAAAGGGAATTTATATGTTGCCACAAATCAAGGCGTTTTTTATTCTAAATGGAATTTACCTTTCAGACAAGAAAATTTTTCTTTGCTGGAAGAAACTACTGGTCAAGCATGGAACATTCAAATAATTGATGACCAATTAATTTGCGGAAATAATAACGGAGCTATGATAATTGAAAGCAACCATTCTGTCAAAACGCTTGACACTAGAGGATACTTTCGTTTCAAAAAAATTCCAAATCATCCCAACTATATTATTGGTGCCAATTACAACGGTTTTGCTGTTTTTGAAAAGACATCAAATGGGTTGGAATACCGAAATCAAATTTTCGGTTTTGACAAACCATCAAGTTCTTTCGAAATTGACAAATCCTATTTATGGTTAAAAAAAGATGATTTAATTTATAAAATGACTCTTTCAGATGACCTGAAAAAATTCAACTCAATCAAAACCTATCCGAATCTTTCGAACACTATTAAAGGCATTGGCAGTATTCAAACTATAAATAACACTGTTTATTTTCAAACAAACAATAATTTTTATAAATACTCTCAAGATCAGGATTTGTTTTATGAAGACAAAAAAATGACTGCATTATTTAAAGATCTTCCAATGGCGTCCTCGCTTATCCAAGATTCACTAGGAAATATTTGGTATCTATTTAAAGAATCATTAGGAGTCTTATCAAAAAACACTTCTGGCGAGTATAAGAATATTGTCGCTCCATTTTCAAGTTTAACTGGTAATTTGGTCAATAATTATATGTCTGTTAATACAATTGATTCAAAAAACATATTTATTGGACTAACGAATGGATTGGCACATTATGATTCCCAACTTTTGAATAATTCTGTTTGGAAGCCCACAGCATTTATAAGAAGTTTCTCGTTTCCAGGAGACACGCTGGTATTTGGAAATAGCCAAAACACCTATAAAAAGCAAGAAGTTCCATATAAATCAAATCGAGTAAAGTTTACTTTTTCTTCGCCTAGCTATGAGAACATAGACAATATTGAATTTTCATATCAATTAGAAGGTTTTGATGACAGATGGAGTAATTGGTCTCCCATCTCCATTAAAGAATATACCAACTTATGGGAAGGTAACTACATAATGAATCTGAAGGCTAGAAACAGCTATGGAATACAATCCGAAGTAAAACAAGTTCTATTTACAATTTCTCCGCCTTGGTATAGACATTTCGTAGCCTTTTTTTGCTACATCGTACTAATTATTGCCACAACTTATTTTATTAGAAATAGAATTCAAGCAAAAATACGGAAAGACAAATATTACGAAACGATTGAAATGAGAAGGATTTATTTAGAAAAAGAATCAAAAATCCAAAAAGGGCAATATGATTTAGAAAAAGAAATCGAACGCCTAAAAAATGACAAGCTGCAAATTAAAATTCTTTCAAAAGATAAAGAGCTGGTTACAAACACTTTACAAGTTGTAAAAAAGAATAAAATATTAAATGGAATTATTCATAAACTCAAAGACATCAATGTAGATTCTCTTGACGAATCAACTAAATTTCAGTTTAACAAACTAAATAAAAGTATAATAAAAGAAGTGAATGCCGATAAAAGCTGGAAAGATCTTGAAAAACATATAAAAAATGTTCATTTCGATTTTCTTAAAAGATTAAAAGAAAAATATCCGACAATTTCTCCTCGCGAATTGGATTTATCGACCTATTTATTGATGAATATGTCCACAAAAGAAATAGCAGAAATTATGAACATTTCAAACGGAGGTGTTGAAGTGTCACGTTACCGTTTGCGGAAAAAATTCGGACTCAATAAAAAAGAAGATTTAACTGGTTTTTTGATGACAATTTAAACCAAAACTGGAAGGATGTTTTCAAAAGCCTTTAAATTTGGTTCTACTGGGTTTTGTGTGAAAGGTGTAAATTTACATAATGGAATATGATATAAAGACGATATTAGAAAAAATTATTTTACCTGTTCAAGACGGATGGAAATTATCTAGGTTAGACATAAAT
>NZ_JAQTPQ010000207.1 GCF_028712645.1 Flavobacterium sp. | reverse complement strand
CAACGCTTTTTTTTGAATTTGTCATAAATAAAAAAGTTTATTGAAACGAATTTCAATAAACTTTTGGAAACATCATATTTTATAATGCTTTACAGCATTTTCACCAACTATTTTTGACTATTAAACCGTAAAAAATAAAAGTCCTCAAAGAATAGCTTCGAGGACTTATTATAAAAATAGTGCTATTAGATAGAAAATAAATTATTTAATAAAGATTTTTTCACTAAAATTTATTGTTTCATTACTCAATTTAACAACATACATTCCTTTTTGTAAATGATTTAAGTTGATTGATTTATCTCCTGATGTAACTGAGCTAAAGTCAGTTTCAGTTGATTTATAAACAATTCTTCCGTTTATATCTACAACCTGAATGTTTAACTTACCAATAAAATCATTGGTGTGAATATAAATTTGCCCTTTGGGCGAAGGATTTGGGTAAATGCTAATTTTATCATTATTATTAAATTGAGTTACTGCTAATGTACAATTAGCTCCTGCTGCAGGTTCGATAAAGTCTTCTACTTGATCATTAATTGCAGCAATATTTGTTTTATCTCCAGCATTATCCCCCGAAGAAGCATTAACACCCAAGCCTCTACGAGCAAAAACCTTCCAAATCATACAATAATCCTGCCCGCCTGTTGCTGCCTGATCTGCTGCAATTATAGCATCTCTTGCCTCAATATAGGAAGGATTACAAGGCTGCATTTTCATTGCATTAATAACCAATTGCATTACTTTATTATTACCACCAGTTCCTGTATAAATATTAGAACTAAAACCATATTTACCGATGTATGCCCAAGTTAAATCCCATAATGTCGCCGCCCAAACTTCACCCGTATCATGAGGTTCTACTATTTCAAGACCAAAAGTAACTGAATTTGAATTTGTATCCATTACCGTTTTACCATTAGTATCGGCAAAGGTCAAGGGATTAATAGCCATATTGGTCGAGTAGGGATAATTCCTAATTCCGCCTCCAGTTGTTACTTCATTTATTGCATAAGTTGCAATCCCTTTTGCAGTTCCCCCCACATCTCCATCTTTAATTTGCATCATCAGCGCAACCCAGTCTGACCAACCTTCTCCCATTTGTTCTGGAGAAGTCAAACAACTTGAATTAAGACGTCCACCCGTCAACCTATTAGAAATTCCGTGTGCATATTCATGAGCAATTATTCCATTATCAAAATCTCCATCAGCATACAAATATAAATTGGCTGGCACTTCTAATTTTACATTAACAGGACCATTTGACATTTCAGCAATAAATACATCTCCGATTTCTTTAGTTACAAAAACAGCAGGAATGGTTATTCCCAAAATCCCAGTGGAACTCATAGAAAGTCTAGATGGATTGTTAGGAATGCTATCCATCATAATAACCGCAATTGCTCCAGCATCCTGAGCATTTTTTACTTTTAAATTAAAATTACATCCTCCCCTTTTTATTAATGCAATTTTTCCTATCAAGGCAGACGCATTAATTGGGGACTGACAAGCCGAATTATAACCCGGAGGTGTTGGATTATTTTGATACAAAACCAAATTAGAAGTGATTCCATTAGGAGCAACTGGAACAGGAATTTGATCGGTACCTTCAAAAACATTCGTTGTTGCAACTCTAGGACCTGCAATTGACCCTGGTGAATTCACATTAATATATTCAGTAGGGGGAGCACCATAAGTCCATAAGTACATTTGTACCCTTGGGCTAGTACCATCATTTGGTGTAGCAAAATTAGCATTATTTAATGTTGCTGAAGATTGAGAATAACCATCTTGTGAGTCCGCTAAAACGTAATCTTCACTTGTACTGCCTCCTCTGCCATAATTATTTTTTTGGAAATTCCCAGAAGCTTCATTAAATCCATACTGATACCAAACATCATGCATAATATTAGCCATATAAAATAAATTGGTTGATGCTGCAGAGGTATAAGCAGTAGGTTGTAATGTCTGTCCACCATAGGGAAAATCAAAATTTAAAAGCGTTCCTCCATCAGGACTAATACCAGTTCCGTCATCGCCATTTGCATCTTCCTGAACAAAAACATTATTTCCTCTGGTAAAGGTATATTTAAGTGTTGCAATGTTTCCAGTCTTTGTATTTGCATTATGCCATCCATTAGGAGATGCAAGCACATCGCTTGGAGAAGATATTAACTGAAAGGGACTGTGATTGGGGCTTTCATAATTATAAGGAATAACCCTGTAAGAACCTGTATTAGCTAATACTGATGTTATAGCCGTTTTTTTAATTTTATTTTCTATGAAATTAAAAGGGTAATTAGAAGGATAAATATCCTTTTTTGCTTTCCCAAAATTACAACTTATAACCAAATCATTTTTCTCCAAAATCAATCCATTAAGCGCATCTATTCTTAAATCCCAAAGATGTTTCCCATCAGGTGAATAAAACTGAAAAGCCCAAGCTAATTTCAATTTGCTATCAGCTACAGATTGATAAACTAATTTAGCACTAATAAAACCTTCCTGAATTCCATCACTCAATTTGAATGATTTGTCATTTATGGTTTCAACTATTGAAAATGTAGCTGGAACTTTTATTCCTAAATGAGAATAAGCACTTGCAATAGCATCTAGAACAGATATAGTAGGAGCAATAGCATTAATTTTCTTATCAATATTCTTTTTAAACTTATTACCAATAGCAATGACATTTCCGTCTTTCATAGAAATGTTTGATTGAGCATTAAAAATCTCAATTCCCTGATATCGTTGAACAATATAATAATTTGTGATTTTGGTTCCTTCAGAAGTGACTTCACTCTCAACGACCCAGTCAGAAACATCCTTGCTTGTCAATCCAAACTTTAACATATCATTATTCAGGCGTGACTGAATTTTTTGCTTATTTGTTTGAGAAAATCCAATATAAGAAAGGAGGAGGATAAATAAAAGTACAATTTTTTTCATATTATTTAATTTTATATACAAACATAACCCATTTTTCGTTAATAATTAAACTGTTTATAAACATTTTTCAATCAATAAGTACTGTTAACAATAAAAAAATAAGTGCCCAGTTTTTAAATAAAAACTCACTATTCACAAATACAGTTTTTTACTTTTGCTAGCAATAAACTTGAAACAAAAAACTATCTTTGCAAAATGGAAAAAGAACATCTAATATTCGGAATACGAGCCATTATTGAGGCCATACAAGCAGGAAAAGAAGTCGATAAAGTCTTCATTCAAAAGGAAATTTCTGGCGAATTGATGAAAGATTTAATGAAGGTAATGAAACGTGCCAACGTGAATTTCTCTTACGTTCCTGTAGAAAAACTGAACAGATTAACACCTAACAATCATCAAGGTGCTGTGGCCTCAATTTCGCCAATTGGTTTTATTGACTTGGAACATTTAGTAGATGCGACTGTTGAATCTGGGAAAGTGCCTTTGTTTTTGATTTTAGATCAAATATCGGATGCAAGAAATTTTGGCGCTATCATCAGAACTGCCGAATGTACTGGCGTCAACGGAATTATTGTTCAAAAATCAGGTTCAGCGCCAGTAAATGGTGACACAGTGAAAACTTCGGCTGGAGCCGTATTTAATGTGCCTATTTGTAAAGTAGAACACATTAAAGATGCTATTTTCTATCTGCAGGGTTCTGGAATAAAAACCGTTGCTGCGACAGAAAAAACAGATCAAAATATTTACAATGTTGATTTAAAAGAAGGAGTTGCCATTATTATGGGTTCCGAAGATAGAGGAATCAATCCTTCAGTCCTTAAAATCGTTGATGAAAAAGCTAAACTACCAATGTTCGGAACAATAGGTTCACTTAATGTTTCTGTAGCTTGTGGTGCTTTTTTATATGAGGCTGTAAGGCAAAGAAATTAAATTTGAAATTATTGAATTTGAAAATTTGAAAATGAATTAAGGCTTCGGTTTTGGTTCATTTTTTTCATTTTCAATAATTGTGTATTTTACTGAGGACTCAGAAGAAAAATAAGAAGGAAATTCATCTTCAGATTCCTCTTTTAGAATATTTACAAAGTTCCCATTTTCATCAAAACGTTGCATAAACTTGTCTTCTTGTGGATTGAAATCAGGATGTTCCCAATCGTATTTAATTATCTTTTTATATTCTGGTGTTTTATAAATAATCGAAAGAACAAATCCTGTAATCAATCCGGCCAAATGTCCTTCCCAAGAAATATTCTCATCTACCTTCGGAAAAATATACCAAACCAAACCTCCATAAACCATAATGACAGTAAGAGATAAAGCAACCAATCGATAATACTTGGTTTGAATTCCCTTGAAAAAAATAAAACTGACCAATACATAAATTAAACTACTGGCTCCTATGTGATAATTACTTCTCCCAATTATCCACGTTATCAGCCCTGAAAGCAAAATTCCATAACCAATGACCGCCATTGATTGTTTGGAATAAAAATAGCGCAATGCAGCCAACAAAATCAGTAGCGGAATTGAATTATTGTATAAATGCTCAATATTAGAATGAATAAAAGGACTAAAAACAATGCCTTGCAAACCTGAAAATGTCCTAGGATAAATTCCGTTTTCGTCAAAATCAAAACCAAATCGAATTTCCAGCCAATACATAAACCACAAAAACCAGACGAAAAATAGTGGAAGCGCTAATACTGAATTCGAGTATTTAAAATGGTTATCGTTCATTTAAAATTTTAGAGTTTAGATTTCTGACCCGAGCGATTAGCGAACTGGCGAAGCATTTTAGATTACTCAAAAATGTATCCAAAGGCAATTTAGTGCTATTTTGTCATATTTAGAAAATAGATGATAGAAAATAGACTGAATAAGTTTGTTAGATTATCTTAAAGTTTCTAATTGTAATATCATAAATTTGAATATTTAAATCTTCAATCAGAAATCTAAAATTTAAAATCATCTTGGAAGCACCATTAGCAGAACGCATAAGACCTCAACATTTAGAAGATTATATCAGTCAATCCCATTTGGTTGGCCCTAGCGGTTCGTTGACACAACAAATTGCGAAAGGAATTATTCCATCATTGATATTTTGGGGACCACCGGGAACAGGAAAGACAACTTTGGCACAGATTATTGCACAAGAATCGAAACACCCTTTTTATATTTTGAGCGCGATTAATTCGGGAGTGAAGGATATTCGTGATGTGATTGAAAAGGCGAAACAAAGTGGGGGACTTTTCACCACAAAAAACCCAATTCTTTTTATAGACGAGATTCACCGTTTCAGCAAATCGCAACAAGACTCCTTATTGGCTGCTGTCGAAAAAGGTTGGATAACTCTTATTGGTGCCACGACCGAAAATCCAAGTTTCGAAGTTATTCCCGCTTTATTGTCAAGATGTCAAGTCTATATTTTGAATGCTTTTACCAAAGATGATTTGGAGAGCTTGTTACACCGTGCCTTGAAAACCGATGCTTTTTTGGCAACCAAAAACATTAAACTAACCGAAACAGAAGCACTCTTAAGACTTTCCGGTGGCGATGGACGCAAACTATTAAATATTTTTGAACTCGTCGTAAACGCTTCCGCTGAAGACGAAATTTTAATTACTAATGATCGGGTTTTTGAACTCGTGCAACAAAATACGGTTTTGTATGACAAAAGTGGCGAGCAACATTATGACATTGTTTCGGCATTTATAAAATCGATTCGGGGTAGTGATCCTAATGGTGCCGTTTATTGGTTAGCTAGAATGATTGAAGGTGGCGAAGATGTAAAATTTATCGCCCGAAGAATGCTTATTTTGTCTAGTGAAGATATTGGAAATGCTAATCCTACTGCTTTTATTATGGCCAACAATACTTTTCAGGCTGTATCTACTATTGGGTATCCCGAAAGCCGAATTATTTTGAGTCAATGTGCTATTTATTTGGCGACTTCGCCCAAAAGTAATGCCTCCTATTTGGCTATTGGAACCGCACAACAATTGGTCAAACAAACCGGAGATTTACCCGTTCCTATTCACCTTCGCAATGCTCCTACCAAATTAATGAAAGAATTGGGTTATGGTGATGAGTATAAATATTCGCACGATTATGCCAATAACTTTGCCGAGCAGGAATTTCTTCCTGATGCTATAAAAGAAACGGTTCTTTATAATCCAGGGAACAATTCGAGAGAGAATAGCAACCGTGAATTTTTGCAGCACCGTTGGAAAGATAAGTATGGATATTAAAGAGGTTAGAGATTAGAAGTTAGGGCTGAAAACATTTGTCATTCTTAATGAATATTGTGATTCTATTTTTACCAAAATTCTAAATTTGGTAATGTGGTCAAAAATAGTTGGTGATTTTTTATTTTAGATTAGTTAAATTACCTCCGTCAAATTGAAGAGGACATTGGCTCTGCTGAGGAGCAACCAACTAGCAATAGATTTGATACATATA
>NZ_JAQTPQ010000206.1 GCF_028712645.1 Flavobacterium sp. | reverse complement strand
ATTACGTGATTTTGAGAAAGATCTCCCAAAACTCTACCTTCGATTTGGATTTTTTTGGTATATTCTTCTAATTCAATTTCGTGACGCGCTTCCACTTCCACGTGATTCATAATTCCCATTTCTGAAAACAAATCCAAAGCTTGTTTTGAAGCTCTGGATTTCAAGGCTTCGGGAGTTGTTTTGAAATTGCTCAAACCTCTTTTTGCAGCTTCTATTTCCCAAGCTTCGCTGTAACCGTCTCCTTCAAAAAGTATTTTTTTGGAAACTTTGATGTATTCTCTCAAAACATTGAAGATAGCTTCGTCTTTTTTCAAACCTTTGGTTTCAATCAAAGCATCCACTTCAACCTTGAAATCTTTCAATTGTTTAGCAACGATAGTATTTAAAGTAGTCATCGCATTCGAACAATTTGCTGATGAACCTACAGCTCTAAACTCAAATTTATTCCCTGTAAAAGCAAATGGTGAAGTTCTATTTCTATCAGTATTATCCAAAATCACTTCTGGAATTTTACCTACAACATTTAATTTTAAATCGGTTTTTTCTTCAGGCGATAATTTTCCATCTGTCACCCCTTCAAGTTCTGCCAAAACTTTCGTTAATTGTTCTCCAATAAATACCGAAATAATCGCTGGTGGTGCTTCATTTGCCCCCAATCTATGGTCGTTACTAGCAGTTGCAATTGCTCCTCTCAACAAAGATTCATAATCATTAACGGCCTTGATCGTATTGATGAAGAAAGCCAAAAACTGCAAATTACTCATTGGCGTTTTGCTCGGACTTAACAAGTTTACACCTGTATCAGTCGCTAACGACCAGTTATTGTGTTTTCCTGAACCGTTTACACCTTTAAATGGTTTTTCATGTAATAATACTTTCAAATCGTGACGCTCAGCTACTTTTTGCATTATATCCATCAACAAACAGTTATGATCTACTGCAAGATTGGTTTCTTCAAAAATAGGAGCCAACTCAAATTGGTTGGGAGCTACTTCGTTATGGCGTGTTTTTACAGGAATTCCGAGCAACATACATTCTTGTTCCAAATCTCTCATATAAGTCAAAGCACGACTTGGAATTGAACCAAAATAATGGTCATCTAATTGCTGTCCTTTGGCAGAAGTATGCCCCAGCAAAGTTCTACCCGTCATCACAATATCTGGGCGAGAGTTTGCTAATGCACTATCGACCAAGAAATATTCTTGTTCCCATCCGAGTGTTGCGGTAACTTTTTTTACATTTTTATCGAAATATTTACAAACTTCGGTAGCTGCTTCATCCATCGCTGATAAGGCTCTCAACAAAGGAATTTTATTGTCTAATGCTTCTCCTGTGTAGGAGATAAAAACAGTTGGAATACATAAAGTTGTTCCGTAAATAAATGCTGGAGATGTTGGATCCCAAGCCGTATATCCTCTTGCTTCAAATGTATTTCTAATTCCTCCATTTGGAAAACTAGAAGCATCTGGTTCTTGTTGAACTAATTGTCCACCACCAAATTTTTCAACTGGATCACTACCATCATAGGAAGTTTCGAAGAAAGCATCATGTTTTTCGGCAGTGCTTCCTGTAAGTGGTTGAAACCAATGAGTGTAATGAGTAACCCCTTTTGACAAAGCCCACTCTTTCATACCCATTGCGATATAATCAGCTAATTTTCTGTCAATTTTCGTACCGTGTTGTATTGCTCCTTGAACTCCTTTTAAAGCATCTGAAGTCAAATATTGCTTCATTGCTTTTTCATTAAATACATTGGAACCAAAGATTATTGATTTTCTTCCCACCTCTTCAAAGTGGACCGGTTTTCTTGTTGAAGCTTCTTTTAAGGCCTGAAAACGTAATGTTGACATAATATAGTATTTTTTATCAAAGATAAATTATTATTTTTTGCATACAAAAAATATTGTATTTAAAATTTAACCCATATAAAAATAGGGCATTCGCAAAAGTAATGCATACTAATGTAATTTTAACCCCATTATTTTATACATAATAACATTTAAATTACATTTGCACATATTAAATAAAATTAATTTATATATTATATATCATGGCTAAAATTAAATTAGAGTACATTTGGTTAGATGGTTACGAACCAACTCAAAACCTTAGAAGTAAAACTAAAGTAGAAGAACACGAAAACTTTAAAGGAACTTTAGAAGAAATTGGAAATTGGTCTTTTGATGGTTCATCAACTAGACAAGCTGAAGGTGGTTCTTCTGACTGTATGTTAGTTCCTGTAGCTATCTACCCTGATCCAACTCGAATCAACGGATATTTAGTTATGACTGAGGTTATGAATGCTGATGGAACTCCACATCCTTCAAATGGTAGAGCTACTATTGATGATGATGGTGATTTTTGGTTCGGTTTCGAACAAGAATACTTCATTATGGATGTAAAAACATTACTACCACTTGGTTTCCCTGTTGGTGGTTATCCTGCTCCACAAGGTATGTACTACTGTTCAGTAGGCGGAAAAAACACACATGGAAGAAAATTAGTTGAAGAGCACGCCGACTTATGTATTGCTGCTGGTATCAACTTCGAAGGAATTAATCAAGAAGTTGCTTGTGGACAATGGGAATTCCAATTGTTTGCAAAAGGAGCTAAAAAAGCAGGTGATGAAATCTGGGTTGCAAGATATTTATTAGATCGTTTGACTGAAAAATATGGCTACTATATAGAATACCACCCAAAACCACTTGGTGATACTGACTGGAATGGTTCAGGTATGCACGCTAACTTCTCTAACGAAGTATTAAGAACTTGTGGAGACAAGGAAGTTTATGCTAAAATTTGTGAAGCTTTCCGTCCTGTAACTGCTGAACACATTGCGGTTTATGGTGCTTACAACGACCAACGTTTAACTGGTAAACACGAAACGGCTTCTATCCACGATTTCTCTTGGGGAGTTTCTGATAGAGGATGTTCAATCCGTATTCCTTTAATCGCTGTTCAAAAAGGATATAAAGGATGGTTAGAAGATAGAAGACCAGCATCTAATGGTGATCCATACAAAATTGCTGCAAGAATTATCAAAACTGTGAAATCAGTATTGTAATTCTTATACATTGATAACTTAAAGTGCTTTCAGAAATGAAGGCACTTTTTTTTATCTTTATTTTAAATAAGTTTCAAACTTAAAAAATCAAAAAGTATCTTTGACAAACATTAAATAATTTGAGATATGATTGTTTGGATTTCCTTTTTAGCTGCTATTTTAATTTTCCTTGCGCTTGATTTAGGTGTTTTCAATAAAACACCACATATCATAGATACAAAAGAAGCCAGCAAGTGGACCGCTATTTGGGTTACTATATCCTTTCTATTTTCAGGAATTATTTATTGGCTTTACAGCAACAATTACATTTCAAATCCTGACAAACTTAAACCAGCAGGAGCTTCCATAAAATACCTTACTGGATATTTAATAGAATTGTCCTTAAGTGTTGACAATATTTTTGTTATCGCAATTATATTCTCTGCTTTTAAAATCCCTCAAAAATACCAACATCGCGTGTTGTTTTGGGGTATTTTAGGAGCTATTGTTTTTAGGGGATTAATGATATTTTTTGGCGTTTTGTTGATCAATAAATTTACTTGGACAACTTATATATTTGGAGGTTTCTTGATATTCACCGCTATTAAAATGCTGTTTACCAAAGAAGAGGATAAATTTGAACCAAAAAAATCTTTTGTATATAGAACTTTACGAAAAATAGTTCCCGTTTCAATTCATATTGATAGCGAACATTTCTTTGTCAGAAGAAGACACATTACAGCAGCAACGCCTTTGTTTGTTGCATTAATCGTTATCGAAGTAATGGATGTCGTTTTTGCAATGGATAGTGTTCCAGCTATTCTAGCTATTACATCAGACCCGTTTTTGGTTTTTAGCTCCAATATTTTTGCCATATTGGGATTGCGTTCGATGTATTTTTTCTTAGCCAATATGATTGAAAGATTCAGCTATTTAGAATACAGCCTTATTGCCATTTTGAGTTTTGTAGGATTGAAAATGTTGCTTCATAATTATTATGAAATACCCGAATGGATTTCGTTAACTTTCATTGCACTCTCTCTTACAATAGGTATTGTAGTATCCTTAAAAATGAACAAAAAAATCGTTCCAGATAATACTAAATAAAAAAAAGGAAACCTTTCGATTTCCTTTAATTTTAAAACTTTATTTTTTAGAAATTAATCTTCTGGATCTGATTCTCATTAATGTTTAATGCAGAAATTACTGCAGCATAATTATTGGTATTAAATGAAGCTGCAAAGCTAGCTGGAACAATAACAACCCTTAAAACTTGATTTACTCTAAAATCAGTTGAAACAGATTGTAAATCATTTCCAACCATATAAATATTTACATCGTTTTTGGTAAAATCAAAATCATAGCCAAAATCAAGAGTTCCATCACTGAAATAATGAGTTTCTGGCAATAATTTCCATAAATCTTGTCCTTGATACATTCCTGATAATCGATAAACGAGTACCACATCAGAAGAATAAATAGACGGATTAAAAGTTACTAATTTACTATAATTATTAGTTGAATTGAATGAAGTGGTAACTTCAAATACCTCACTTATCGTGTTAGTGTCAACAATAGGTCCGTTGTCAGTAACGGTACAACTTTGGAAACTAAACATTCCCACAACGGCTAAAAGAGTAATTATTTTTTTCATGATTTTAAGATTTAATGATTTATACTTTTAGACGCTATTCACGAACTGTGCCAAAGTTTATTTTACAAAAAATTTGTAGCTTTGAAAAATGAAACATAAAGTAAAATTATATATGGTTATGCTAGGCTGTACGCCAGAAGGTAGGTTTACAGAACAGCACGATATTTTTTTTGGAATTGGCAATTCGTTAAAAGAATTAATTCCAGAAATGATAGCTTTTTGGCCTGAAGCCAAAGGAAGAATTCATATTGACGCTTGGCGAGAAGTGACAATGGTCGATAATAATTCAATTGAAATTGTTGCCAAAAAAACATCTGAAAATCCTGTTTCAGATAATTTATTTTTTATCAATCTTGGCGGTTACAAGGAAAATGAATTTGAAGAATACCATTATAAAATGCTTACTATCGCCGAAAACATAGGCATTGCTTCTAAAAATGCTAAAGCAACCACTTTTTACAAACATTGCGGTTTTAAAGGAGCTACATCACATATTGATGACAAATACGGAATCGATGTAGATGATATTTATAATGTTGCCGATATTTTATCCGAAAATTATAAAGAAAAATATTCCTTGAAAATCACTAAAGTAGAATCATTTTTCGAAGCAGACCAATTACATATTGGATATTTGAAATTAGATAAAATTGACGTTTGATTCTAAATATTTAGATGGATATGTATAATCACTCATTTCCTTTTTCAAAGAAAATGATTCTCTAAAATTCCGCTAAAAAGCGGGATAAGCGATTCACACACTTTTTGCGATGCAAAAAGTGGTTCTCTGCTTACATATTTCTTCTATACTGACCACCCACTTCAAACAAAGCACTTGTGATTTGTCCCAAAGAACAAACCTTAGTAGCTTCCATTAAATGCTCGAATAAATTTTCGTTTTTTATGGCGGCTTCTTGAAGTAAACTTAATTGCTCGTTTACTTTATCTTGATTCGATTGATGCAAATTTGACAGCATCTTGATTTGATATTGTTTTTCTTCTTCGGTAGCACGAATCACTTCGGCGGGAATAATCGTTGGAGAACCTTTTGAACTCAAGAACGTATTTACTCCAATAATTGGAAATTCACCCGTGTGTTTCAAAGTTTCATAATACAAGCTTTCTTCCTGAATTTTACTTCTTTGATACATTGTTTCCATCGCTCCCAAAACTCCGCCACGTTCAGTAATTCGGTCAAATTCTAGCAAAACTGCTTCTTCTACCAAATCGGTTAATTCCTCGATAATAAACGAACCTTGAATAGGGTTTTCGTTTTTGGTCAACCCTAATTCTTTATTAATTATCAATTGGATAGCCATTGCACGACGAACGCTTTCTTCTGTTGGCGTAGTAATCGCTTCGTCATAAGCGTTGGTATGTAAGGAATTACAGTTATCATAAATAGCATACAATGCCTGCAAAGTGGTCCGAATATCATTAAAATCAATTTCCTGTGCGTGAAGTGAACGTCCTGAAGTTTGAATATGGTATTTCAACATTTGCGCTCTTTCATCCGCACCATATTTATTCTTCATAGCTTTTGCCCAAATTTTTCGCGCAACTCTACCAATTACAGCATATTCAGGATCGATTCCGTTCGAGAAAAAGAACGATAAATTAGGTCCAAAATCATTGATGTCCATTCCGCGGCTTAAATAATATTCCACGTAAGTGAAACCATTTGAAAGCGTAAAAGCCAATTGCGTGATTGGATTTGCACC
>NZ_JAQTPQ010000205.1 GCF_028712645.1 Flavobacterium sp. | reverse complement strand
ATGGAAGGAATATGTCCTTGAAGAATTAGCCAGACTCCTTTTTGAACTTCAACTATTTGAGAAAGTTGTAATGAACCTGTCATTAAGACCAGTGTCAATAATGATAAACCAACGGATAACTCGTAACTAATAGTTTGAACTCCGCTTCGCATTGCTCCAATTAAAGCAAATTTGTTATTACTACTCCAACCTGCTAGTAAAATCCCGATAACTCCAATTGAAGAAATAGCTGTTAAAAAGAAAACACCTATATTAATGTCAAAAGCTTGAAATTCTTTCGAAAAAGGAAAAAGAGACAAAGCCATTAATGCGGTAACGATAACAAAATAAGGAGCTAAATTGTATAAGAATTTGTCTGCTTTTATAGTAACTGTTAACTCTTTGGAAACTAATTTTAAAGCATCGGCCATCGTTTGCAGCAATCCTTGCCAACCCACTCTGTTTGGTCCAAGACGCAATTGAAACCAGGCAGCAACTCTTCTTTCAAGTAAAACCAAATACAAACCGGCAACTGCAAAAATAGCTAAGTAAACTACTGCTATTAATACCATTTCTACAATGCTTGCTGTAGCTTGCGGCATCAGGCTAAAAAGCCATTCGTGAATATTTTTTGTAATGTTCATAGAATTAATTTTATCGGTCAATATCTGGAATTACTAGGTCTAGAGTTGCCATAGTTGCCACTAAATCCCCAATTTTTCCACCAACGGCGATGTGATTTAATAATGATAAGTTTGAGAATCCTGGTGAACGGAACTTCATTCGATAAGGATTTTTTGTTCCAGTACTGATAATGTAAACACCTAATTCACCTCTTGCGGTTTCTACTTTTTGGTAATATTCGCCATCCGGTAATTTGATAACTGTGTTGGTTTTGGCAAAAAAGTCACCTTCTGGAATGTTGTCAATTAATTGTTCAATTATGGACAATGATTCCCACATTTCTAGAATTCTAACTTGGTAACGCGCAAAAGTATCGCCTTCTGTTTTTAAGATTTCGTTGAAAGTTACTTTATCATAAGCACTATACGAATGATGTTTTCTCACATCGCAAGAATAGCCAGAACCACGACCAACTGGACCAGAAGCTCCAAAAGAAATGGCATCTTCTTTGGATAAAACACCAATACCTTTCATCCTTTTTTGGAAAATTACATTGCCTGTTAAAAGCAAATCGTATTCAGGTAATTTTGTTTTGAAATGAGCGATGAATTCTTTAGTTCTTTTTACAAAATTGGGGTGAATGTCAAACATTAATCCTCCAGGAATGTTGTAGTTCATCGTCAAACGGGCACCACAAGTTTCTTCGAAAATATCGTTAATCATTTCGCGGTCTCTAAAACCGTAGAAATAAGTAGTCAATGCTCCAACATCCATTCCCATAACTCCCCACCATAAAGTGTGCGAAGCAATTCTTGTCAATTCGGCAATAATGGTTCGTATGACTTTTACACGTTCTGGAACTTCAACTTGAAGGGCATTTTCAACAGTAAGACAAACCGCTTCGTTATTGATGTGCGAAGAAAGATAATCCATTCTGTCGGTCAAATGAACAATTTGCTGATAGCTGTCTCGTTCACACATTTTTTCGATGGAACGGTGAATGTATCCTAAATCTGGTTCTACTTTTTTGATTATTTCACCGTCAATAGTTAACAATAAGCGCAAAACACCGTGAGTAGCTGGGTGTTGCGGTCCCATATTGATAAAATATTCTTCGGATTTAAAGTTGTTGGTTATGATAGTTGTATCCATTTTTACTTATTTGATAACCATATTAATTTCATCTACATAATCTTTTCTCAAAGGAAATCCATCCCATTCTTCGGTTAAGAAGAGTCTTTTTAGATTAGGATGATTGTTGAATTTTATTCCGAAGAAATCAAAAACTTCTCTTTCGTGAAATTCAGCAGTGTACCAAATATCGCAAACCGTATCAAATGTTGGGTTTTCACGATCTTCAGTTTTTACTTTTACAACCAATTGATGTCTGTGAGTAGTAGATTCTAAATGATAGACAACTCCCAATTCCTTTCCCCAATCTACGCCGCTTAAACAAAACAAATAATCGAAATTAGTTTCGGAATTTCTTTTTAATTGCGTCATTAATTGGTGCAGTTGTTCGGGTTGAACGGTGATATTTAAAAACTGGGATTTTTCTTCAGTAAATTCCAACTCAGGAATCCAACTGCTTATTAAACTTTGTAATGCTTCGTTTGTCATTGTTAAGTTAGAGGTTAGAGGTTAGAAGTTAGAAGTTAGAGGCTGAAAGTAAAATCACTTCGTACCTCGTATTTCTATCCTCGTACTTTATAGTCCTTCGTCAAACCCGTCGATAGGGAAAACTTTATTTTTCATACTTTCAGTTCGTATTTTAGCCTGAAGCATCAACATTCCTTCCAATAAAGCTTCGGGACGAGGAGGACAACCAGGAACATAAACATCAACAGGAATTACGTGGTCAGCTCCTTTTACAACTGAATAAGAATTGTAGAAGAAAGGTCCGCCAGAAATAGCGCAAGCTCCCATTGCAATTACATATTTTGGTTCGGCCATTTGATCGTACAAACGACGTAAAACCGGTGCCATTTTGTTAACGATGGTTCCTGCAATAATAATTAAATCGGCTTGTCGTGGAGAAGGTCTTGCAACTTCAAATCCAAATCTTGAATAATCGTGTTTTGCAGCTCCGGTTTGCATCATTTCAATGGCGCAACAACTGGTTCCGAAATAAAGTGACCAAAGCGAGTTGGAGCGACCCCAATTGATGATTTGATCTAAAGATGTAACGATTACATTGGCTCCATTTCCCGCAGGAATTACTTTTCCTGGGAAATCTGCTGGTATTTCAGGTGTGTTATTTATTCCCATTTTAATGCTTCTTTTTTCCAAGCGTAGGCTAAACCTAAACCTAATATGACTAGAAATATGATGATTTCGTAAAAGGCAACCATTCCAATTTTTTGGAAAACAACTGCCCAAGGAATTAAAAATGCCACCTCGACATCAAAAACCAAAAATAAGATTGCGTATAAATAGTAGCCAACTTTAAACTGAACCCATGTTGGTCCAATGGTGGACATACCACTTTCATACGGTTCCCGTTTTTGTGAATTGTCGGATTTTGGTGAAATTAAATTTGATAAAAAGTTTGCTCCTGCAACCAGAACAATTCCGGCTAATAAGAAAACTATAATTGCTTCTGAACCCATATTTATTATTTTTATTCGTTTGCGAAAGGATGCAAATCTACATTAATTAATCTACTTATCCCATAGGATAATAAACTTAACTGTTAAATTGATTTTATTTTACTTCATAAGTTTCTCCTGAAAAGAACAAATCATCCGTTTTAGTAAAAGGAGAATTGGCTTTTACTTGAGCTGTTAATGCATCTTCTCTTTCCTCTAAAGTGACATCATCGAAACTTCTGATAACTCCAATTGCTAATGGTGATTTTAGTCTAACTAGCATATTATGAAGTGTAGTGTCTTGTTCTTTAGCATTGTGTACCAAAAGGTCTTCTTGGGTAATTCCGTTTTCGCCAATGGTTACTACTTCTAATTTCAATCCATTTAACACTAAACCTTTATCTCTGTTTTTTCCGAAAATCATTGGTTTTCCGTGTTCAAGATAGATTTGTTTGTCGTCTTTGACTTCTTTGTCAGTAATATGATTGTAACAACCGTCATTAAAAATCACGCAATTTTGTAAAACTTCGATTAAAGAAGTTCCTTTAAACTGATGGGCTTCTAAGAAAATCTGTCCCATTTCTTTTGGACTACCACCACCAACTCTTGCAAAAAATCTAGCTTGAGCACCTAATGCCAATTCTCCAGGAGAAAAAGGAGGTTGTGTATTTCCGTAAGGTGACGATTTTGTTTTTTGTCCTATTAATGAAGTTGGAGAAAATTGTCCTTTGGTTAAACCATAAATTTCATTATTGAAAAGAATGATATTCAAATCGATATTTCTACGTAAAACGTGAATAAAATGATTTCCACCAATGGCCATTGCATCACCATCTCCAGTTGCAATCCAAACACTTAAGTTAGGATTAGCCAGTTTCACACCCGAAGCAATTCCGGGAGCACGACCGTGAATACTGTGAATACCATAGGTATTAATATAATAAGGAAAACGTGATGAGCATCCGATACCAGAAACGAAAACTACATTTTCTCTGGCAACACCCATTTCTGGAAGTGCTTTTTGCATCGTACGTAAAATTACGTAATCATCACATCCTGGGCACCATCTTACTTCTTGATCACTTGTAAAATCTTTAGAAGTGTATTTTTTTTCAGCAATTGTTTCCATAATTATACTAGTTCTTTAAATTTTTGAATAAGATCATTGTTGGCAAATGGTAATCCTTGAATTTTGTTGAATTGTAAAAACTCAAATTGGCTGTGTTTAATTTTTAAAATGCTGGCAAATTGTCCAGAATTCAATTCGCAAACCACAATTTTTTTGAATCTAGATAAAATTGCTGCAGTATTTTTTGGCATTGGATTGATGTAATTGAAATGTGCATATCCAATGTTTTTATATCCTTCTTCATTAATTTGTTTTACCGCTGAATGCAGAGAACCATAAGTTCCTCCCCAACCAATTACCAATAAATCTCCTTGGCTGGCAAATTCAGTTTCTAAATCTGGAATATTATATTTAACACGATCAATTTTTTCTTCTCTAATGGCAGTCATCGTTTCGTGATTCATAGGCTCATAAGAAATATTTCCAGTTACAGCATCTTTTTCAAGGCCACCAATTCTGTGTTCTAAACCAGGAGTTCCTGGTACAGCCCAATTTCTAGCTAGAGTTTTCTCGTCTCTATCATAAGGATGCCAATTTTCTTTAACTTCCGTGATCTTATTGTTTTTGATATTTGGCATTTCAGAAACCGTTTTGATTTTCCAGGGAGCAGAACCGTTTGCGATATATCCATCAGTCAATAATATAACAGGTGTCATGTGTTCCAAGGCAAGTCGAGCGGCTTCGTAAGCAAAATTGAAACAGTTGGCAGGAGTGCTTGCAGCGATAACTATCACTGGACTTTCACCATTTCTACCATACATTGCTTGCAATAAATCGGATTGTTCTGTTTTTGTAGGTAAACCTGTTGAAGGCCCTCCACGTTGAACGTTTACAATAACCAAAGGAAGTTCAGTCATAATGGCTAAGCCTATAGCTTCTCCTTTTAATGCTAATCCGGGGCCTGAAGTTGTTGTGATGGCTAAATCACCAGCAAAGGCGGCGCCAATTGCTGAAGTTACACCTGCAATTTCATCTTCTGCTTGAAAAGCTTTTACACCAAAATGTTTGTGTTTTGCCAATTCGTGAAGAATATCTGTTGCTGGAGTTATAGGATAAGAACCCAAGAATAATTCCAATCCAGATTTTTCAGCAGCTGCCAAAAATCCCCAAGCGGTTGCGGTGTTCCCCATAATAATTCTATAGGTTCCAGATTCCATTTTTGCGGGAGAAATGGTATATGAGTTTGGAATCAATTCTAAAGTTTCAGCAAAATAATAACCTGCATTTAAAACTTTAGTATTCGATTCTATTAATGAAGGTTTTGATTTGAATTTTTTATTAAAGAAATCAATTGTGTGTTCTAATGAGCGGTTGTACATCCAGTAAACCATTCCAAGAGAAAACATATTTTTACTTCTTGAAATCGCTTTATTATCTAATCCCTCAACATCTTTTAAAGCTGTTTTGGTTAATGAAGTCATATCCACTTCAATTACTCTATAGTTGTCAAGACTTCCATCTTCTAATGGATTTGTAGTATATTCAGCTTTATCTAAATTCTTTTTTGAAAATGAATCTGTATCAACAATTAAGGTGTGTCCTGGTTTTAATGCGTATAAGTTGGTTTTCAATGCTGCTGGATTCATTGCTACCAATAAATCAACACTATCGCCTGGAGTACTTACCTCAACACTACCAATGTGAACTTGAAATCCCGAAACTCCATATAAACTTCCTTGCGGAGCTCTAATTTCTGAAGGGTAATTAGGAAAAGTAGCAATGTCATTGCCAAACATAGCTGATGTATCAGAAAACTGTGTTCCTGTCAACTGCATTCCATCGCCTGAATCACCCACAAACCGGATTACTACGGCTTCAAGAACTTCAGGTTGGAGTTTCGTTTTATTTGCAATCATAATTATAATTATTTTAAATTTTAAAAATTAATTTAATAGGCAAAAATTGATTTGTCAAATATAATTTCACTTGTTCTAAAAAAATATGATTATTATCATATAAGCACATAAAAATTAAATTTTTAGCTTATTATTTTTGGAGACGTTAAATTTCTATATCGATTGAGAAAATATAAATTAATTGAAAAAAAAATTTCAACTCTTTGGGTGAAATATGATTAATATCATATAAAAGTATTAAAATTCCATTTAATTTTACATAGAATTAATAAA
>NZ_JAQTPQ010000204.1 GCF_028712645.1 Flavobacterium sp. | reverse complement strand
TGTGACTACCATCGACATCGGCATCACACATAATAATCACTTTATGGTATCTTAATTTTGAAATATTCAATGCTTTACTATCATCTTCAGTTCCAACAGTTACACCAAGTGCAGTAAAAATATTTCTAATTTCTTCGTTTTCAAAAACTTTGTGATGCATTGCTTTCTCCACATTCAAAATCTTACCTCTTAAAGGCAAAATTGCTTGAAATGCACGGTCACGACCTTGTTTTGCCGTTCCACCTGCCGAATCTCCCTCGACAAGATATACTTCGCATTTTTCAGGATCTTGTTCCGAACAATCTGACAATTTTCCTGGCAATCCACCACCACCCATTACGGTTTTGCGTTGTACCATTTCACGCGCTTTTTTAGCAGCGTGACGGGCTTGAGCAGCCAAAATTACTTTTTGAACAATGATTCGAGCGTCATTTGGATTTTCTTCCAAATAATTTTCGACCATTTCACTCACCGCCTGACTTACTGGCGCAACTACTTCTCTATTTCCTAATTTAGTTTTAGTTTGACCTTCAAATTGCGGCTCAGAAACTTTTACCGAAATAATAGCTGTAAGACCTTCACGAAAATCGTCTCCAGCAATTTCGAACTTCAATTTTTCTAACATTCCAGAGGCATCTGCATATTTTTTCAATGCTCTGGTTAAACCAGTTCTAAAACCTTGTAAATGGGTTCCTCCTTCGTGAGTATTGATATTATTTACGTAAGCAAAAATATTTTCGGTGTAGCTTGTGTTGTAAATCAATGCTACCTCAACAGGAATTTCTCCTTTTTCAGAATTCATTGAGATTACATGAGAAATAATTGGCTCTCTATTAGCATCCAAATAACGAACATATTCTTTTAAACCTTCATCAGAATGAAAAATTTCTGAAGCAAAATTTCCATCTTTATCTACTTCTCTTTTATCCGTAAAAGTAATTGTAATTCCTTTGTTAAGGAAAGACAATTCACGCATTCTAGACGATAAAGTATCATAAGTAAAATCAACTGTTTGAGTAAAAATTATTGGATCTGGATAAAAAGTTACGATGGTTCCTCTTTTAGTCGTTTCTCCAATTTGCTTTACAGGATATAATGCTTTTCCTCTTTCATATTCTTGCTCGTAAACCTTACCATCACTACTATGAACCGTAGCTCTCAAATGTTTAGACAAAGCATTTACTACAGAAACCCCAACACCGTGAAGCCCTCCAGAAACTTTATAGGAGTCTTTATCAAATTTACCTCCTGCACCAATTTTAGTCATTACAACTTCAAGCGCCGAAACTCCTTCTTTCTTGTGAATACCAACTGGAATACCACGTCCATTATCTTCTACCGAAATAGAACCATCTTCATTTATATCTACCCGAATCGTGTCACAATGACCTCCCATTGCCTCATCAATAGAGTTATCTACTACCTCATAAACTAAATGATGTAGTCCTCGAACACCTACATCTCCAATATACATTGAAGGACGCATTCTTACGTGTTCCATTCCTTCTAACGCCTGAATACTATCTGCTGAATAATTGTCCTTCTTGATTTCTTCGCTCATATTTTATTTAATCTAATAATGTATTTTTGTATAACACGCAAATATAAGGAAACGCATAGGATTTATTGTCCAAAAACAAGTTTTAAGTTGGTAAGTTATTAACAAAAGGATGTCAATTTCAATGACAATTCCAATGACAATAGCGAAAATCAATTTCTAAAAAAACTAACCTAAAAGACAAATTTCCAAAACAAACATTTAAAATGCCTATTTTGGAAATTTGAAAAATTAAACTATTTCAATTATTTTTTAACTTGCTATTGAAATTGGATAAAATCTATTTTCTCATAATCCTCACATTCATTTCTTCTACCTTTTTATCCGATAAAAGAGAAGGTGCACCGAATAATAAATCTTCACTGGTTCCAGTTTTCGGAAAAGCCATCACTTCTCTAATCGATGCTTTTTTCTCTAAAATCATCATCAAACGATCAATTCCCCAAGCAATTCCTCCGTGTGGCGGTGCTCCGTATTGGAAAGCTTTGTACATCGTTCCCACGCTTTTCATCATTTCTTCTTTATTGTAACCCATATTTCTATAAGTCGCTTCCAAAATCTCCGATTTATGCGCACGAACTGATCCTCCACCTATTTCATAACCGTTTAAGATAATATCATATTGCTGTGCGATGATAGTTCCAATTTCTTCATCATTACCAGTCATATGTTTTTGCAAATCATAAATCGCAGGCATTGAGAACGGATTGTGTGTAAAAGTCCACCGACCTTCGTCTGTTCTTTCAAACATTGGAAAATCAATTACCCAAGCTGGACGCAATTCTTTTGGATTAATTAAGTGCAAAATTTTACCTAATTCCTGACGAACAGCATCCAAAGCTTTATTTGCCGTAGCATAATCTGCCGCCGAAAAGAACACAATATCACCCAGTTGAGCATTCGTAGCTTTTATAATTCCAGCCGCAATGTCTTCGCCTAAAAACTTAATAATTGGCGACTGTAATTCATCTTCATTTACAATAATATAAGCCAATCCACCTAAACCGTGCTGTTGCGCAATAGCGGTAAGGTTTTCAATTTGACCTTTAGACATACGCTTGTTTCCTTGTTCTTTAGCCGAAACTTTGATACATTTTACAATTCCACCTTCTTCAATTGGTTTAGAAAAAACTTGGAAAGTGGTATCTTTTACAATATCGGTAATGTCTTGCATTTTTAAACCGTAACGTAAATCAGGTCGGTCACAACCATAAAAATCCATTGCATCTTTGTATGTAATCACTTCAAACGGACGCAAAATCCACTTGTTGCCATATATATTCTTCACTACTTCATTAAACATTTTTGTGTTTAAATCTATAATTTGCTGCATACTACCATAAGCCATTTCCATATCCAATTGCGTAAACTCAGGCTGACGATCTCCACGAGAATCTTCATCTCTAAAACAACGCGCAATTTGGAAATACTTCTCATAACCACTCACCATCAACATCTGTTTGAACTGCTGAGGCGCTTGTGGAAGCGTATAAAACAAACCTGAACCTTTACGAGTAGGAACAATAAATTCACGCGCTCCTTCATCAGTTCCTGCACTTAAAATTGGTGTTTCAATTTCTAAAAATTCTTCTTCATCCAAAATGTCACGCAATAATTTAATTACTTTATGACGGTTTACAATCGCTCTTCGTACCTCTTCGTTTCTATGATCTAAAAACTTGTATTGAAAACGAATTGCTTCATTTGTTTTTGCTGCTCTTTTAATTTCAAAAGGCAAGGTTTTAGACAAGTTTAAAATTTCTAAAGCTGAAGTTTCCAATTCAATTTTACCGGTACGTAATCCTGCATTGTAATCATCTTCGTTACGACCAACCACAATTCCAGTTACCGAAATCACTGATTCTGGTTTCAATTTCACTAACTCATCAATATTAGGAAATGATTCTCTACTGATTCGCACTTGAAAAATCTCATAACTTGAATCACGTAAATCGATAAACATTAATTCACCGTGATCACGAACACTCGCTACCCAACCCGACAACATCACTTCTTCACTGATGCTTTCTTCTGATAATTGTGAAATTTTATGTGTTCTATACGTGTCTTTTATAATAATAGGAATTTCAGGAAGCGTTTCTTCTTGAATTTCTTTATTCTCAGCAATCGTTTCTTTAGAAACTTTTTCTGAAGTTAGTTCTTTTTCTAAAACAGCATCAGCACCTAATTTGTCCAAAATTATTTGACGAATTATTTTTCCATTGGCTCCTTTTCCAATAACACCTAAAACTTTACCCACTAAAATACCAGCTTTTCCTTGGTCTCCTGCTTTAATATCATTGGCAACCGCTTCATTTTCCAAAATTACGGTAGCTATGACTTCCTGAATCTTATCTTCTGAAATAGTATTTTCTTCAAAGTATTTGTTGTAGTCAAAAGTTCGATCTTTTAGATAACCCGTAATTCCATTTTGAACTAAAACCGCCGTGATTTTTTCTGCTTTAAATAATTTGAAAATATCTGTTAAATGAGCAATACTATGAATTTCAGCGTAATCTTCTGCCTTGATATTGTTTGCCAAAGTTTTAGCAACAAACGAAGGATCTTTGATTTCGCTATTGATTTCTACAAATGTTTGCGAACGCAATTTATCTGCTGTGAAAAATTTAGCGTCTTGTGGCAAAACCCCACCGTTAATCAAAATCGATTCCACCGCATAAGGCAAGGCACTTGTATCGACTTTAATCGCGTCAATCTCCGCTTTGATATTAACAAATGGTAAATCTGGTTCCGAAATAAAACGGTAATCGGCTTCGAATTCTTTTTTTCGCATTACTTTGGTTTGCTTTAAATCAGCATCCCATAACACAGTAGTTTGGTCAGGGCGAAACTCTTTATTTTCAATAAAATAATTGAATTGTTTCTCCACTTCCTCTTTCAAAGCTTCCACCATAAACTTAAACGAGTTCAAGTTTTTGATTTCCGTTCTTGGATTCAAATCGTAAGAATGTTTTCTACGCAAAGACACCGAAACATCCGATTTGAATTCTCCTTTTTCCAAATTCGCTTCAGAGATTCCCAAGTTTTGAACAATACGTTGAATGTATTGCGCATAAGTCGAAGCATCTTCGATATTACGAATGCAAGGTTCAGTAACAATTTCAATCAATGGAACACCCGCTTTGTTAAAATCGACTAACGAAATCTTCTTTTCGTGCATCAATTTTGCGGCATCTTCTTCAATATGAACCTGAGTTAGATTCACGGTAAATTGCGTACCGTCATTTCGGTAACAAGAAACGTGTCCGTCAGGAATTATCGGATTATGAAATTGCGTTATTTGTATATTTTTTGGATTATCCGGATACTCGTAATGTTTTCTATCCCAAGAAATCACTTCATTACTAAATGAGGAATCCACCGCTTTTCCAAAATAAATTGCTTTTGTAATTGCTTCTTTATTTAAGGCAGGCAAAACGCCCATTTGTCCCGTACAAACAGAACATATATTTTCGTTAGGTGTTTCTATTTCTTGATTTGGACAAGAACAAAACAACTTGGTTTTGGTATTCAATCGAACGTGAGTTTCCAGTCCGATTACCAATTCTAAATCGTGGGCTTTAATCGCCGCAGTTAATTGCTCCAATTCCATTATATTGTATCTTTTAAGAAGTTTGCGAACTTCAACACTAATTCATCATTATTTTTTGCTGCAGTAATTTGCAATCCAGTACTTGTTCCTTGCGGCACAGTTAAAGTTGGCAATTGCCCTAAACTAAAACCAACCGTATAAGCATCTGACAAATACATAGCCAAAGGATCTTTTAAACTGTCTCCAATTTTAGGCGGCGTACTTGGTGTAACTGGCGATAAAATAATATCCACTTCTTCAAAATCCTTACTGAAGTTTTCAGAAATTTGATCTCTTAAAGCCAATCCTTTTAAATATATTTCATCTGAAAAACCTTGTGACAGCACCTGGTTTCCTCCTACAATTCTACGTTTTGTTTCTTCTGAAAAGTTTTCAGAACGTGTCACAGCATAGGTTTCAATTAAATTTTCGGCTTCAATACGATTTCCGTAATTTGTTCCGTCTAAACGAGATAAATTCGAAGCCGTTTCCGCCATCGCTAATGTATAATAAGTCGAAACCAAAATATCAGATTTAAAAAAATCTAATTCTTTCACTTCAATTCCTTTAGCTTTTATTTTTTCGACGCTTGCTAAAAAATCAGATTTTATCTGCGCATCGATCGCATCGCTTTCTATGAAGTTTTTAAAATACCCAATTGTTTTCACAGTTGAAGTTGCAATTGCTTCTTCACTAATTTCATTTGAAGTAATTGAAGTTTGATCTTTTGGATCTTTACCACTCATTACATTCAACACAATTCGGATATCTTCAATTGATTTTGCCAATGGCCCAACACAATCCGTAGAGGAAGCATAAGCCATCAATCCAAATCTGGAAATTCTTCCGTAAGTTGGTTTAAAACCATAAATATGATTGTAACCCGCAGGCTGACGAATCGAACCTCCGGTATCTCCTCCAATGGAGAAAACAGTATATTCTTTAGCCACATTTACCGCAGAACCTCCGCTTGAACCTCCGGCAACTAAAGATGGGTCGATAGCATTTTTTACAGCTCCAAAAATGGTGTTTTCACTCGAAGAACCGTGACCAAAACTGTCGCAGTTTTCTTTTACCAATGGAATCGCACCGGCATCCAATAATTTTTGAATGGCAGTTGCGGTGTAAGGTGATTTATAATTTTTCAACAACTCAGAACTTGCTGTAGTGTAAGTTCCTTGCACCATATACACATCTTTAATTCCAAAAGGAATTCCTTCCAGCAAACCGATTGTTTCTCCATTTGCAATTTTAGCATCCACTTTAGCCGCTAATTCCAGCGCCAAAGTAACCAATACAGCATTTACAG
>NZ_JAQTPQ010000203.1 GCF_028712645.1 Flavobacterium sp. | reverse complement strand
AAATGTGGTACGATGGGAAATGAGAACCCGATTGTTTCTAAGAACGGCTGAGTTTTTATGGCAAGAAGGACATACCGCTCATGCAACAAGAAAGGAAGCTGTCGAGGAATCTGAAAAGATGATGAATGTATATGCTGATTTTGCCGAAAATTTTATGGCAATTCCGGTTATAAAAGGGTTAAAAACGGAAACTGAACGTTTTGCAGGAGCTGAAGAAACTTATTGTATAGAAGCATTGATGCAAGATGGTAAAGCATTGCAAGCGGGTACTTCACATTTCTTAGGTCAAAATTTTGCTAAAGCTTTTGATGTAAAATTTGCAAATGCCGAAGGAAAACAAGAACACGTATGGGGAACTTCTTGGGGAGTTTCTACCCGATTAATGGGGGCGTTGGTAATGACACATTCAGATGATAAAGGATTGGTTTTGCCACCAAGTTTAGCTCCAATTCAGGTAGTTATTGTACCTATTTATAAAACAGATGAGCAATTAGAAGAAATTACTTTAGCGGTCAATATATTGGTTTCACAATTGAAAGGATTAAAAATTGTTGTGAAATATGATGATAGAACCACACAAAAGCCAGGATTTAAATTTGCTGAATGGGAATTAAAAGGAGTTCCTGTTCGAATTGCTATTGGTCCAAAAGATTTAGAAAATGGAACTTTCGAGATAGCAAGACGAGATAATTTGTCAAAAGAGATAGTTTCTAAGGAAGGAATTGAAATTTATATTCAAAATCTATTAGGACAAATTCAAAGTGATTTATTTAATAAAGCATTAGATTATCGAGATAATCATATTACTGAAGTAAATAGTTTTGAGGAGTTTAAATCAGTTTTAGAGGATAAAGGAGGCTTCGTTTCTGCTCATTGGGATGGAACTGCAGAGACTGAAGAAGAAATTAAAAATTTGACAAAAGCAACAATAAGATGTATTCCTTTGGGTAGGGTAGAACAGGCTGGAAGCTGTATTCTCACTGGGAAACCTTCTGTTGGAAGAGTTTTATTTGCAAAAGCATATTAATTTTTTTTACTTTTTTTTGCGTGTACTATTGCACGTTTAAAAAATAGTTGTATTTTTGCATCCGCATTAGAGAAGTACAGAATTTAGGTCCCTTCGTCTATCGGTTAGGACGCCAGGTTTTCATCCTGGTAAGAGGGGTTCGATTCCCCTAGGGACTACAAAAATTAATAAAGAAAAAAATCATTTAAGAAAATGGCAAATCACAAGTCAGCTTTAAAGAGAATTAGAAGTAACGAAAAAAGAAGAGTTCTAAACAGATATCAACATAAAACTACTCGTAATGCAATTAAAGCATTAAGAATAGCAACTGATAAAGAGGATGCTGCTTCTAAATTGTCAAGCGTAATTTCAATGATTGATAAATTAGCCAAAAAGAATATCATTCATGATAACAAAGCTTCTAATTTGAAATCTAAATTAACGAAACACGTTGCTAAATTGTAATAATTTCAATTTGTGTATATAAAAAAAGCTCTCATTTTTGAGAGCTTTTTTTATGGAGTATTGCTAAATTTTGTTTTTACATATTCAAGCATTTCTTTAGAAATGGGTTTTGATAAGAAATCAATTACCATTGGGTATTTTTTAGACCTTTTTAGATCTTCGGGATCTATTGTTGATGAAAGAATGATAGTTTTGATGTGATTATAGTCGGAATAATCGTCAGAACAAAAATGATCTAAGAATTCCCATCCTCCCATTACTGGCATATTCAAATCTAAAAAGATTAATTGAGGCAGCTTTTTTAATTCTCCATCAGAATTTATGTTTTTAAGCGTATTGAAGTAGTTAAGCGCTTCTTCCCCATTCCTGGCAGTAGCTATCTCATTTGAAAACGATGCTTTCGTAATTACCATTTTACAAAGCATTAAGGTAATTGGGTCGTCATCAATACATAAAATGGTATCTAACATTCTTTTTATTTGTTTTTAAATGTTAATATAAATGTGGTTCCAATGTTAACTTCGCTTTCTATACTAATGTTTCCTCCCATAGTTTCAATCTGGGATTTTACGAGATATAAGCCTAATCCTTTGCTGTCGGGATGATTGTGAAACCTTTGGTAAAGTCCAAAGACTTTGTCTCTATTTCTCTTTAGGTCGATTCCTATTCCATTATCTTTAAAATGAATAATAACATCATCATCTGTTTTATTTGCTGATATAGTAATCTTTAATTGGTGATTTTCTGATCTATATTTTATTGCATTTGTCAATAAATTTAGCAATATGCTTTCTAAATAGGCTTTATTTGTATTTAAAAAGTGTACTTTTTCAAAATCAATTTTTATTATAGGTTTGTGTAGGCCAATTAAAAAATCAAGTTGACTGAAGACATTTTCGAATACTTCTTTTAAAAGAACGTCTTCTTTTTCAATAGACGGATTGTCTTTTATTACAATTACTTTTACTAAGTCATTTATCGTTTCATTTAATAAATTGGTGGACTTGTTAAATCCATCCAAAATATTTTTTAAATCAGAATTTTCAATAGGAATATCTTCAATTAAACTTAATAAGCCCGTTAAGTTTGATAAAGGGGCTCGAAGGTTGTGAGAGGTGATATATGAAAATTGCTGTAAATCTTTATTGTTTTGTGTTAGCTCACGAATGAGTTGTTCTTTTTCGATTTCCTGTTTTTTCTGTTCTGTAATATCTCTTTGAATAGAAACCCAATGCGAAAGTTCTCCATCTGAGTTATTTACGGGGAGCATTGAAAAATTTACCCAATATTCTTCATTGTTTTTCTTGTAACTGATGGTTTCTACTTGACATTCTATTTTGTTTTTTATAGCATTTATTAGTTTTTCATACTCTTTAGAATCGGAATTTTGACCCATAAAAACATCTGGTGATTTTCCAATGATCTCATCAGAACTATATCCTGACATAACAGAAAAAGCTGGATTTACATAGATGATTTTAGGAATTTCACCATCATTTAAATCAGCTTTGGTAATGATTACGGAATCTTTAGTTTCTGTAATAACAGTTTCTAATAATTTAAGACGTTGCTCTTCTTCTTTTTGTTTGGTTATATCTTGGATTGCTCCAATCATTCTCACTACTTTTCCTTCTTCGTCCTTTAAGATAAATCCCCTATCTAAAACATATTTATAAGTTCCATCTGCGCATTTAAATCGATATTGATCTTGCCATTTTTCAGTTTTCTGTTCAATGAAAGAATACAATTTAATTGACATTTTGATGCTGTCCTCAGGATGGATATTTTCAAACCACCATTTCGAGCTTTCGCCCACTTGGTTTTGTTTGTATCCAAAAACACCTTCAATTCCTTTATTCCACAAGAGCTTGTCTTCTTGAATTTTCCAATCCCAAATAGTATCACTCGTTGCTTTTGCTACAATATCATATCTTTCGTTAGACTCTCTAATCTCATCATTTGATTTTTTTAATTTCTTAAATACTGATGTGTTTTTAATGTTATTTTTATATAAAAAATACTTAAAAAGTATCCCAGAAATCAAGACAAAAACTATGTCATTTACAAAAAAATACGAAGTAAAATCAGTTATGGAAATATATTTTGGAATTAATTTATGAAAGACTATAGCCAAAAAAATGGATATAAACGTATAAATTAAGGTTATTTGATTGTTCTTGTTTTTCATTATCCAAATATAAATAATTATTACTTAAATATTAAACTTCATTAAAAACTTATTTTTATTGTATTTAGTCTATTTTGTTAACAAAATGTAAACTATTATAAAATAATTTTTATATCAAAATAAAGTGTACCTTTGCAACCTCAAAAAAATACAGATGGAAGCTATTAGAAACATTGCGATTATTGCCCACGTCGATCACGGTAAAACCACTTTGGTTGATAAAATTATGTATCACTGTCATTTATTTCGTGATAACGAGAACACAGGTGACTTAATTCTAGATAACAACGACTTAGAGCGTGAAAGAGGTATTACTATTACTTCTAAAAATGTTTCTGTAGTTTATAAAGGGACAAAAATCAACATTATTGACACTCCTGGTCACGCCGATTTTGGTGGTGAAGTAGAGCGTGTTTTGAATATGGCTGATGGAGTTTGTTTATTAGTGGATGCATTTGAAGGTCCAATGCCACAAACACGTTTTGTTTTGCAAAAAGCACTTGACCTTGGTTTGAAACCTTGCGTTGTAATTAATAAAGTGGATAAAGAAAACTGTACACCTGAAGAAGTACACGAAAAAGTTTTTGACTTAATGTTTGAATTAGGTGCAGAAGAGTGGCAATTAGATTTTCCAACAGTTTATGGTTCTGCCAAAAATAACTGGATGTCTGATGACTTTAATGTTATTACTGATAGTATTGAACCATTATTAGATATGGTTATTACTAATGTGCCTGCTCCTAAAGTTTCTGAAGGAACACCACAAATGTTGATTACCTCTTTAGATTTCTCGGCTTTTACAGGTCGTATCGCTATTGGACGTCTTGAAAGAGGTGTTTTGAAAGAAGGAATGCCAATTTCATTGGTGAAAAGAGACGGAAAAATTACAAAATCACGTATTAAAGAATTACATACTTTTGAAGGTCTTGGACGTAAAAAAGTACAAGAAGTTATAGCAGGTGATATTTGTGCAATAATAGGTGTTGAAGGTTTTGAAATTGGTGATACTATCGCTTGTTTTGACAATCCTGAAGCTTTGCAAACCATTGCAATTGATGAGCCAACAATGAGTATGTTGTTTACCATCAATGATTCGCCTTTCTTTGGTAAAGAAGGAAAATTTGTTACTTCTCGACATATTAGAGATAGATTGACAAAAGAGTTAGAAAAAAACCTAGCTATGAAATTAGGAGAAACTGATTCTGCTGATAAATTTATGGTTTTTGGTCGTGGAGTACTTCACTTATCTGTTCTTATCGAAACAATGAGGAGAGAAGGGTATGAGTTACAAATTGGTCAACCTCAAGTTATCATCAAAGAAATTGATGGAAAAAAATGCGAGCCAATTGAGGAATTAACTATCGACTTACCTGAAAATCTTTCAGGAAGAGCCGTAGAGTTTGTTTCTATCCGTAAAGGCGAAATGTTGAGTATGGAAGCTAAAGGTGAACGTATGGTTATTAAATTCAATATCCCATCTCGTGGAATTATAGGATTGCGTAATCAATTGCTTACTGCTACTGCTGGTGAGGCAATTATGTCACACCGTTATATTGGTTATGAGCCTTACAAGGGTGAAATTCTTGGTCGTAACAACGGTTCTTTAATCTCTATGGAAAATGGAAAAGCTATTCCTTATTCAATTGATAAATTACAGGATCGTGGTAAATTCTTCGTTAATCCAAATGATGAAATTTATGAAGGTCAAGTAATTGGAGAAAACTCTCGTAGTGATGATATGTGTGTCAATGTGACTAAAATGAAAAAACAATCGAATGTACGTTCGTCTGGAAATGATGAAAAAGCAAGGATTATTCCTCCGATTATTTTCTCATTAGAAGAAGCATTAGAATATATTCAAAAAGATGAATACGTTGAGGTTACTCCAAAATCTATTCGTTTGAGAAAAATATATTTGACTGAGACAGATAGAAAAAGATTTAAAATCTAGTTTATCTAATAAAAAAAAGCCATTCTTTCGAATGGCTTTTTTGATTATTAAATGTAATGGTTAAAATACAAATTTGAATCCGAAAGATAATGGAGTAACTGCATTATTCATTCCCCCGCCTAAAGCAGAATTATACTCTGAATCAACAGATGCAACATGTGCTAAAGAAAAGTCTGTAGTTTCTACATCGACACCTGCTCCACCAAAGTTTTTTAATTTAGTAAATGATAAATTTGCTAAATTATATGAAAATTCTACTGAGAAATTTTTGGTTACAAAATAATCAAATCCACCAGATGCAGCTAAACCATATTGTGAAACTTTAATATCAGTATCTTTTACTTTTCCATTAATAATTGGAGCAGCTAATTGACCAAAGAAATACAAACTTCCTGAAACATTCCAGTATTTTCTAACCAATGGTTCAACAACTACTAAACCTGTATTTGCAGCTGTAGTTGTACCATTTTCAGATTTTATATTAATGTATCCAATACCAGCACCAACTGCAACTGATGGTGAAATAAATGTTCCAACAATTGGTAAAACTGATAAATTGGTGCTTTTATGATTTCCTGATTTAGTTTGTTGGTACCCAATTTGCGAAGTTGCAAACCATGCTCCTTGTAAACCTTTACTTTTCTCTTGTGCATTTACTGTTAAACTTAGTAATGCAATACCTGCAATTAATAAAATTTTTTTCATTTTGATTTTGGTTTTAAAATTAATTGGCACAAATTTATTGATACTATTTTGTCGAAAACCTGATAAAAATCATATTTTTTATAATTATTTGGTTCTATTTGAAATGCATTAAAGAGTTTATATATTGGTTTTTTTAGTTTAATTTCACAGAAATGACTG
>NZ_JAQTPQ010000202.1 GCF_028712645.1 Flavobacterium sp. | reverse complement strand
ATAAATAAAATGAAACTCAAAATCTGCGGAATGAAATACCCTGAAAATATAATCGAAGTGGGTTCGCTCCTACCCGATTAGATGGGCTTTATCTTTTGGGAGAAATCAGCACGCTATTTTGATGGAATCATACCCGAATTATCAAGTTCAATTCGAAAAGTAGGTGTTTTTGTAAATGCAACTGTCGAAGAAATTATAGAGAAAATCGAAAAATACGACTTACAAGCTGTACAATTACACGGTCACGAATCGGTTGAATTTTGTGTAGATTTTAAAAATAAAACGGGCAAAACTATTGAAATCATAAAAGTGTTTTCTATCAATGATGATTTTGATTTTGAAGTTTTAAAACCTTTCGAAAGTGTTTGTGATTTTTTCCTTTTTGACACCAAAGGAAAATTACCCGGCGGAAACGGAACGACTTTCGATTGGGAAGTTTTAAAAAAATATCCATCCACAAAACCGTTTTTCCTGAGTGGTGGAATTGGAATAGAAGAATTAGAAGACGTTAAACAAATATTAAAAACAAATTTACCTGTTTATGCTATTGACGTAAATAGTAAATTTGAAACCGCACCTGGATTAAAAAATGTAGAATTGTGTAGAAATATACGTAGAGACGCACTGCAGTGTGTCTCTACAACGTGCGTTTCTACAGAAAAAAATAAAAAATAAATTATGTCATATCACGTTAACGAAAAAGGCTATTACGGAGGATTTGGAGGAGCTTACATTCCTGAAATGTTGTATCCAAATGTGGAGGAATTACGCCAACAATATTTAAAAATTACAGCAGAACCATCCTTTCAAGCCGAATTTGATGCATTACTAAAAGACTATGTAGGTCGTCCAACACCACTTTATTTCGCGGAGCGATTATCGGCAAAATACAATACTAAAATCTACCTTAAACGAGAAGATTTATGTCATACTGGAGCTCATAAAGTTAACAACACTATTGGACAAATTTTATTGGCCAAACGATTGGGTAAAACTAGAATCATTGCCGAAACTGGTGCAGGACAACACGGTGTTGCAACTGCTACGGTTTGCGCTTTGATGGGATTGCAATGCATTGTTTATATGGGCGAAATCGACATTGAACGTCAAGCACCCAATGTGGCTCGAATGAAAATGCTTGGAGCCGAAGTTCGTCCAGCACTTTCGGGTTCTCGAACGCTAAAAGATGCCACAAACGAAGCCATTCGTGATTGGATTAACAATCCAGTTGATACGTATTATATCATTGGTTCAGTCGTGGGACCTCATCCTTATCCTGATATGGTGGCGCGTTTTCAGAGTGTAATTTCTAAAGAAATCAAGGAACAATTATTAGAAAAAGAAGGTCGTGAAAACCCTGATTATGTTATTGCTTGTGTGGGTGGTGGAAGCAATGCTGCTGGTGCTTATTATCACTTTTTAGATAATGAAAATGTAACTATTATTGCTGTTGAAGCCGCAGGTCTGGGAGTTGATTCTGGCGAAAGTGCTGCAACTTCAGCTTTAGGAAAAATAGGTGTTATTCACGGAAGTAAAACCTTATTGATGCAATCTCCTGATGGACAAATTACCGAACCTTATTCTATTTCAGCAGGTTTAGATTATCCAGGTGTTGGTCCAATGCACGCTCATTTATTCGCATCAGGAAGAGCTGAATTTATTTCGATTACTGACGATCAAGCAATGCAATTTGGACTTCAACTTTCGCAAATGGAAGGAATTATTCCAGCTATCGAAAGTGCTCACGCCTTTGCTGTTTTAGACCAAAAACAATTTAAACCCACAGATATTGTCGTGATTAATTTATCGGGTCGTGGCGACAAAGATTTGAACACTTATATTGATTATTTTAAATTATAATTAAGCTTTACAATATGAAAACTATGATAAAATTATTTACCTACGGTACTTTGCAACACGATGATATCCAAGAAAATATTTTTGGACGTATTTTACAAGGAATACCTGAAACATTAATTGGATATGCGTTACAAGAATTAATAATCGAAGAAGAATTTGGCTTAGTAGAGTACGATATCCTTGTAGAAACAGGTAATCCAGAAGATACAATTAACGGAGTTGTATATGAAATCACAGCTAAAGAACTTCATCAAGCAGATTTGTACGAAGGATCACATTACAAGCGAGTTGAAGTACACTTGCATTCGAATCAAAAAGCTTGGGCTTATAGTGTTGCAACGTAATAAGTTATAATAACAATTTCAAACTATAATCCATAAAATAAAAATGATTTTAGCAGCTGCTCAAACAAAACCAAAACGCGGAGATATTGATGCCAATCTTTTGGATCACTATCGTCTTATAAAATTGGCAGCAGTAAATGGAGCTCAATTAATACTATTTCCAGAGCTTTCCATTACAGGTTATGAAAGAGAAGATGCTGCTCGATTAGCCTTTACTGCTAATGATACTCGATTGGATCATTTAAAAAAATTAGCTACCGAAAATAAAATTACCATAATCGCTGGAGCTCCTATAAATATAGAATCGAATTTGTTTTTGGGTGAATTTTGTATCACTCCAGACAACTTTGTTTCCATATACACTAAACAATTTCTTCATACAGGCGAAGAAATTTATTACAAATCCTCTTTTGATTATAATCCAATCCTCAAAATAGAAGACGAGCGTATTTCTTGTGCCATTTGTGCCGATATCGACCATCAGCAACATCCAGAAAATGCAAGTAAAAATAATAGTTCAACTTATATTGCCAGTATTTTCTTTTCGCCAAACGGAATTCCACAAGCACACCAATCGTTACAAAATTATGCTTGCCAATTTAAGATGAATGTTTTAATGGCTAATTTTGGAGGAGACTCTTATGGAAGTCCATCAGGCGGTCGCTCTGCTTTTTGGAATAATAAAGGAGAATTGATTGCTCAAATGGAAGACACCAGTTCTGGGCTATTAGTTTTAGAAAAACACAATGGGGATTGGACAAGTAAAATACTAAATGATTAAACAAAAACACATCCATAGGATTTTCAAAATCCCAAGATAAAACACATTAAAAATGAACAGAATAAACCAAAAATTACAAGAAAACAAAAAGATACTTTCCATCTATTTTTCAGCGGGACATCCTAGCTTGAATGATACCGTGCAAATTATTCAAGATTTAGAAAAAAGTGGTGTAGATATGATAGAAATCGGATTGCCGTTTAGCGATCCTTTGGCCGATGGACCAACGATTCAAGCGAGTTCGACCCAAGCTTTGCACAACGGAATGACAACTCAAGTTTTGTTTGACCAACTCAAGGACATTCGAAAAACAGTTGCAATTCCGCTGGTAATTATGGGTTATTTTAATCCAATGTTGCAATATGGCGTGGAAAATTTCTGCCAAAAATGTGCCGAAATTGGCATCGACGGATTAATAATTCCTGATCTTCCGGTTGATGTTTATGCAGAGGAATACAAAACGACTTTCGAAAAATACGGATTAATCAACGTGTTCTTGATTACGCCACAAACTTCGGACGAGCGCATTCGTTTTATCGACAGCGTTTCTGACGGATTTATTTATATGGTAAGCTCTGCAAGTGTTACGGGTTCGCAATCGGGTTTTGGAAGCGTTCAGGAAAATTATTTCAAACGCATTGCTGATATGAACCTAAAAAATCCTCAAGTAATTGGTTTTGGAATCAACAATAAGGAAACTTTTAACCAAGCTACTCAGTTTGCCAAAGGTGCCATTATTGGTAGCGCATTCATCACGAATTTGACGGAGAATGGTGTTGAAAGTATTGGGGAATTTGTTGGGAATATTAGATAGAAACATCTTCTTTCAAACCTAATTAAACCGCAAATTCGCAAATGAGAAAGCTTTTAAGGCTTAGTGTAATTTGCAAATTTGCGGTAATTTTTTAGTAATATTTTCATATATTTGAAAAGGTATAAAACGAAAGATTATTTAGTAAACATATATACAGGTTAACAGTTAACTGTAATTTTATCAAACCTTACGAAAAATATAAATTGATGACAAAAATTGACGACCAAACTTTGAAAATTTACACAGCAAAAGCTCAAGCAGATAAAGCAATTAGCTCACTCAAAGGAATTTTACTTGGAATTAATTTGGATGGAAATGTAAATGAAAAAGAAATTAACGAACTTAAAAAATGGGTTATTTCTCATAATGAATTAATTAATAGAAATCCATTTAATGAGTTTATGATGATAATTGAAAATACAATTTCAAATAAAATTCCACCCAAAGAAACTATTGAAGATTTATATTGGCTTTGTCAAAAATATGAAAATGACAATGTTTATTATAACACAGTAACTTCTGATTTACAAATTTTACAAGGAATTTGTCACGGAATTTTATCTGATGGAATTATAAATGAAAAAGAAATTTTTGATTTAAATAAGTGGTTAGAAGAAAACGAACATTTAAGTTCATATTATCCATATGATGAATTAAGAAGTTTAGTCTTATCAATTGTTTCTGACAACAAAGTTGATGAAGAAGAAAAAATAGTTTTAAAAGCATATTTTAGACAATTTATTAATTTAAAAGACGCCGAGACAAATGAGCAGATTAAAAAAGAAACTGCCGAAATACAAATTTCAGGTCTATGTACAAGTGAACCAAACGTAACTTTTGAAAATAAAACTTTTTGTATAACTGGAGTATTGAAAAGAGGTAATAGAGAAAATCTTCAAAATGACATAATAAAACTTGGAGGAATTCCAACAGAAAGTGTTAATAAGAAAACTGATTATCTAATAATTGGTGATAATGGGAATCCAGCTTGGGCATTTTCTTGTTATGGTAGAAAAGTAGAAAAAGCTTTATCTATGAGAAAAGAAGGTCACACAATTATGCTAATTCACGAATTTGATTTCGCAGATATTGTTGATAATCTAATATAATAAAATTACAAATAAAACTATTTTGCAGCAAAACGTTAAACAATCCCCTCAAACATTGAATTATCAAAATGTTTGAGGGGATTGTTTTTGACAGTAAACAAACGTTAAAAAAAAGTTAAACAAAAATTAAACAACTGTTTAAATTAAACACTTGTTTAATTTTGGCTTTTTAAAAAATAGAAGCCTTGAAAACCGAATTCAACGACAAACAAATCCAGATTCTCGAAGTAGCCCAAACGCTATTTGCCGAGAAAGGTTTTGATGGCACTTCGATTCGGGATATTTCGAAAATAGCGAAGATCAACATCGCTATGGTTTCGTATTATTTTGGTTCCAAAGAACGTTTGTTGGAATCCTTGGTTCTATTCAAAACTTCTGGTTTAAAAGAACAGTTGGTCAACTTGATTGAAGAAAATCTCGAGCCTATTGAAAAAATTAACAAACTAATTGATTTATATATCAATAGAATCAACTGCAACAGGGGAATTTACCGCATTCTGCATTTTGAAATATCATCAAAAAAACACGTTTTAGATCTTGACTCTTTTTCGGAATTAAAAAAAGGAAATCTAAAATCATTAGAACATATTATTCAAGAAGGTCAAAGTAAAGGTGTTTTTAGGAAAGACATTGTCATTCCGCTGATTACGCCAACCATTCTAGGGACTTTTTTCCATTTTCAAATGAACAAACCTTTTTTTGAAGAAATATTAAACTTAAAAACGGAATCTCAATACAACAATTACATCAAAAACGACTTAACAAAGCACATTCAACAAACCATAAAAGCCCTTTTAATTTATGAGAATTAATCCATTATTACTCTTAGGGATTTACTTTATTGGAGTTTCATCAATAGATGCCCAAGAAAAAACTAGCTTGACCCTCGACGAGGCCGTTTCTATGGCTTGGGCTAATAGCAATGAAACCATCTTGGGAAATACCAAAGTAAATACCAAAAAATACGAATTACAGGCAGCTAAAAACAGTCAATATCCCAATTTAAAAATTGCGGGACAATACCAAAGATTGACTAAAGCTTCGATGGATTTAAAAATAGGCCAAAACAACAGTACAACTTCTACTCCACCAGTTGTGGATCGATTGATATTGGGTCAAGCCAATGTAAGCCTTCCGGTTTTTCAGGGTTTCAAAATACAAAATAATATTCATATTTCGGAAAATTTGTATCAAGCCGAAACGGCCAATGCATTGCAAACTAAGGAAGAAATTGCACTGAAAGTTGTGGAATATTATGCCAGTTTATATAAGGCACAAAAAACATTGGAAATCTTGAAAGAAAACCAAAAAAGTGCCGAACAACGCGTGTATGATTTTAGCGAAATGGAAAAAAACGGAATTATTCCAAGAAATGATTTGCTAAAATCACAATTGCAAGTTTCGAGAATACAACTTTCGATTGATGAGACAAACAACAATTTGAACATCGTGAACTTCTATTTGGCTACCCTTTTAAAATTACCTACTGAAACAAAACTTGTAGTTAGAGAAAGTGATTTTGTAAACTTCAAAATGGATAATATTCCAACAAATGATCAACCAGCATTTGAAAATCGTAAGGATTTACGAGCGATACAGTTTCAGGAAAAAGCCAGTAAAGCCAACATTAAAATGGCGCGAAGTGCTTATTATCCTTCAATTACTTTCGTTGGAGGTTATACTTCATTAGACTTAAAAAATGTAATTACGGTGGAAAACGCAATGAATTTTGGTGTTGGC
>NZ_JAQTPQ010000201.1 GCF_028712645.1 Flavobacterium sp. | reverse complement strand
CATTTAATTAAAACAAGGTGCTATTATCTATGATAAAACCTGGACAAACAGAATGTACAAAGGCATTATTAACAGCAATAGCTCCAAATAGGGTCCCATTTCTACCTTAATTAACAGAGGTAACGTTTACTATCAATCCAAACGAATTCAAATTATTTTGGTTTGATGTTGTAAAATTAACAGAAATAGAAAAGTTTCTAGTTGAATCCAATTCTAGTCAAGTAAATTTGATTACGAATATTTTTAAATATGATGCCTCAATATTAACTATGGTTGGTAATTTCAGTATAACAAATTTTATACAGGAATGTCAACAAGATACTAACACTGGTAGATATTATATTTGTATATATGATATTGGGGGTACTAATTTTATTAGATTAACTAGAACAAATACAGTATTTCCGAATATTGCTCGATTACAAATAAAATCCCCTTCTGGAACAAGATTATATGCTTCTTTAGAAGGTTTATCGAAATTCAATGTATATCAATTAGATAATGGTACAATATTAACTGCTCAATTAACTAAAACTAACCCTCCACAACACGATTTAAATTGTGGATTACCGATAAATTACTACTTGATTGATGGTATTTTACCTGATGGAATAACTTTGGCAAAAAATGGTTTATTATCAGGTATTATTGATTGTATTGATTGTAATAAATCAATAGAAAAATTTGTACCTAGCTCATCGTGGTATGGTCAACAGGCCGTAACAGGAGATTGGTATTCTTGGGGGAGACAATGGAGATTCAAAGCGAGGATTGAATTAGGTGATCATAAAAATATATTCGATGAACGATGGTTTTGTATAAGAGTTTATAAGAACTGGAGTGTAGATCATGAATTATTGCAAGCAATGGATTTAG
This sequence comes from Flavobacterium sp., assembly GCF_028712645.1. Taxonomy (GTDB): domain Bacteria; phylum Bacteroidota; class Bacteroidia; order Flavobacteriales; family Flavobacteriaceae; genus Flavobacterium. The sequence goes on along the minus strand of NZ_JAQTPQ010000201.1, from coordinate 5,777 downwards.
ATGATAAAGATATTGTTATTGAAGTTAAAGAAGACACTATTATAAATCAATTTTGTATCCCATGTTCAGATGATACTATTATCGAAAATTTAATAACGAATAGTTTTAATCCAAGTGATAATATTACTCAAACGAAAGTTATAAATAATATAATTGATACAGAATTATGTTCACCTTGTTCAAATAATATAATAACGATAAAAGATACGATTAAACTTCAATCTAATATAAATATAAATCAATCTAATTTAATTGAATGGTATTTGATGAGTGCGGAAACCAGAAATATCAATGCAATATTATTCAGAAAACAATTAGAAGAAAGTGAAATTTTTAATTATTTGTTGATTAAAAATAATATTATTCCTGGGGAAGTACCATCATCATCAATTAGTATTTCTATAACAGAAACTGATTTAGAATTAAGTATGAGTTTATTTAGAAATGATACTGATATAGATAAACAAATTCTAGATATTGTTAAAGAAAATAATGTTTATTTATCTTTCGAGGGCCATATAATCACAGGAGAGGCAATGTTAATATGATAATTGAAGATTTTTGTCCATGTGATAATAAAGATATTAAACCAAAAACTAAACCATCAAAAGAAATATTTGATTTGAATTTATTATTAAAAAAAATGCAAAAGAATTGTTTAACATATAGGGAATTAACATGGCTAAGGGCGCGGCGAGGATAGGAGATCAATCAACAGGACATGATTGTCATCCACCGCAAATCGCAGTAAAAGGGAGCCACAATGTTAAAATAAATGGTAGAGGTGCAATGAGAGTAGGGGATAAATTTATGGTTCATTGTTGTGAATTTGAATGTCATCCAGGATTCTTAGAGAAGGGTTCCTCTACTGTTTCAATTAATGGTATACCAGCTGGAAGGATCCAAGACGCCGTTGGTTGCGGTGGATCAGTTGCGACTGGATCAACAGATGTTCTGATAGGATAATATTACAATGGTACCACATTACAGGGATTTAGATTTAACATTAACTATTCACCCATTAACAGGGGATATTTCTGATAAATTTGATGATAATGCTATTAAAAGGAGTTTGAGAAATTTATTTCAATTAAATGCATGGGATATTCCTTTTGATCAAAATAAACATAATTCATTGAAAGAATATTTGTTTGATATTCCTTCGCCAATTACTGCAGCAATGATAGAAAAAAAATTGATTTGGTTAGTAAGAACATGTGAACCAAGAGTAACAGTCACTAATATAAACATAGAACCATTATTAGATAATTCTGGTTATATAATTAATCTATCTTACGAGATAAATGATTTAAATTTAATAGATAATTATACACATTTTTTAAAAAGGAATTTTGAATAATGCAATTACCAATAAATTCAATTGATTTTTATCAAATAAAACAAAATTTTATTACATATCTAAAACAACAAAATAGATATACTGATTACAATTTTGATGCATCTGGTATAAGTTCTTTAATCAATTTATTTGCATATAATACCCACTATCTCGGTTATTATGCAAATATGGCATTAAATGAATCTTTTATTGACACAGCACAAACTAAAGAATCATTATATAGTAAAGCTAAATTAAATGGATATATTCCTCAAAGTAAAACTGGAGCTAGAGCGAATTTATCTTTAGCGATAAGAATGCACAATAATCAAGAACCAACATTAAAACAAATAATTATCCCTAAATATTCTTATTTTACTGGCACAAACTCAATTGATGATAATAGAAAATTTTATGTATTAGATGATATATTATGTACTGATAAAACTATAATAGATTCAAATAATATACAATATCATTCACCAGATTTTTATGTTACTGAAGGAACTTTGAGAATTAATAAATTCACTGTACTAGGGAATCCTGAACAAAGATATATTTTAAAAGATAGTAATATAGATATCAATACAATTAGAATAACAGTTTTACAAGAAAGAAATTCTGTTATTGCAATCGACTATAATTTATGTGAAAATATTTTTAATATCGATAAAGATAGTCTTGTTTTTTATTTAACAGCTAATAACGATGGTTTTTATGAAGTATATTTTGGCCAAGATGTTTTTGGAAAACAACCTATTGCTGGTAATATTATTGAAATAACTTATCTGAGTACAAGTGGAGTTGATGGTAATGGGTGTAAAGAAATGTTTTATAATAAACCAAGTGGTAATGATTCAACAACTACATCTGGATATAATAATTTCATAACAACGATCAATTCACAATCTTATGGTGGAGCTGATGCAGAATCTATCGAAACTCTTAGATTTAGTATTCCTTCGCACTATAAAAGACAGAACCGAAATGTACTAGCACAAGATTTCAAAGAATTTATTATTGATAGATATCAGGATATTGAAAGTGTTAGAGTTTGGGGAGGGGAAGAACATTTTGAAAAACAATATGGTTCAGTATTTATTGCCGTTAAACCAAAAATTGGGAAATATATCAGTGATTCTCAAATATATGAAATAAAAAATAATGCAATAAAATATGCTACATTTGGTCAAACGGTTTCAGTGATAAACCCGGAATATATCAGTGTATCAGTAAGTATATTCGTTAAATTTGATAGGAAAAAAACAAATAAAGAATTTGGAGAAATAAAACAAATAATAACAAATAAAATACAATCTTATAATAATTTGTACATGGATAGATTTGATATAGGATTATCAAATGTTGATTTATTAAGTTATATCAAACAAGATAATGATTATATCACTAGAATTTATAGTTCAGCGATAATTTCTAAAACTTTTAATATAACATATTTGAAAAATGAACAACATATAATCAGATTTGGTAACCAGATCTTGCCTAATACATTGAATACATCTTCATTTACATATACAAATAAAATATGTAAAGTTATTGATGATGGAATAGGTAATATGATTATGGTTGATAATACAAATACAAAGGTTATTTCAAGGCCAATAGGTACAGTTAATTATCAAACTGGTACTATAATTGTTATGATAAATGAAAATATCAAAATAAATTCATTAGATATCAATAATAAACCTTATTTGATAATATTTGCAACCCCATCAAAACCTGATATAGAAACTATACACAACAATATTTTATTGATTGAAGATATTAAGGTTATTGAAAATGCGTAATTTAATTTCACCAATAATAATTGATAATATTCCTGCTTTTATAAAAGCAGAATATCCAACTGCAACAAATCTATTAATTGATTATTATAAATGGTTGGAAACAGAAAATAATTTTATTGATGTATTATTTAATTTTTCTACGAATCATGAAATAAATGATATAAATTGTAAATATATTGATTCTATATTATCTGATTTAGGATGGAATACAATAAAAACAGCAGACTTTGATAAAAAAATATTAGTTAATACATTAAAAGATTTTTATATGAGTAGAGGATCTTTAAATGGATTACGATACTTGTTCAGATTGTTATTTAATGTTGATGTTAATGTTACATATCCTAGAGATAGATGGTTTTCATTGAGTGATGCAGAATATTACAACGATACAAAAATTTTAATTACTTCTACGAATTATGATAATTTAATATTTCAAGAATTATTACACGACTCGAATTTAAGTGCATATATTATTGGAAACAATAGTGGTGCACAATGCTTAATCAATAAGATTGATATTATATACGGCAATTTAACATATATTGAATTAACTATCAATAAGCCGGAAAAAAATTTCATAAATGAAAGTGTATCTATTCATTATAAAAATAGAATATTTGTTGAAACGATATACGAACGACCTGAAATAATTATAAGAAACGGGGGTATATTATACAAAGTAGGCGAAGAAATCTCTTTAAGCGGGTATGCAGTTGATGGTAAGATAACTATTAAAAAAGTAAAGAAGGGCAGTTTAAGTGGGGTAAATATTGTTTCAGGGGGAGTGAATTATTCTTTAGGTGATATTATTTCAACTAAAAATACAATTGAAGGAAAAGCATTTTTAGCGACGGTTTCAAAAATAGATTTAAATGGTACTATACAAGAAATCAATATTTTAAATCCTGGAGTTGGATATATTGAAATTCCTGAACTGATTGTATCATCTATTTTAGGTACAGGTGCCAATATTATAGGTGTTACTACTACAATTGGCAAAATTCTTGAAATTCAACATGAATATTTTTATTGGGATGTTGTTTCATCCCCAACATTAGTTATAAATACAGTAACGGGTACAGGCGCAAATTTATTCATTTCAAATAATGTGTATATAAATACCAATCAATCAATACACAGAGATAATTTAAAATTTATAGGATACAATTGCTATTTACATGATGGTAATAAATATAATAAATTTTCTTATGAAATTAGAAGTATTATTCCTTTAACAAAATCTAAAAGACATATATTTGAACATATTCACCCGAGCGGTGTAAATTTATTTAATATAAGAGATTTATATTTTGATACATCAATTGATAACTCAATTGACACAACGTTGAATAATACCACAATAACAAAATTTATATTATTTTCAAATTCACAATATACTAGCGAAACAGCGATATTAGCTGATTTACAAATAAGCAGTTATATTGATATAACTATACAAAATTCCGAAGAACTAATAATTGATAACATAATATAGGTAATAAATGAAATTCTATCCACAAATAAAAAGTTTATTATTAGATTCTCTAATTAATTCATTACAAGATGGAATCGAAAGTTCTTGGATAAAAAATACGAATTATTTGATTTCAACTCAAATCGTATCAGGAACAGGTAAATATATTTCATTAGAATCTGGCAAAAGTGGTATATATCAACCAACCCATACCCATGGTATTAAATCAGATGGTGGTATCAAATGGTTATTTGTGGAACCATATACAAACACAGATACTTATTTGAAAAATCTCTATTTAAGTATTGGACATACCTCAGCTTGGCCAAATGAAAATAGTCCACCAGAACCTATTATAAATGATTCAACCAGAAATACTATTGTTGATGATATATTAACATTACAAAAAATATATTCGAATGATCTTGCTTTTGGTATATTAAAAAACGATTGGGTAGCAAATACACTTTATAACAAATACGATAATACTCAACCAATAACTAATACATATGTTACTGTAAAACAAACTGATGGTTCAATCAGTATATATAGATGTATTGATAACAACAATAATAGTCTGAGTGTAAATAAACCTACTACAAAAGATACGAATAATAATCAAGTAACTAATGATAAATATATTTGGAAATTTTTAACAAATATAGATTATACGACTTGCGCAAAATTTGAAACTGCGACGCATTATCCAATTAGATATAAAAAACCAATAAATAATCATAAAGATAGTATTTCTACATTGAATCTTATACAACAAAAAGGAGATTTTGATCCATTGAATACAGGATCAAATATTCAATTTAGTATCAAACAAACATCTTTATCTGGTTCAGGGTTACAATTAACTGCGAATATCAGTCATATAATTACGAGTTTACGTGTAACTAATGGAGGTATAAATTATGAACCAACTTCATATATAATGATTTACCCTAAAAATTCTCCTGGCACAAATGCGGATATAACTCCACTAATAACAAACGGCAGTATAACTGATTTTACAATCAATAACAATGGAATAAATTATACTGATTTAACAATTTTGATTATTGGAGATGGTACAGGGGCTGTCGCGCACGCACAAATTACAAATGGTAGTATAACTAATATCATAATTGATAATCCTGGGAGT
>NZ_JAQTPQ010000013.1 GCF_028712645.1 Flavobacterium sp. | reverse complement strand
TAACTTCACGAAATATAAAATCACCGAAGAAATTGGTAAAGGAAAAATCAAGGTAATTCCTGATGTTCTAATTTCTGGAAATTCAGGTTCTGATGGAGGAATTAGTGGACTTCTAGGAATGAAATTGATGGAAATGATGGAAACAAAGAGTGAAAAAGATACTCCTAAAACCAAATAAAGTTAAATTAAATCCAAAAAAAAAATCTGCTAATCTGCAGATTTTTTTTGTTTTAAAAGCTGCAAGTAAGCGTAAATCATTAGCCTTAGCAAAAACAAATCAATAAACAAATAAACTATTAAAAAATTACTGAAAACCAGTAGATTATTCGTATATTTGAGAGTACGTTTTTTTACAAAACAGCTTTCATAAATGGAAACTATTTCAAAAATAATTAATTCCGTCAAATCCTTCCTTCTCGATATTGGCGAAATTGCAGATTTTGCTGGACATTTTTTCAAAGAAGTGTTCAAACGCCCATTTGAACGTAAAGAATTTATTAGGCAATGCTACAATATGGGAAACCGTTCCTTCCTATTAGTAGCAGTTACTGGATTTATAATCGGATTGGTTTTTACTTTACAATCTAGACCAACTTTACAAGAATTTGGGGCGATTTCTTGGATGCCTTCGATGGTTAGCATTTCTATCATTAGAGAAATTGGTCCCATTATTACTGCCTTGATTTGTGCTGGTAGAATTGGTTCAGGAATTGGAGCTGAATTAGGTTCTATGCGAGTAACCGAACAAATTGATGCTATGGAAGTTTCAGGTACAAATCCCTATAAATATTTAGTAGTAACACGAATATTAGCTACTACTATAATGCTACCACTATTAGTATTTTTTGGAGATGCAATAGCTTTATTTGGCTCCTATTTAGTCGAAAACACCAAGGGAAATGTATCCTTTATATTGTATTTTAATCAAGTTTTTGAAGCCTTGGAATTTGGAGATATAATACCTGCAACCATTAAGTCTTTCTTTTTTGGGTTTGCAATAGGTTTAGTAGGCTGTTTTAAAGGATATTATTGTAAAAAAGGGACTGTAGGCGTAGGAGTTGCAGCAAATTCTGCAGTCGTTTACACCTCAATGTTGCTGTTTATAATCGATTTTATTGCTGTTTTTGTAACCGATATATTTTATGATTTATAATTATGAATTCGAATCAAAATAATACCATCATTGAAATTAAAAACTTGAAAAAAAGTTATGGAAACAATCATGTTTTAAATGGTTTTAATATGCAATTAGAGGAAGGTGAAAATCTCGTTATAATGGGAAAATCAGGTTCCGGAAAATCAGTAATGATAAAATGTTTGATTGGTTTGGAAAAACCAGATAGTGGCACTATTTCAGTAATGGATAAAGATATTTCTACGCTAGAACACGAAGAATTGGATGAATTACGAACAGAAATTGGATTTCTTTTCCAAGGAAGTGCCCTTTATGATTCTATGACAGTTCGTGAAAATTTAGAGTTTCCGTTACGACGTCACACTAAGAAATTTGGAGTGATAAAAGACACAACACCTCTTGTGCTTGAAGCCCTTAACAATGTAGGTTTAGCCCAAACTATCAATTTAATGCCCGAAGAACTTTCTGGAGGAATGAAACGTAGAATTGCGCTTGCAAGAACCTTAATACTCCAACCTAAAATTATTCTTTATGACGAACCTACCACAGGATTAGATCCTATAACTGCCAAAGAAATTTTGTTGTTAATGAAAAATATTCAAATAAAATACAATACCTCATCCATCATAATAACTCACGATGTAGATTGTGCGAGAGCCATTTCGAATCGGATGATTTTATTGGTAGATGGAGTCAATTATTCTGAAGGTACTTTTGACGATTTAAATGCTTCTAAAGACCCTAAAATACAAGCATTCTTTAAATAAATAGAAATATGGAAAAAACAACTTCACAAAAAATAAGTTTAGGTTTATTTGTAATCCTGGGATTATCGATTTTTATTATTGCTATTTATTTTATTGGCAACAAGCAAAAAATGTTTGGTAGAACCTATCATCTGGAAGCTGTTTTCAATAACACAAATGGTTTACAATTGGGTAATAACGTACGATATTCTGGGATAAATGTTGGAAACGTAAGAGGAATTCTTATGATTAACGATACAACCATTCGAGTTGATATGACGATTGACCAATCTATTTTTAAGTATATAAAAAAAGATGCAATTGCTACTATTGGATCTGACGGATTGGTTGGTAATAAAATTATCAATATTATACCTGGATTAGGAAACAAAGCTACAGTAGAACCTGGTGACCAAATTCGTTCCTATAATAGCATTAGAACCGAAGATCTTTTAAGCACGTTAAACATTACTAATGAAAATGCGGCAACACTAACTTCGAATTTGATAAAAATTACTGATAAAATGATAAAGGGAAATGGCACTTTTGGTACACTTCTCAATGACACATTAATTGCCAAAGATTTAAAAGAAACTATGTTATATTTGAAATTAACAAGCAAAAGTGCTTCTGAATCAATGGGCAAATTAGACAAAATTATAGTTTCGTTGAATAATAAAGATAACGTATTAGGAGTCATTAGAGATACGGCTGTTGCTAATAACATAAAAAATGTGGTGACAAATTTAGACAAATCAACTAACGAAATCAACAAAGTAGTTACCAATCTGAACGCTACTATTCTCAATATTAAAGAAGGTAAAGGAGCCATTAACTATCTTTCGAATGATAAAAAATTAGTCCAAAAAATCGACTCCACAATGACTAATATCAATTCAGCAAGTTTCCGATTAAACGAAAACCTTGAAGCTTTAAAGCATAATTTCTTTTTCCGAGGATATTTTAGAAAACAAGAAAAGGAAAAAGCAAAAAAAACTAATGAGTAGTGTAAATTTTAGTTATACAAGTTTAATTTGACCTGCAATTGAGGGAGAACTCTAACTTTTTTATTTAACAATTCCGTTTTGATCTATTAAATACATTAGAGAAGCCATTGTTGCAGCTCCTAATTCCAGTTCTCTTTTATTGATGGCGTCAAACTTGTCGTTTGCTGCGTGATGATAATCAAAATAGCGTTGTGAATCCGGTTTTAAACCTGCTTTTACAAGTGGTTTTAAAGTTAATGGTTCAATATCAGAACCACTATGTCCTTTTGTAAAACTATGAATTAAGTAAGGTTCAAATAAATCTTTCCAAGAAAGGATTTTAGCAAAATTGGCATCATCACTTTCTATCGAAAATCCTCTTGGAGAAAATCCTCCTGAATCGCTTTCCAATGCAAAAATGTGATTTTCTTTATTGGCTTGAGCTAATTCTTCGTATTTACTTCCACCTTTTCCTCCATTTTCTTCATTCATAAAAAGCACTATGCGAAGTGTGTTTTTTGGCTTGAAACCAATGTTTTTAAAGATATTCGCCACTTCCATACTTTGTACCACTCCTGCTCCATCATCGTGAGAACCATCAGCAAGATCCCAAGAATCAAGGTGTCCGCCTACAACCATAATATTTTCTGGATGTTCACTCCCTTTTATTTCGCCAATTACATTATAAGATAAAACGTCTTCCATTATTTGGCAAGATTGCTTTAAATAGAATTTTAAATTAGGGTTTGCTTTCAATGTTTTACTCAATAATTCAGCTGCATTTGTGCTTATTGCTGCAGTAGGAATGTATTGTGATTTTGGAATATCACCATAACTTTGAACACCTGTATGCGGAAAATCATCTAATCGCAAATTCATAGAACGCACAATTGTTGCTACTGCCCCATATTTTGATGCTTCTTTTGCTCCATCATATCTTTGATCTACACAACTCCCGTAGGATTTGAATGTTTCGATATTTTCGGGTTCCATTGGTCTATTATAAAACACGATTTTGCCTTTTATCTTGTCGCCCAAAGTCTCTAATTCTTTAATCCCATTCACTTCAACAACTTCGGCAGTAATTCCGTTTTTGGGTGTAGCAACAGAACCTCCAAGTGCACAAACGGGAATGTTTGTTTTCGTTTTATTGTCTAAAATATAAGCGGTTTCTTTTTCGCCACGAACCCATTTTGGCACCATCACTTCTTGAAGATATACTCGGTCAAAACCCAAAGTCTCTAGTTGGGATTTGGTATATTGAACTGCTTTTTCAGCATTGGCAGAGCCTGATAATCGAGACCCAATGGAATTAGAAAGATAATCCAACCAAGAATAGCATTTAGAATTGGTTAAAGACGATTTGTAGATTTCCTTGATGATTTGCTCGTCATTTTTTTGAGCAAAAAGAGCAAATCCTGTTAAAAATAAAGCAGTAAAAAGGGTTGTTTTTTTCATTCATCAATCGTTTAAATTCGTTTTATTCTGATTTTTTTATTTCGGTTCGGGAACCAATTCCATTAGTATTGAAGACTTCAATCTGAAAATAATAGGTATCTAATCTTTCCTATCTATTAAACCGTTTTCTTGAAGATTTTCATTTTACAATTTGTTTTAATGTTTGAATTATAAACAAACCTATGAGGTTTTAAAACCTCATAGGTCTTTAAATATTAGGATTTTATTTTATAATTCAAATCAATCACAATAAAAACACTTTAATTTATAGGTTCGAAGCTTATTGCTGTTCCTCCTCCAGGAGCTAAATTAAATTTTATTTTTGATTTAGAAGTAACTTCTATCGTACTTATTTTGTAAGCTATAGGATTGTTTTTCCAATCGGCATCTTTGGCATCTTCATAAATAATGGCTTTGTATTTTTGACCTTTAGTCAGGAAATCCAATTTAATTTCAGATTTTCGAGCATTTTCATCGGTGATAGCACCCAGAAACCATTTCTCTGAATTTTTAGCTTTTCGAACCACCGTTAAATAATCTCCAGGTTCGGCTTCAAGATATTTAGAATCTTGCCAATCTACCGCCACATCTTTGATAAACTGGAAAGCATCGGGATATTTTTCATAATTTTCAGGTAAATCGGCAGCCATTTGCAAAGGCGAATACATCGTTACATATAAAGCCAATTGTTTGGCCAAAGTTGTATGAACTTGTTCCGTTTTCGATTTATCGTAGTAACTCATTTTTATTTCAAAAATTCCAGGTGTATAATCCATTGGACCTCCAAGAAGTCTTGTGAAAGGCAAAATGGTTTCGTGCATTGGAGGATTTCCAACACTCCAAGCATTGAATTCATTACCACGAGCAGCTTCGGCAGCTATATAATTCGGATAAGTTCTGCTATAACCCGTTGGACGAGAACTTTCGTGAGAATCGACCATAATTTGATAATTAGCGGCACGTCGGGCAACAAAATTAAAATGATTGACCATCGTTTGTCCGTCGTGAAATTCGCCACGTGGAATGATTCTGCCTACATAACCAGTTTTTACTGCGGGATAATCATATTTCTTCATCAAGTTGAATGCTCTATCCAAATGTCTTTCATAATTGGCAACCGAAGCGGAAGTTTCGTTGTGCATTATCATTTTTACATTTTTGGATTTGGCATAAGCCGAAATCGTTGCTATGTTAAAATCTGGATATGGAGTTGTGAAGTCGAAAACATCTTCTTTCCAATTACCAAACCAATCTTCCCAACCTGTGTTCCAACCTTCTACCAAAACTCCATCAAACCCATTTTTGGCAGCGAAATCAATATATTTTTTGGTATTTTCAGTTGTGGCACCGTGTTTCCCTGAAGGAATTAAATCTTGAGTCGATACATTTTGGGCATTTTGAGAACCAGCATAATCCCAAGTTGATATACCTACGTGCATTTCCCACCAAATACCAACAAATTTCATTGGTTTAATATAGGAAGTATCGTCAATTTTACAAGGATCATTCAGATTTAAAATCATCTTAGAACCCACAATATCACGAGCGTCATCACTGACCATAATAGTTCTCCAAGGAGAAACACAAGGTGCTTGCAAATAAGCTTTGTCTCCAATAGCGTTTGGAACTAAATTTGACGATAGTTTAAACTCATTAGGAATTACATTTAAGTGCATTACAGGATAATTTACAACGGCAGCTTCAAAAATATTGATGTAAATTCCATCAGCCGATTTCATCATTAAAGGCGATTGAACACGGTATTTTTCCTTAATTGTTTTCAATGCAATTCCGTTATTCAAATCGAGTTTAGAGTTGTCAATCTCTGAAAATTTACTTTCAGTATAAGGATATTCTTGGCTGTCATAGTCGCCTGGCAACCAAAATGTTTTATGGTCACCAGTTAAATTAAACTGAGAAACCTCATCGGAAATAATGAAATAATTCAAATCTTTTTGCTTTGGAAAATCATATCTAAAGGCAACTCCTTCATCAAAAACTCTGAAAATGATATTCATTTTAACGTGAGTTTCTTTTTGAATTAGCGAAACAGTAAGCTCATTGTAATGATTGACAATATCGGATTGTTCGCCTAAAACGGGTTTCCAACTTTCGTTGAAAGTAGCTGTTTTGGTGTTTTCTATTTCAAAATTAGCATTTAAGGCTAGTTTGTCTTTTAGCTTTATTCCTAGTGTGCTTTCTAAAATTACTGGTTTGTTGTTGTAATTAACAGAATAAGAAGGTTGTCCATTGTCTGTTAATTTAAAATTTACAGAAATTTTACTAGAAGGAGATTGAATGTTTTGTGAATAAACCATATTCATTAAAAAAATTAGAGAAAGAGAAAGAATATTTTTCATTGTATAGTATTTTTGAATGGATAAATATAAAAAAACTTAAGCGTTTAAGGTAGCTTTTACAAATACATTTTAAAAAAAGCCCTTCAATTAAAAACCGAAGGGCAATTACTAAATAAACTAACCCGATTTATTTAACTAATTCAAAATATTCTTTTCTATCTGTATTTGAATTTTCGCCTACGAAAACTTCAAAACTTCCAGCTTCGGCTACATTTTTCATCTCAAGGTTATAAAATTTTAAATCCTCTGATGAAATTTCGAAAGAAACTGTTTTGGTCTCTCCTTGTTTCAAATTTACTTTTTCGAAACCTTTCAGTTCCTTAACTGGTCTGGTAACAGAACCTACCAAGTCTCGAATGTAGAGTTGAACTACTTCTTGACCATCATAATTTCCTGTGTTTTTCACATCGACACTCACTTTTAACTCCTCGTTAAACTTGATTTTATGGGACGAAATCTTAAAGTTAGAATATTCGAAAGTCGTGTAACTCAATCCAAATCCGAAAGGATACAATGGACTATTGTCCACATCGGTATATCGAGATTTGTACTTTTGTTCCGAATCAGTTAATCCTAAATAAGGTCTTCCAGTGTTTTTATGATTATAATATATTGGCAATTGCCCCACATTTCTCGGGAATGACATTGGCAATTTTCCATTTGGATTGTTTGCTCCAAAAAGTGTTTGTGCAATGGCATCGCCACCACGAGTTCCAGGCCACCAAGCTTCAAGAATAGCATCCATATTTTCGTTTTCCCAAGTAAGTGTCAATGGTCTTCCGTTGAGTAATACTAAAACAATTGGTTTGCCCAATTTTTTCAATTCAACTAGAAACTCTTTTTGCAACCCTGGCAAATCAATATTCGTTTGAGAAGCTGCCTCTCCAGTCATATTTTCTTTTTCTCCCATAACGGCTACAATAACATCTGCATTTTTGGCATTTTTCAAAGCTTTTTGCATTAAATCTCTTTTGGTACTTTGAATTTCGACACCTTGATCGAATGTAACATTGGAAACATTTTTCAAATAATTGGTTACGCCTTCTTTTACACTTGTTGCTAAACCAGTTCGGTCTCCAAGTGCAGCCCAAGAGCCAATAATATTAAATTCATCACTAACTAATGGACCAACAAAAGCAATTTTTTGATTCTCATTTAATGGTAAAACCTTGTTGTTATTTTTTAATAAAACCAATGATTTTTTGGCAATTTCTAAACTGGCATCTAAAAACTCTGGCTTATAAACAGTAGCTTTTTCCCGTTTTTCATCGGAATATCGATAAGGATCTTCGAATAATCCTAAATCGTATTTTACATCCAAAATTCGCTTACAAGCATCATCGATTTGAGCTAAAGTTACTTTGCCTTCGTCATAAGATTGCTTCAAATAGTTCATATATACTCCGCCAACCATATCCATATCAACTCCTGCATTCATAGCTAATTCTCCTGCATTTTTATCGTCAGTGGCAAAGCCGTGAGCCACCATTTCATTAATACTGGTATAATCTGTTACGACCATTCCGTTAAAATTCCATTCTCCTTTCAAGACATTGCGAATCAAAAATTTATTTCCTGTTGATGGAACACCTGAGATTTCGTTAAAAGAAGTCATAAAAGTCTTAACACCCGCATCTACAGTAGCTTTGAAAGCGGGCAAATAAGTATCACGCAAAACTCTTTCTGACATATCGACTGTGTTGTAATCTCTTCCTGCTTCGGCAGCTCCATAAGCAGCAAAATGCTTGGTACAAGCTAAAATGGTATTATTTTTTGACAAATCATCTCCTTGAAAACCTTTTACATTGGCAATTGCCATTTGTGTTCCTAGAAAACTATCTTCACCAGAACCTTCAGAAACTCTGCCCCATCTTGCATCACGTGCAACATCTACCATAGGAGCAAATGTCCAATGAACACCTGCCGATGCAGCTTCAGTTGCGGCAATTCGAGCTGCTAATTCTACCACTTTGGGATCCCAAGAGGAAGCCATTCCTAGATTAATTGGAAAAATAGTTTTGTAACCGTGAATTACATCATGTCCAAATAACAAAGGAATTTTTAATCTAGAACTTTCTAAATTAATCCGTTGAATTTCTCTAGTTTCTTTGGCTCCAGTGGAGTTAAGAATGGAGCCTACTTTCCCTTGCTGAATTCGTGTAATAAAATTATCACCCGATTTTGGCCCCGTAACCGTTCCATCTGAAGTAAATTGAACCGTCTGGTAAATTTTTTCTTCGATTGTCATTTTTGACATTAAATCAGCCACAAACTCTGCTTTTGGTTTAATTTTAATGGTTTTAACAGCACCTTTCTTTTGGCTAAATCCAAAAAAAGTAACCCCTAAAAGCAGTATAATTAGTTTACTTCTCATTTTTTATTTTTTAATTTGTTTAAACATCCAATCGTAAATTTCTTTATTATCATATACACGAGTCCAACTGTCGTGATTGGCATCATCAAAAATGGTAAGCTTTATATCAGTATTACAGGCTTTCAATTTTTTATAAATGCTTATCGAATAATTTACATCTACCACATCGTCTAATAAACCGTGAAATATTCGGATAGGAATAGTTGCAATTTTGCAGTTTTCAATCATTGGAACACGATCTACAAATCCAGCAATTGGAACCAAGGCAGCAAAAGTATCTGGATGTTCAAAAGCCAAATTCCAAACTCCCCAACCGCCCATACTGAGTCCGGTTAGGTAAATTCTATTGCTGTCAATATTGTATTCTTTTTGGATTTTTAAAATCAATCGATACAATACTTCTGAGTCCCAATATTCGTTTTCTGGACATTGAGGTGCCAAAACATAAGCATCTAAATTATTTGTTTTCAAATATTTGAATGGTCCGTGTACTTTGACTTTTTCGATGTTATTTCCTTTTTCACCAGAACCGTGAAGAAACAATATTAGCGGTTTTTTCTCTTTGGTGTTTTCTGGAATATGCAAGGCATAATTCAGTTCTTTTTGAGTTACAATTTTGGTTTCGATTTTACCATTTACTTCCGTTTGCGCAAAAGAGACCAACGAACCCAATAATGCAATGGCAAGAATTCTAAACTTTTTCATTTTTTAAAAATTATATTTTCCCGAATGAAAACCCAAGTTGATTAAACCCGATTTCACTTCTGGAGCATTCATAAATAATTTCCACAGCAATCCGGTACGGTAATTTTCAATCATCGGAGCAATTGTACCTTGATCGATTGCCAAGTATCTTTTGGTTACCCAATTGTAATGCGGAGAAAATGCATCATAAGGTCCAGCAATTCCAACATATTCGGATTTTTTTTCATTATACAAATACTTTAAAAACTTCATAGATTCTGTAGGTGTATAAGGAAAAGACGAAAGCGCCGCTGTAGGCGTTATTACTCCCAAATCATTATCTGTGTCGTGTGCTGAATAACCTGTAGTTCCATCTGCATTTCGAGAATAACTTGCGGTTAATCCCCAGCATTTTTCAGAATAGCCTTTCCATTTATTAGGATTTACAATAGCGTGTTGGTACATAATTTTAGCCTGATTTTTAGTCAACTCCCAATAATTTGCATATTTATCTGTCAATTTTGAAGGATCTAGACCTAAATAGGAATATTGTACCCAAAATAACGGGCCTACATTTCCACTTACCGTATTGTATTTGAATACTAGAGGAATTCCATACTGCGTTTTATCCGTTGTGATAGCTCCACTTCGCGCCCAAGCTTCGTGATAAGCAGCTGCAGGAATAGGATGCGTTGGTGAAGCTGCACCTAAAACATAGGTAATTAAGCATTCGTTGTAGCCTTCTAATTTGAATTTCATTTCCCATCCAAAATTAGGAGACCAATGCCAATACATTGCGTTTTCACCATTGGTATACCAATTCCATTCTACCGTTTTCCAAAGATTGTCTGCTTTGGTAGCTAATGATTTTTCTTGGTCATTCCCCTCTTTGAAATACTCTCTAACAGCAATCAAACCTTGGCACAAAAAAGCAGTTTCAACAATATCTCCTCCATCGTCTTTTTTTCCAAAAGAGATAGCTTTGCCAGTAGTTCCATCCATCCAATGCGCCCAAGCACCGTGAAAACGATCGGCTTTAGCTAAAAAATCCATTGCAGTTGTCATTCTAGAAACTGCTTCGTCTCTTGGAATGAAACCTCTTTCGACACCAACAATTAAAGACATTAGACCAAAACCAGAACCACCAGTAGTTACTTTATTGGCTTCAAAACTAGGATCATCTGTTAGATATCTTTCTCTTGCTAATTTTGAATTGGTTTCAGCATAGTCCCAAAAATACTTTATAGATTCTTTTTGTACTTGGTCTAAAAGTAGAGTGTCTGTATAATGCTTCTTTTTTTGTGCCGTAGCCTCTTGAATACCTAAAACAGTTAAAAAAAATAGTATAAAAAAGTAGGGTTTGTAACGCATTGCTTAATTTTTTTGTTTTTTAATACTTACTTAATAAATTTTAAAAACCGTATTGTGTTGAATGAAAATCTAAATTAATTAAACCTTGTTTCACTTCGGGCGCATTCATAAATAATCTCCATAAAAGACCCGTTCTATAATTTTCAATCATAGGAACAATTGTACCTTGATCGATTGCCAAATATCGAGGTGTAACCCAAGAGAAAGCTGGCGAAAAAGCATCATAAGGTCCTGCAATTCCTACTAATGTTGTGGGTTTTTGTTCGTATAAATAATGCAAAAATTTTAAGGATTCAACAGGAGTGTAAGGCATTGAGGATAAGGCTGCCGTTGGGCTAATAATTCCTGTGTCATTGGTCACGCTATGTGCATTATAACCTGTAGTTCCATCAGAATTTCTGGTATAACTTGCCGTTAACCCCCAAATGGTATCGCTATAGCCTCTATTAGTATTTACTTTCGCATATTCCACATTTATTTTTGCTTGATTTTGCACCAAACTAAAATAATTTGCATAATTATCTGTCAAACCACGAGGATCTAAACCCAAGTAAGAGTAATGTGCCCAAAATAAAGGTCCAACACTTCCATTGGCACCACTATAATTAAATACAACTGGAATTCCATATTGCGAACCTCCACTTACAATTCCTCCAATTTTTGCCCATCCTAGCGTATATACAGATTTTGAAATTGGATGCGTAGGCGATGATGCCGCTAAAATATAGGTAATTAAACACTCATTATAACCTTCTATCTTTAAATTCATTTGCCAGCCATTTGTGGGAGACCAATGCCAATATAAGACGTTTTCACCGCCTTTGGTGTACCAATCCCATTCTACCCCTTTCCACAAATAATCTGCTTTTGTGGACAATGCCTGCTCTTGAGTTGTTCCATTTTTAAAATATTCTCTTAAAGTTAATAATCCTTGGCAAAGAAAAGCTGTTTCTACCAAATCTCCACCATTATCAAGAGTCCCAAAAGGGATTACCTTACCATTTCTGCCATCCATCCAATGAGGCCACGCACCATGAAAACGATCTGCATTTTCAAGAAAAGTTAATGCTGTTGTTAGTCTTGAAACAGCTTCTGCCCTATTAACAAAACCTCTTTCTATTCCTGCAACCAGTGTCATTAACCCAAAACCTGAACCGCCTGTCGTTACTATGTTTGCATCATTTCCTGGATCGTCTGTATGGTATCTTTCTCTTGCTAATTTCGAATTGGTTTCAGCATACTCCCAAAAGTATTTTATGTCATCTTGTTGTACTTTATCAAGTACTTCAACATCGGAATAAGATATTGGAACTGCTGGAGTTATTTGCGATAAATCACTTGAAACAAACTCATTAGATTTAGAACAGGAAGAAAATATTAAAAATAGAAAAGTTAATATGCTAAAATACTTGAATTGATATTTTCTTTCTTTTTTCATTTATGTATAATTAAAAAGCGTTTTATGTCAATGCCATAAAACGCTTTTATGGTTTAATTTTAAATAATATTTATTGATTCATTACTGTTTGTATTTCACTCAAAGTTAACGCCTTATTAAATATTCTAACTTCATCATATAAGCTTGAATCAGCTTTATGATTCCAATAAGTAAAAGTAGGATCACCTGAACCAATAGATAAATCACTACAACCTGTTAAATTAAGAGGACTAGTTAACGTAGCAGTGCGTTTAAGAACACCATCGAAATAAATTTTTGTCTCAGTTGCTGAAATTGTAAAAGCTATATGTACCCAACTATTATTAGCTACAGTAATTGCTCCCCCATCATTCCATGACTCACCATTTCCAATTCCAACATTAGCTTTAATAGTTTGCAATGTTGCACTTCCTTCTCTAAATAAACGGAAACCATATTTTCTACTTTCATCGCTATTAATTGCTAAAGCTGTAGGATTTCCTACTACTAAAATACCAGATCTATCAGGCGAAGCATTAACTTTATACCAAAAAGTAACACTTAACTCTGACGTTCCAAACAATCCAGCAATTGGAAATGACAAATAAGAATCCGTTGCACCTTGATATGCTGCTCCGGTACGTCCAGCAGTTGAAGTTGTTGGAGTTCCAACTATTGTTGGGCTGCTTCCTGTTACTAGATTTGTAAATACATTCCCAGAAAAAACTGGCATAAATAATTTTTCACCAGCTAAGGGTACATATTTATTGTCTAAATTAAAAAGAAATGATTTAGTTGTAGATTTTCCAGAAAGATCTTTAGCAACTACATTAAATGTATGATTTCCTAAACCAAGATCTTTTTTAACATAAGTATCGGATAAATTTCTATAATCCAAGAATGAGTCATAAGTTTTTAATTTTGTTCCATCTAAAAAAATCTCTACACTTCCAATTTCAATATCATCAGTCACATTAAATTTAAAATTAAAATCTGTTTTTGTTTCTGTAAAAGGAATTAACACATCTGCTGTTGGACTTGCAATTGTAATTGTAGGCGCTGATACATCTTGACCTGGATCTACTTTTGAAATAGGGTCGATATTACTTTCATCGCAGGAAGCAAATGTTAATGATAACAAAATACCTGCTGTTATATATTTAATATTATTTATCATGATACTAATTTAATTAAGGATTAGGGTGACTTTGCACATATTCTTTTAAAACGAAACTCTTGTCTAATTGGGCTAAAGGATAAGGCAAATATTTTTTAACTGTAGTAAATGTTCTGCCGTCATAACTTAATTCAGCCGTTTGATCTAAACGCAATAAATCAAAATAACGAATACCCCATTCCATACCTAATTCAGCATATTTTTCATCCATTACTTGTTGGCTAGTAACACTTGAAACTGCTCCTAAACCTGCTCTTTGTCTTACAAGAGTTACTGCATCTGCAGCAGACCCAGCTGTTCCAGTAGCTCCTCTGGTTAAAGCTTCTGCATACATTAACAATACTTCTGAATATCTGGTTACAATATAATTTTTATTCGTACCATAATCAGCTCTTCCTGGTGTTAATTGTTTCGAAGGTAAATAATGCTTACCACTTGCAAATAAAGCTCTTGAATAATCTTTAATTAGATCCCCATCTCGAGTTGTGTTTGTTATCCAACTTGGAAGGGTTGCATAAAGTGGGTCTGTTTTAATTTGGGCAATTCCTCTATTAGTAAATAAAACGCTTGTTTCTAATCTTTCTTTTTCACCCCTATCCAACATAAATTTGATATATTTAAGGCTTGGCTCATAAAAACCCCATCCAGCGTTAGCACCTGAAACTGCAGGAGTCCAATCTGTAGGGCCATAGAAAGCAAATAAGTGACTATAATTTGTTCCTGAACCAGTTCCAAAATCTGAATATTGAACTTCTAATAAATTTTCATTGGCTAATTTTCCTGGTGTTTTAAATAAACTATAATAGCTTGAATAAAGATCAAACTTACCTGATTTTATAATCATTCCTGTTGCATCGGCCACTCCTTGATAGTCTTTCAATTCTAATTTAGCCATTGCTTTTATAGCCAGAGCTGTATATTTTGTAACACCTCCTTTTAAATCGGTACGCTGATTAGGACGCATATCTAACAAAAATGGAGTTGCTTCATCTATTTGGCTTGAAACCCACTGCATTGTTTCATCTTTAGATCGTACAACTAATTTTGTTTGGTCGGCTGATTCAACATTAAATACTGCACCAAATGTTCTTGATAGCTCTATGGTTAAGAAGGCTCTTAATGTTTTGCATTCGGCAATATATTGATCAATTTTTGCTGAATCAACTCCGCCTTCACGAAATTTCTCCAATTGTTCTATTTGAGTTGTAATTTGCAAAATCTTTTGAAACCAGCTATCCCATAATGAATTATACATCCAATAATTGTTGTCATAAACAAATCTATCGGTGTCTGAAAAAGGGGCTTGATCCCCTAAACCACCAGCATTAACATCATCTCCTCTTACAGAGACTAATGGAATTTGTTCCCAACCCATATCTTGAAATTTTTGATACGACCCTATCAAAGCATTAAAGGCACCTGCTTGACTAGAATAATCAATATTCTCTGAGGTAGTAGACAATTCCAACTCTTCATCAAGCTTGTTTGTACAACTTGATAAAATCAATATTGAAACCAAAAAGATGATTTTCAAATAATTTCTCTTATTCATATCTTTATTTTTTTATTAATTAAAATTTAACACTATACCCTAAAGTAAATACAGAAGGTGTAGGATATGTATCGATATCAACTCCATCAAAACCAACCTCAGGATTAAATCCATTAGACGCTTTTGTCCATAAAAAAGGCCTATCAACAGTAACTGTAAATCTCATTTCTGGAATTTTTGACCCTCTTAAATTATACCCTAATTGAATGTTTTGTACTCTTAAAAAATCACCATCAGCCAAGAAAAATTTTGAATTTCTTTGGTTCCAGGATTGACGATACCCTTCAGATGAAGGCATATCATTTGAAGTTCCTTCTCCATGCCAACGATTTATAGCTAAATCGGCATCAATATTTCTTCCTTGGGTTCTAATAACTTCAGCACGGTTTCTATTTAAAATTACATTTCCTCCTTGTCCATAGAAAGTGGCAGAAAAATCCCAGTTTTTATAATTCAAACCGATTGAACCTCCATAATAAAAAGTAGGAACAGGAGAGCCTAAGAATACTCTATCGTTTGCATCCAAAACGCCATTCCCATCTACATCTCTATATTTAAAATAGCCAGGTTTTACTGTTCCTGCTCCTCCTGCATTTGCAGCTATTGCAACAGGATCAGCATCAACTTCTGCTTGGTTTTGATAAACTCCAACTATATCCCAGCCTAAAAACTCATCAATAGCTTGACCTACTGTTAAACGTTGTCTGAATTCTGCAACTCCTCTATCTATAAAAGGTTGTCCATTTAAACTCGTAACTTCATTTTTAATTTTACTAAAATTACCTGATATATTATAGCCGAAATTTTCATTAATTTTACCTTTCCAAGTTGCAGTAAGTTCAAATCCTTTATTTCTTAAAGAACCTACATTTCTATAACTCACTTCACTACCAACTTGTGGGTTAACTGGAATTGCTAAATCTTTAGTGTCTTTTACAAAATAATCAGCTTCGATTGACAATCTGTTTTTAAATAATTCTACAGATAAACCAAAGTTCGATTCTTCTGTATATTCCCAAGATAATTTATCAGAGAAAGTTGAAAAATTGAATCCTGTTAGCAACTGATTATCAAACACGGTTGAAGCTGTAACTGCACTTTGTGGTCTGCTATTTGGAACGGCATCGTTTGCTAATCGCCCCCAACCTGCTCTAAATTTAAGTAAATCTAAATTTTTTATCCCCTTCAAAAAACTTTCTTCAGATGCTATCCATCCCAAACCAACGGCTGGTAAAGTCACATATTTTTGATCGTATTTATTTGAGCCTTCATTTCTTATTGTAGCATAAGCAATATATCTATTTTTGAATTTATAAGACAATCTACCAAAATAGGAAGAACCATAAAAACGAGTTCCTTCATCACTCGAAGTTCTTGTTGTCGGATCTGTATTTTGTAAATACCACGTTTGCTCTTTATCTCGTACAAATGGACCTCCATTCACAAAAAAACCTTTAATATTTGTTTTTGAATACGAATCATCTCTAAATGAAAATCCTCCTAAGGCTGTAAAATTATGGTCGCCAAATTTTTGAGTATAAGTCAATGCATTGTCAAAAATATAATTTTCATATACTAGATTATTACGCTCAATTGATGATTGTTCTGTAGTTCTTTGATATGAACTATTTGCGAAATAAGGCAATAATACAATACGTTCATTATCATTTCTAGAGTTATATGACAAAGACGTTTTAAAGTTTAATTTTTGAGGTAAAATACTAAAATCAGCATACACATTAGCAATGGTACGTCTTCTATCTCCTCTTTTGTTAGAATTATCTAATAAAGAAAAAGGATTTTGATGATCTCTATACCCAATTGCTTGAGCATCTGCATAAGGAGTAGGAGAAGCATCAGTATAAGAAGAGTCATAAACAGGTAAAATAGGCACTGCAAAATAAACTTGTTGCCAAGCACTTGCTTCGTCATCATATTTTGTACTCTTGCTATAAATTAAGTTTGCACCTACTTTTAACCAATCTTTTGCTTTAATATCTACTTTTGCTCTAATGTTGAATCTCTCATAACTATTTTTCATATTTAAAATACCATCTTGAGTAAAGAAATTTCCTCCAACAGCATAAGCTACATCATCAGTTCCTCCTTCAACAGAAAGATCATGACTTTGAATAGAAGCATCTCTAAGTACTTCTTTATACCAATCTGTATTTACATCGGGTAAGTTTGGGTTTGTTCTACTCCTTCCATAGCGTTGAATAGCAGACTGAACACTAGCAATTTCAGAAGCAGATCCAGATTCTAAAGCAAAATTTGCAAATTGTTCTGCATTTGCCATTTTAAGTACATTATTGGCTCTTTGAATACCATTATAACCTGTATAAGTAATTCTAGCTTTTCTATTAAACTTACCACCTTTAGTAGTAATTAAAATAACTCCATTTGCTGCTCTAACTCCATAAATTGCAGAAGCTGAAGCATCTTTTAAAATAGTAAAATCTTGAATATCCGAAGAATTCAAAAAGTCAATACTATCAACAAAAACACCATCTACTACATACAATGGAGTAGAATTTCCATACAAAGAGTGTAATCCTCGAATGTTAATCTCTGGGGAGTCTCCAGGAGATCCAGAACTACTAATTTGAACCCCTGCAACCTTACCTTGAACTCCTTGCACGACCTGACCTGCCGGAGTTTTTTGCAAATCCTCTGATTTAATTGTAGAAATTGAACTCGTTAAATCAATTTTCTTTGCTGTCCCATACCCAATAACCACTACCTCTTTCAATGCAGTATCTGACTCTTTTAAGACAACTTTCATATTTGAAGTTGCTTTTTTTGTGGTAGATTCATATCCAATAAAAGAAAACTCTAAGGTTTCATTTTCTTTGGCTTTAATAGAAAAATTACCATCAAAATCGGACGTTGCAGATGTCTTTGATTCCATCGATACAATATTTGCACCAGGAATTGGCAATCCTTTTTCATCTTGTAGTTTACCTTTTATAACTTGTCCAGACATATAAGCCGGTAGTAAGATGAGTGCTAAAAAGCTAAAAATAAAATTTCTCATAAATTAATAATTGTTTAAGTTAGTGGAGCCAAATTAGGCAATTACAACGTTATAGTAAGCTAAATAGAGATACTACACAAATACATCAATCAATATAACAATAACAATAAATCAATGTTTAAAAGAAGTATAGAAAGATAAAAACACAAGCTAATACATCATATGATGTAGTAATGATGTATTGCAATAATGCAAATAAATAATGAAAAAAAAATATTATCTATAAAAAATACAACCTATTTATAGAGATAACAAAAATTTGGAGAGGTTTTCGTCCTGAATGAGGTTCAATTTCTTTCTTAATCTGTAACGTTGCAACTCAACACCACGGAAAGAAATATTCATCAATGGAGCAATTTCTTTTGAAGAAAGATTCATTTTTAAATAAACACATAATTTTATATCCTTTGGAGTTAGATTTGGATATTTTTTGGAAATCTTTATTATAAATTCATCGTGAATTTGATTCAGATTAGTTTCAAAAGTTTGCCATTCGTGCTTGTTGACTGCATTTGATTTTATTACTTTTTTGATTTCGCTCTTAAGCCTATTGAAATCTACTTCTTTATCTAAAATTTCTTGAATACTTTCAATCATTTCGCTTTGCTTTGCAATTGAAAGTGATTTACCAGTAACTTCAGACGATTTTGTTTGCAGTTCTAATTCTAAAATATGCTTTTCATATTCTTGGATATTTAATTCATTTTCTGCTATTAATTTCATCTCAAGGATTTTCTTCTGATGCTTCAATTCTTCTTCCTGCAAAGCTAATTTTTGAATGTATCGCATTTTATTCCATTTATAATAAACATACGATATTGTTCCTAAAATAGCTATATACAATAAAATCATCCAAATAGAAAAATACCAGGGTTTTGCAACAATAAACTCAAAACTGGAAACTTCACTATAATGTGAACCATCATATTGAAAAATGGTAATATTATGAGTACCACTATTCAAATTATTCAAAATTATAATACCTTCTTTTATAAGAATAAAATCATTTGAATCATTCGTTTTATAAAATAAGCTTGGTTTTGAGATACCATACATTCCTGAAATTATTCCTATTTTTAATTCTGAATTATACTTGATTTTTGATTTATTTTTAACCAAATTCGTAGCATTAAAAGCTTCAATCTTTATAGTAGTACTCTGCTTAGTTTCATTTTTCAATTGAAGAGAAATAAACCCATCATCCAGGTTTAATAAGTAATTGTTTTTGTTTTTGAAAATTTTTATATTGTCATTAATAATTTTTCCTCTATAATATTTTTCTTGAATACTATTCCAAACAAACTTGTTTTCATTGGCATAAATATGAAATATAAGTCCTTCTTGAAGTACCACAAAGTTACTTTCGTCAATAGCAACTATATCTGAAATTTTTTTAAAATTAGTATTAAACAAATCATTTTCTACTAATTTATTGGTGATAGAATTATAAGTGAACCAAGAATTATGAATTAAGAAGAGAATTTCGTTTCGAAATTCAAATATTTTTACTCCAAAATCATTTGCAATTTTACTCTTTTGCGTCACATTTTCAACCCTAATAGTTTCGAATGCGTCATTGTATAAAATCCTATATAAACCTCTATAATTATCGGCTGCCCAGATCTCATTTTTCCTGTTTTGTGCTACATATTTTATTGGCTTTAAAAGCTTATTAATGATGTGTTTTTGAGATAAATCATTTGGGTTATTGTAAATCCATACACCACTATAAGAAGCTTGAAGATAAGAATTATTGATGTTGCTTTTGGTCAAATTCCAAGCACCACTTATAGTATTCAATTTAGTAAACTGTCCCTTATCATAAACAAGTGTCCCTCCAAAATAACCTATAAGATATTTATCATTCATTTTTCCAATATTCCATGCTTGCCCTTCGGTATTTGGGACTAAAGAAAACTGATTTTCTTCATATTTAAAAAGCCCATGATTAGAAGCCATTAAATACCCTTTTTCAGTAGTTGCTACAGAATATACAGAACCCAAAACTCCCGAATTATCATAAAAAATAGCAATAGGAGAATTGACTTCAATATGAGCAATCCCGTTATCTAAACCTAGCCACAAATTATTTTCTTTATCTTGACCAATGCTCAAAATTGAATTGTTCATCAAGACATTATTCCTATTTATATTCTTAAAAGAATTGTCCTTTAAATCAAAAATATAAACCCCTTTACTAGCTGTCCCAATAATCAATTTATTATTTTTGATAAATTTAGCAGCATTGATATATGCTGTTTTCAAAATGGAGTTCAAAGGATTTTTCCAAGAACTTAAAACACCATTTTTGGAAATAAAAACACCATTTTTTTGAGTAAATATATAAGTTGAATTTTGATATTTTCCGATAGAGTGAATCACATTATTTTCCAACTTTTCCCATCCTTTTACTTTTGACATCTTAGAATTATTCATTCTATAAATACCACTACCAACAGAGGCGACCAAAAGTTGATTGTCGATTACAAAGCAATAAGAAATTAAAAATGTAAGTTTAGTTTTCTTTAATATTTTGCCATCGTAAAGAAAAATCTCATTGAAAGACTGAAAATAAATTTGATTGTTAAACTTAAAAATTTTCCAAATTTCTTCATTTTCACTGTCTTTAAAAACTTTTTTATCTCCAGAGATTGAGACATAAATCATTTTTCCTTCTTTTCGAAACCAATATCCAAATTCTTTATAAGAACCTGTATAAATCTTATCACCATCCACAAAAACAGATCGTATTATGGTTTTATTAGGCAATAAATAGCGTTCCCATTTTACTTCATCATAGCGCAATAAATAATGATTATTAGCAAAATACATTGCATTGTCATTACCTTGGGCTACATTCCAAATTTGATTGTCTCCCTGATAGTTGGATTTATTATAATTTTCAACAAAAGGTAATAACTCCTGCGAGTAAAGCTGAAATGATAGGAGCCAGAAAAAAATTATTTTAAAAGTAAAATATTTCAAAATTTGGTGTTTTAAGTAATTGCTAAAATTTAATGTCCTATTTTAATGGAATCCTAAATATATTCTTTGCCACAGATTTCACAGATTAGCACAGATTAATTCTTCACGTAGCTTAAAAATCTTTTTAATCCTTCAAATCAGTGGCAACAACTCTTTTTAATAATTGTTTATTGTATTTTTATATTGCGACAATATATCTTTCTAATTACTTATCTTCAAATATAATCACATTTTTTCAAATAAGTCCTAAAAAAAACTTCCTGAATAGGAAGCCTTTTATTTATATACAATTTAAAAAAATAAATTATTTCCCATTCACATAATCTTGCAGATAACTGAATCTTGGAGTGAGTTTTCCTTTTTCGGTCATTTTTGCACGTTGCAAAATTCCGTCTTTGTCCCCATTAAAAAAAGCTGGAATTACGTGCTCCATAAACATTTCTCCAAAACCTTCGCTAGCATCTTTTGGTAATTCACAGGGCAAATTATCAACCGCCATCACAACTATTGCCGCAGGATGAAAAATATCAACTTCTTTATTTTCGATAGGCAAATAACCATATAAAGGCTCCTCAATTGTTGCTGAACGCAATGTGCAGGCTATTGGACCATTTACATCACAAGAAATATCGGCAACTACTTTTATTTTGCAATCCTTTGATTGAAGCATTTCGCGTGTGAGAATTTTTGGTGCTTCATTAGCGTGAAAATGTCCCGTTATGTATATATCAGATACCTTTGTAAATCGCTCAAAATCGGATACATATTCCTGTGGATTCTGAAAGAAATCATTAAAATCCAATACCCTTCCGTCTTCTCTTTTATTATAATCCAACACATCAATTTGTGTATAGACTGGCTGTGTATAGTTTTTTGTTAAATAATTTTCGACAGTGACTTCTGTTATTTTTAGAGCATCTAGAACTTCTTTTACTCCGCTTCCCACTTTTCCAGTTCCTGTAATTACAAATTTCAAAGGAGGTAAAATTAAGCGTTTCAAATGGGTAATTAGAGCCTCTTTTCCAGAGAGTGATTCTGCTTTAGGAAGTTTGAATAATTCGAATTTAATTCCAAAAGCTCGAATGCTATTATAAGTACCAACAATTCCCGCATATTTTCCAAAACCAATTAACCGGCGATTATGAGAGTCAACCAAAGTTTCATGATCATAAAAATCAATATTCTTTTCTAATAAAGCTTGCAAAAGTTTCCTATTGTGAGGTTGTTTCTTGATAGTATGCGAAAAAAAGAAATACGATTTATTTGGAATTAAATAATCTTCTGGAACTTCTTTTACACCAAAAAAAACATCACAATTACTGATGTCATTGGTGACCTCAATTCCCATATTGCTATATTGATCGTCTATAAAAATCCTGACGTCTGAACTTTCGACTTTTATGGAAACACCTTGATATAATTGTTTTATTCTAGCCAATTCATCCGGTGAGAATACAACTCTTCTATCAGGTGGATTTTTTCTCTCTTTTATAATTCCAAATTTCATATTTCAAGGGATTTATTTTAATATAACTTTTGTGTTAGTTATTGTTACAAATATAACAAATTTAATCACTCAAAATTTCATTTACAAAAAAAGTTTTGGGGTAAAAAAACATTAAAACCTGATTTCTAATAGAATGGGATAAAACGAAATAATACAGCACAAAATAATGTTAAGGTTTTCGGAAAATTGACAAATGAAAAGGTATTGATTCTATATATTTGTCTTTCTAGAAAAATTAAAATGAAATTTATAAAAAAGGCAAATATACTACAATTACTCTTTCTAATCTTGGTTTTGAGTTCTTGCAACAAACAGAAAAAAACAGAACTCAAGGATTCCGAACTTCCTGAAGACACTTTGCCTAAAATGAAACCTTTGACGAATGAAGTTCCAAAACTAACTGCAGAATATATCACTTCTAAAAAAAGAGCTATAGATGCTTTTTATAAAATTAATTGGCCCAACAACAGTCTAAACGGCAGTTTTCTTGTAGCCAAAAATGGGCAAATAATTTATGAGAGATACGAAGGTTTTTCTAATTTAAGAGATAAAACACCTATTACTAAAGATACTCCATTACATCTAGCATCAGTAAGTAAAGTAATTACCGCAACGGCAGTCTTGAAATTGGTAAATGCAAAAAAAATAGATCTAGACCAAAAAGTAAATACTATTTTAAAGGAATTTCCCTATCCAGAAGTTACTGTTAGAACACTTTTAAATCATCGAAGTGGGATGCGAAGTTATTCTTATTTCACTGATAAAAAAGAAATTTGGGATAGACATACTATTTTAACTAATCAAGCTATTTTAACACTTTTGGCAACAAAAGACATTGGTTTAGAATCAAAAACTGACACTCGATTTGCTTACTGCAATACTAATTATGCCATTTTGGCTTTGATTATAGAAAAGGTAACCGGACTCAAATACAAAGAAGCAATGAAACAAATGATTTTCGATCCACTTGGAATGAAAAACACATTTGTGATGGATTATGATAAAGATAGAAAAACTGTAGCACCCTCCTATAAAGGAAACAGAGTTGAGATTGGAATGGATTTTCTTGATGCCGTTTACGGTGATAAAAACATATATTCTACACCAAGAGATTTATTAAAATTAGACCGAGCAAGAAGTGCTGCCACATTTTTAGAACCAAAATTACTAAATCAAGTTTATATTGGATATAGCAATGAACATAAAGGTAAAAGAAATTATGGTCTTGGCATCCGGATGACTCAATGGGAAACAGGACAAACTCTCTATTATCACAATGGCTGGTGGCACGGAAATACTTCGTCCTACGTAACTTTGAGGAAAGAGAATGTTACTATTATTTCATTATCGAACAAGTTTTCGAGAAATCCCTATAACGTTAGAAAATTGTCAGCATTATTTGGTGATTATCCGTTTAAGCTGGGTAAAGACGAAAGTGAAGAATAATTTTTTTTAAAATAATGTTCAAATTCAAGATAAAGAATATAGATTAAAAAAAGGTATATTTGCAAACTCAATTATTGGAATAGTTTTTGACAATTGAAAATCAATAATGGGGTCGACTGGTTTTGACAGCAAGTCGAATTGAAAAGTAAGCACGTCGAGAACTGGGACAATTCTCGTAAATAAAAGGTCTCAAAACACATACACGGCGAAGGAAACTACGCTCTTGCTGCATAATCTGAATTATAGTAAGATTAGCCTCGTCCGCGCAAGGCGCGGAAAGCAGGATTCATCTCGAAAGCTCTGGTTTATAGCGGTCGATAAAGATGAATCGTAAATTTAAACCTAGATATTCACAAGCTACGGGTGGATTTCGAAACTAAAGTAGCTAAGCAAAGTGTGGCTGTTTCTGGCCTAGCACAAAGTCGAAAATTCAATCAGGAAATAAGCGTGTAGAAAGTTTTTTAGTTGCTTGTTTGGACGGGAGTTCGACTCTCCCCGACTCCACTGGTAGTAAAAACATCTCTAAATAAATTTAGGGGTGTTTTTTTTTATTTGTATTTCTCTACAACTTGTAATTCATCCTTAATTTAAGTAATTTTGAAAATGTAAAAACAAGACTTATTTTACTCGATTATGAAAAAAATAATTTTGATATTGACCTTCACTCTATTTCTAAATTTGCTTTATGCTCAAGATAAAAAAGCAAATAATCCCGATGCTTCTTTAAAAGAAACTATCTATAATGAAAATAAAAAAAAGGTAGCTAATTATTCTTTAAAAGAATTTGACGCATTGTTTTTTGAATTTTTCGAAAAGAAATCAAATCCAGATATCTTATTGACAAAAGAAGAATTCTATAATTATACTATTAAGATTGGCATTTTTTCTGATCGATTAGCTACATTATATCCAAAAGAAAAAGAAACTGCTACCAAAAATAAAGAAATGTGGTTTGCTGAAAATTATGAAGATTATTTACTTACCAAAGAGTCTTCAAAAAAATAATTTTCGTTCAATATAATTAGTCAATTACTTCATCGACATAATTATAAACTCACTACGTCTATTAGCTTGATGCTCTTCTCCGGTGCAATTTACACCATCAGAACATCCATTTACGAGTTGAGTTTCGCCATATCCTTTACTTGTCAATCGGCTAGCATCTATCCCTTTTTTCACCAACCATTGCATTGTCGATTTAGCTCTTTTATTTGACAAATTAAGATTATATTGGGCCGTTTGTCTACTATCCGTATGAGAGCGAACATCAATTTTCATTGCTGGAAATTGTTTCATTACTTCGGCTACTTTTTCGAGTTGAAAAGCAGCATCTGGTCTTATATTCCATTTATCTAAATCAAAATAAATAATTGGAATATTTACAGTTTTAGCTAAATCTGTTCCAACACCTATTGGTTTGATCCTTCTCTCTAATGATAAATTTAAATACGTTTTACCTGTAGATTTTCCAGTAGTTACATTATTTTCATTTGTTTCAAAATCTAGTTTTTGAGCTCTTACATAATAGTTTTTACCGCATTCTACATCAAAACTGTACAATCCTTTTCCTTGTACAATATATTCTTTTACAAGCTGAAAATTCTCATCAAATAAACTTACTTTGTAATCCGTAAGCACTTCACCAGTATCTTGGTCAGTAATTATTCCTGTCAATTCTTGATTGCAACCTAGTTTTAGCGTTTCTGTAAATCTATAAATATCATCAAAACCTTTACCTCCATCTCTATTAGATGTAAAAAATCCGTTGCGACTTTTGCTGTCAATTATAAACGCAAAATCATCTTGAGGTCCATTTACTGGAGCACCCACATTTTGAATCTCTTTAAATCCGTTATCCTTTTCAATTTTAGAAACAAATATATCTAAACCTCCAAGTCCTGGTCGTCCATCGCTAGCAAAATACAATTCATTTTCTTCAGATATAAAAGGAAAAGTTTCCTTTCCTTCAGTGTTTATTCTATTTCCTAGATTTCCGGGTGTACCAAAACTTCCATCCTCGTTTATTGTTACTTTAAATAAATCTGATTGTCCAATGGTTCCTGGCATATCCGATGCAAAATACAATGTTTTACCATCCGTACTTAAAGCAGGATGGGCAACACTATATTGATCGCTATTAAAAGGTAACTCGATAATATTGCTCCATTTTCCTTCCTCTAATGTGGCTTTGTAAATCTTTAATAAAGTAGTTTTTTGAGCATCTTCTCCCCTTTTCCCATCTAAATAATTGTTTCTAGTAAAATACATTGTATTACCATCTTTGGTAAAAACAGGAGTCGATTCATTGAATTTATCATTTATTTTGTCTCCAAATATTTTTGGTTCTTCAAGTGTTCCATCTGCATATCGTTCAGAACCAAAAAGATTTGTAAAAGGTTGATTGGTTCGTTTGGAAATTTTTTTAGATATTCCACGTACCTCTCTTGAAGAAGCAAATATTATTTTATTTTGAAAAAAAGAACTTCCAAAATCAGACAACTCTGAATTAATACCCGCATTTGCGATATCGAATCTTCCTGAATTAGCTTTGATTTCTTCGAGGTAATTTTTATGAGTTAAATATAGTTTTGCTCTTTGATCATTACCTGATTTTACATTAAATTGCTCCAACATTTTATCGGCATTAGTGTAATCACCCAATGATTTTAGTGCTTGAGAATATCTATAATAATATTCTGGCACTTGCTCTGGATTCATTGCAAAAAGTTCTCCATACCATTTTGCCGCTTTTTCTAGTTCAGCATTAAAATAATAGGCATTTCCTAGTTTTTGAAATAATTGTTCATCTTTATATCCTTTCTCTGCTACTCGTTCATATATTGTTATAGCATCAACATAAGCATATTGTTCATATTGTTTATTGGCTTCGGCTACTTTTGCTTTTTGCGAATACCCATAGAGAGAAATTAGGCTAAAAAACAGGCTATAAATTAAGGTTGAATTTTTCATAATTGGTGGGGATTAGAAGAATCTAGGAGAAACTACTCTACTGTATTTGTTGAATAATTCGTAACGCAGGAATATTTCGTGTGTACCTGAATTGTAGTTGGCTAATTTTGTGGTTTCTAAATCATATCCATAACCTATAAACCAAGAATCGGATACTTGGAAGCCAACCATAGCACTTACTGCAGCACTCCATCTGTAAGCAACTCCTAAAACGACTTTTTCGTTTATCATAAAATTTCCTGATACATCAACTTGTAATGGTGCACCTTCAACCATTTTGGCAAGCATTGATGGTTTAAATTTTACACTATTACTCAATTCAAAGACGTGTCCGGCAATAAAATAATAATGAATTTTTTCTTTTGCAACGTGACTATTGGCTCCAATGTTTGCATATTTATCGAAATGATTTGTTTCCAATAAGTTTGGGGCCGATAATCCAATGTATGAATTATCAGAATACAAATAAAGTCCAACTCCAATATTTGGAGAAAATTTGTTATCTATATTCGTATCAAAACTATAGTCATTTTTGTCGTATTGGTTCAACTTAGTAAAGTCGATATTAAGTAAATTAGCAGATGCCTTTAATCCAAATGACAACTTATAGGAATCCGAAGTAAAAATCGTATAAGACAAATCTACTGCAATATTATTTTCATCTGAAGGCCCAATTTTATCGTTTATAATTGAAACCCCAAGTCCTAAATTACTTCCATTTATTGGCGTATTTATCGACGCAGTGTTTGTTGTTGGTGCTCCATCCAGACCTACCCATTGTGTTCGATGCAATGCAAAAACACTCATCACATCTTTGGAACCTGCATAAGCTGGGTTGATGTTGATTGTATTGTACATATATTGTGTAAACTGGGCATCTTGTTGCGCATAACTGGCACTTATAGAAAGTATTAAAACCAATATTATTAATTTTGTTTTCATTTGTTTCGAATTTTAATCCTGAGGGTTTTACCCCCTCAGGAATTAGTTTATCTATTTTCTATTAATATATAAGTAACCTGCTTTTTGATGACCATTAGCATTACTATCCTTGTATTTGAAGACATAATAATAGGTTCCTTCCGGTAATTCTTCAGAACGATTAACCGTTACACGACCTTCGGATACTCCTCTGAAAGCTCTGTCATCATTGTTGTAATGTTCTCTTTCGAAAACTAAAACACCCCAACGATTAAATATTTCAACAGAGTTATCAGGATAACATTCTAGACCTCGGATATAGAAGACATCGTTTTCTCCATCTCCATTTGGTGATACTGCATTAAATACTTCAATAACACAACCTGAGATAGATAATACAGTTGGATTATCACTGCTTATATTCAAATCATCTGAAATATCTTGAACAATAGTTCCGTTAGAGCTAGTTCCCTCAACAGTTACTTGATTTGTTACAGTTCCTAAGTTTATATCTGATTGCAGCAGAGCATATGTTGCAGTAAATGTTGTGGAATCTGTTTGTCCCACACCTAAAGATATTGGACCTCCATTAATCGGAATTCCTAGTAAATTATTTGGAATCGAAATATTAGTAAGAGTTACATTTCCTGTATTAGATATTGCAAAACTATATGTTACTGTCTCTCCAGCTTGTGCAAAACCATCTCCATTGTTATCATCAAATACTGCAGTTGCAATTATAGCAATACTTGGTGTTTGAGCAAATTTAATTACTGTAGGAGTGTCATTACCATCACTTGGATCACCATTATCTGAAACATCAGATACCCTTTTACCATTTGGATCAATACCTGAAACTGTAGCTGTATTAATTACACTTCCAGCATCTATATCAGATTGAGAAATAGTATATGTTCTCGTAATGGTAGTTACTGCACTTACATCTAAAATACCTGGAATTGTAATTGGTGTTACAGATAGTAAAGGATCATCTATTTCAATAGTATCCAACGGTACATTTCCAGTATTGGTAATTGTAAACGTATAAGTAATTATAGTTCCAACTTGA
This sequence comes from Flavobacterium sp., assembly GCF_028712645.1. Taxonomy (GTDB): domain Bacteria; phylum Bacteroidota; class Bacteroidia; order Flavobacteriales; family Flavobacteriaceae; genus Flavobacterium. The sequence goes on along the minus strand of NZ_JAQTPQ010000013.1, from coordinate 13 downwards.
CCAATTCCATTAA
>NZ_JAQTPQ010000200.1 GCF_028712645.1 Flavobacterium sp. | reverse complement strand
AAATGGAACCAATTTCGATATTTTCAATACTTTCCATCGATAAATGTCCGTATAAAGTATAAAATTTTTGGTTTTCGAAAAAGTGTTCCAAGATAATTGTAGGACCATAATTTCCAATTCCAGCATTGTAATCAAAACTATGAACTTTTCCTTCAAGAGCCGCTAATACAGGTGTTCCTGCTTTTATCCAAAAATCAATTCCTAGATGAATATTTCTTTCATCGTTATTAAAATGAGAATTTTGGTTGTAAAGATTTCGTATTTCATTATAACCTCCAAAAGCAACTTTTGCATTATTTTTTAGAAGAAAATCTTCAATATAATCTTCAAAAATTTTGGCATTTCCCAAATCCATTTCAGATAAATCTGTATTTGCAACTGATAAATCTAATGATACATATTGCGAATAGGGAATAGAATCATCAATGACTTTTATGTTTTCGAATTGTGAAAAAATAGTTTCTAATTTTGGCATAATGGGGATGTAATAAATAGATTTGGCATAAAGATAGAAAAATACACATAAAAAACGCCAACTAATTTAGTTAGCGTTTTCTCTTTCTAGTAGCAATATAGTTCTCGACTGCTTCACGAGTGGTGAGCCAGTTTCGACCTTCTTTGTATGCGTCAATTTTTCCTTGTCGAGCCAATAAACTAATGTATTCTTGACCGTAAGGCATATTAGGTTCTTGCACCAAATTTGAAATTTCGATATATTCTTTGTCATTGTCAGGCAAAGCATTGAGGTAAATATTCAACGTTCTTTCGAGCGATTGACACATCAAAAGAGTCAGTTTTTGATAATTACCACCATTTGCTTGATTGAGTGCTTCATAATACTTTTTTCTGTCATTTTTCAAGATAATAGCAGGAGGAAATCCTGAGCGCATTAACAATAAATTCATTGCCAAACGAACCGTACGACCATTTCCGTCAAAGAATGGATGAATCCAGACTAATTTATGATGAAAAACCGTTGCCAATTCAATATCATTAAGTTGTTGCGGATTCGTGTTTACAAACGCTATTAATTCGTCGAGTAAATCGGGCACTTTGTTAGCATTTGGTGGAGTGAAATTTGCACCAGTAATTCGAACACCTCCATTACGGATTCGACCTGCAAAATCTTCTTCAATAGAACGCAAAACTAAGCCGTGAAGCGAAAGAATATCAATGCTTCGCAACGTATATTCGTCATTAATAATCGAATATAAATAGTCAATTGCCTTGTCGTGATTATGGGTTTCAAAATGCTCCCGAAGCGATTTTCCTTTTACGGTTATTCCTTCTTGCAAAACCATTTGCGTTTCCCTGAGACTTAATGTATTGCCTTCAATGCTGTTTGAATTATAAGTCCATTCGATGGAAAGGCTTTCCTTGATTTTGTTCAAAGCGATTGCTGGCAAAGGTCTGCTGGATTGCAAATCTTGCTTTTTTTTGAACAATCTGTCAAAGGTTGATTGAAATTCTTCTCGATATGTTAAGTCTATATTCCACATTACACAACAAAGATACTCTTAATATCGGATAAATAAAAATTTATTTTCATCCGATATTAAAATTATTCTATTGTCATAAATTTTAGTTTGGCTCTATAGGCTTCAAGTGTGGTAGCTTTGGATATAAATCCATAATATTTTCCGTTTTTGAGTACAGGCAAGAAGGTTACTCTAGATTTTTCGAATTTATTCATTACCGTTTCCATACTGTCTGCAGGATAGATAATATCGATGGTGGGAGTCATAATTTCTTTTACCAAAGTGTGTTTTACTCTGAAATTATTAAAGATGATTTCCCTAATATTATTGAAGTGAACAATTCCAATCAAATGCATTTCTTTATCAACAACTGCAAAAATAACTTGGTTAGAGTGGGAAATTAAATCGACCAATTTTTCTAAATTTTCATCTGGTGAAATCGTTAGAAAATCAGTTTGAATAATTGAATTAGTATCCAAAGTAGAGAGAATGTTTGTGTCTTTATTTGTTGTAAAAACATTTCCTTTTCTTACTAAAGGTTTCACATCCATTGAATGTTTTTCAAAACGTTTTGAAATTGCAAAACTGATAGAAGTTACTATCATCAACGGAATCATCAAATCGTAACCTCCTGTTATTTCAGCTATTAAGAAAATTGCAGTTAGTGGAGCGTGAAATAATCCGCTAAGAATTCCTGCCATTCCCACCATTGTAAAATTGCTGATGGGTAAATGAGTAAGTCCAGTTAAATTTAAAAACTTTGAAAACAAATAACCCGCATACGAACCTAAAAATAGGGAAGGAGCAAAGTTACCGCCGTTTCCACCGCTTCCTAACGTAATTCCGGAAGCAAAGACTTTGAGCATCATTGTAAAACCAATAAAAACTAAAAGAACCCAATCATTATTTTGATAACTACTAAATAAAGTATTATCTAATAATTGACTAGGATTTTTTTCAGATAATATCTTTATACTTTCATAACCTTCACCAAAGAGGGCAGGAAAAATAAAAATAATTACAGCTAAAATAGATGCTCCAATTAATGCTTTTTTGTAGGGACTAAATCTAAGATGAGTAAAAATATGTTCAATTCTTTGAAAATTTCTTGCATAGTAAATAGAGATAAATCCAGTGAGAGTTCCTAAAAGAATATAATAAGGAATAAAGTGATAATCAAAGATTTCTTTACGTTTGAATGATAATAAAATGGATTCATCTAAGGCGATTAAAGAAACTAATGTACCTGCAGCGGCAGCAATCATAATAGGTGTAAATGCCGAAATACTCACATCGACAAGCAACACTTCGATGGCAAACAAAACACCCGCGATTGGTGCATTAAATGCAGCGGCAATCCCAGCTGCAACTCCACAACCTATGAGGAGTGTTCTGTCCTTATAACTCAATTTATATCTTTGAGCATAGTTAGACCCAAAAGCAGCACCAGTAATAACAATAGGACTTTCTAAACCTGCCGAACCTCCTAAACCAACAGTAAGCGAACTCGTAATAATTTGAGCGTACATTTGTTTTCTTGGGATTATGCTTGCTTTCTTAGCAACGGCATATAAAATTTGTGAAGTTCCTTTTTCAATTGTTCCACCTAAAACTCTTTTGACCACAAAAACGGTAAGTAGAATTCCGATTATTGGCAAAATACTATTGATGAAACTTAATTTTAAAATTCCGTTGATGTAAGTGGCAAATGAAAAAACTTTATGCGCAAATGTTTTTAAAATGATAACTGCAAAACCTGAAGTAATACCAACTAAAATACTTGACAAGAAAATAAATTGTTTTGGCGTAAGTATAGATTGTGACCAGGCAATTATATTTTCTAATTTGTAAAAATATTTTTTGAACATTTTATTTTTTTAAGAAAGTGCTAATTTACTATTATTTTTGCTTTTAGCCGATGTTTTTTAAAGCTTCTTTTTTACTCAAAGTTTTTAAATGGTTTTGGTTTACAAAATTCCGTACTACTTCAGGATTTGTTTTTCCATATTCACGCAAAGCCCAACCAATGGCTTTTTGAATGAAGAATTCGTTGGAATTTTTATGTTTTTCACATTCTGATTTTAGTAAATCGAAGTTGGTTTTTTGTTTATAACCCAATTGAAAAAGAATTGCACTTCGATTAAGCCACATATTCTCTGAATTTGAAAATCGCTCAATTACATTTTCAGTTTCCAATGGATGTTCTAGTAGATATTCACCCAGAATATTTTTAGCAATCGTATCAACACTATCCCACCAAGAATTAGTGATTAGGAGTTTTTCTAGGAGTTGAATATCTTCTTTTTTGTAATTTCCCTTGAGTTGTTTTATCAAAATTTCAATGGCGCAATAATGTAATTCACGTTGTGGTTTTGAATAAAGTTGCAAGGCAATTTTTCTAGGATTCTTAGCAATTTCCTCTTGGTTTTCTTTCCAAATCGCTTTAAAAATGTTCCGTCTTTCAACCGTTTTTATTCCAAAGAAAGAAAAATGATTTCGCATATATTTCGCCATTGCAAAAGCATTTTCAGGATTGTTTTTTTTCTGAAAATCGATTTCTAAAGCTTTTATAAACTCCATTTAATACATTTCTAAAAACTAAAATCCTACCGCTTTATCGTCACCTCTTTTATCCGCTCCGCCTTCTAATTTTCCGTCAGGCAAAACTAAAATAGCATCTACTTTTCCTAGAACCGGTGGATTTTTTTCGTTGATAATATATCCTTTTAATCGTAAGCCTTCCAATATGTTTTTTGAAAAAGCCTCAGGTTCAAATATCAATTCGTCAGGCAACCATTGGTGGTGAAAACGAGGTGCGTTTACAGCTTCTTGCATACTCATTTTAAATTCTTTTACATTCAAAATAGTTTGTAAAACTGTAGTGATGATGGTCGATCCACCTGGTGAACCTACAATCATATATAATTTATTGTTTTTTTCTACAATTGTTGGCGTCATCGAACTTAACATTCTTTTTTGTGGTGCAATACTATTTGCTTCTGCACCAACTAATCCGTATGAATTTGGAACACCAGGTTTGGCACTAAAATCGTCCATTTCGTTGTTGAAGAAAAAGCCTAGCTCATCCGAATATAATTTAGAACCATAAGCACCATTTAGTGTTGTGGTTACTGAAACCGCATTGCCTTCAGCATCCATAATAGAATAATGGGTGGTTTCGTTACTTTCAGAAATGGCAATTTCTCCGTGCGAAACATCAGAAGATAAAGTGGCTTTATCCCAATCGAAAGATTTCATTCTTTGTTTCAAATAATTTTTGTCGAGTAATTCTTTTCTTGGAATATTTACGAAATCGGGATCGCCTAGAAAATAATTTCTATCTGCATAAGCTCTTCGCTCAGCTTCAGTAATAACTTGAATAGTTTTTACACTATTATGACCAAATTTTGAAAGAGAATAAGGTTCTATCATTTTCATAATTTGTTGCAAAGTAATTCCTCCACTCGAAGGTGGCGACATAGAAATAATTTTTAAATCCTTGTAATTAAAAGTAATAGGATTTCTCCATTTAGCTTCATATTTAGATAAATCTTCGAGAGTAATGATTCCACCGTTTTTTTGAATAAAATCAACAATTTTTTGGGCAGTTTCACCTTTGTAGAATTCATCCTTTCCATTTTTCATTATTCTTGATAATGTTTCGGCTAAAGCTGGATATTTTATGGTGTCACCTACTTTGTAATTTTGGGCAAGTAAAGTTTTTTCGCCACTAACTTTGACAATAGTATTATGATAGTGTTCTAACCTTTTTTCTTGTTTTTCAGTAACTACGACTCCTCTTTGTGCCAAAGCAATTACGGGCTTCATAATTTCCTCGATAGAAAGTTTACCCATTTTTTCGTGAACAGCAAAAACGCCAGCAATGGTTCCCGGAATTCCTATTGCTAGAGCTCCATCAACGCTTAAATTTGGAATTACTTTTCCGTCTTTATCAAGATACATATCTTTATGAGCTGCCATTGGTGCTCTTTCTCTATAATCTAAAGCACCAGTTTCTCCATTGGATTTTCTGAAAACCATAAATCCTCCGCCCCCAATATTTCCTGCGTAAGGATAAGCAACTGCCAAGGCCAATTCGGTAGCAACCATTGCGTCAAAGGCATTACCTCCTTTTTTCATTATTTCGACACCAATTTTTGAGGCTTCTTCACGTGCAGAAACTACCATTGCTTTTTGGGTAACCAAACCCGTTTGTGACCAAGTTTTAATTGGAAGTAAATAGAAAATAGAAAAGCAAATGAGAAGGACTATTTTTTTCATAATAAAGTTGTTTTTTGTTTGGTAAAAGTAATTAAAAAATCAAAAAATGAAGTGAATTCTTGTTCAAATTCAGGGTAATACGTTTTTAACTCTGCAACTGAAAACCGCATATTCGAATCGTATTTCATTCGGGTATCCATTCTTCCCAAAACTCTTTCAATACCTTCAATAGTTTGATAACTCACCAGCCAATTATGATCAATCATATAAGGCATCATTTTTTGGGTTTTTGGTGTCAAGTCATTATAATTATCTCTCAGAGATTGGTAAAAACGTTCTGAATAATCTTCTAACTTTTCATCGGAATAGTTGCTCCAATTTTTGGACAAAAAATGGTCGTAAAAAATATCCACAATAATTCCAGAATAGTGATGATAATTGGCGTGCAACCGTTTGGTACTTTGTCTAAAAATAGGATGTGAGTCAGTAAAAGTGTCTATTGCACGATGCAAAATAATTCCTTTTTGAATGTCTAAATGAAAATTGTCAAAGTATTTTCCGTGAATGCCATCGGCCATAAAATTGCCGATTTTCATCAAATCATTATCTCCAGAAAGGTATATGTGTGCTAGAAAATTCATTCGCCTAAAATAGGGATTTTAATCTAAATTATGTAAGAGAATAATAAATTCGCTTTTAAAATAAATGCTTCTATATGGTTTTATTAATTATGCAATTGGCATATCGAAGGCGATAAAAGGGTAAAAGTTTAAGGTGTAAACGGATATAATTGACTTCGCACAACTCCTTGCTGTTGGGTTTTTCGATGTAGTTTAGGATTCACCCAAATGATTGGTTCGCCTATTTTTATACTCACATAAGTACGAAAGATTTGCAATAAATATAAAGTCCTTTTTATGATTTGTAAGAAAAAAATAATATATTTGAATAATAATAAAG
>NZ_JAQTPQ010000199.1 GCF_028712645.1 Flavobacterium sp. | reverse complement strand
TCACTTTAAAGATTGCCAAATTACGTTTTGAAAGAGCGAATTTATTAGGATATGCTACTCATTCGCATTTTGTTTTGGAAGAAAGAATGGCGCAAAATCCTGATAAAGTAAAATCGTTTTTGAATGACTTATTGGCAAAAGCAAAACCTGCAGCCGAAAAAGAATTTACTGAACTGACTGCTTTCGCAAAAGAATTGGACGGAATTGACCAGTTAGAAAAATGGGACAGCGCTTATTATTCGGAAAAATTGAAGCAAAAATTATTCAATTTGGATGATGAAATGTTGAAACCTTATTTCCAATTAGAAAATGTTTTGAATGGAGCTTTTACAATTGCTGGAAAATTATACGGATTAACTTTTACCGAAATATTCGACATTGATAAATACCACGAAGAAGTAATGACTTATGAAGTCAAAGATGAATTTGGCGAACTAGTTGCAATTTTCTATGCGGATTTCTTTCCAAGAAAAGGCAAACGAAATGGTGCTTGGATGACAAGTTTCAAATCGCAATCTATAAAAAATGGCGTAAACGAAAGACCACATATTTCGAACGTTTGCAACTTTACCAAACCAACAGAAACCAAACCTTCTTTATTAACATTTAATGAAGTGACGACTTTATTCCACGAATTCGGACACGGACTTCACGGAATATTGGCTAATACAACCTACCCAAGTTTATCTGGAACATCAGTATATTGGGATTTTGTAGAATTGCCAAGTCAGGTCATGGAAAACTGGTGTTACGAACCAGAAGCCTTGGCTCTGTTTGCTAAACATTATGAAACAGGAGAAATTATTCCACAAGAATATGTAGAAAAAATCAAAGAAAGTGCAAGTTTTCAAGAAGGAATGGCAACTTTGCGACAAATTAGTTTTGGATTATTGGATATGGCTTTTCACAGCAACAATCCAACTGAAATTACAAACGTAAAAACTTTCGAAAAAACAGCTTTTGAAGGCACGACTTTATATCCGGACGTGGCCGAAAATTGTATGTCGGTTTCGTTCTCCCACATTTTTCAAGGCGGTTATTCCTCTGGATATTACAGCTACAAATGGGCCGAAGTTCTCGATGCTGATGCTTTTGCTTACTTTCAAGAAAAAGGAATTTTCAATAAAGAAGTGGCAACAAAATTCAAAGACAATGTGCTTTCTAAAGGCGGAACCGAATTGCCAATGGAATTATATAAACGCTTTAGAGGACAAGAACCAAAACCAGATGCTTTGTTGAAAAGAGCGGGCTTAATTTAAATTATATGAAACCGAAGTAGCAATGCTTCGGTTTTTTTTATTTAAAAAAAAAGCAAAAGTAACCACCAAAATATCGGAACGCTTTCAACCCAAAAAGAAGTGTAATATTTGGAGCGTTTTTCATTCACAAAAACAATAAATAAGGAAAGTACAGTTACTAAAATCAGGTTGACAATTAATTGTTTCTGATCAAATTCGATTTTTAGTAATTCTAAAAAATAAAACGGAATCAAAAGTAGCAAACCAAGGATTTTAGTTTGCCTCACTCCTATTTGTTGAGGAACTGTTTTTAAATGAGGATCGTCATTAGCTAAATCAATGATTTCAAAAATGAGTATCAACACAAAAACAAGGATAAATCGTTGTACACATTTTAAATAAAAATCAGAAGTTATTGAAATTTCAGCATCTAAAATGGGTAATACCAAAGTTACTCCAACCCAACACAATGCCACAATATAAATTTTTACGCCAGCCCAATTTCGGGCATTTTTTCTATTTGGAAAGAAAGGAAGTGTATATAATAAGGTCAATGCCAAAAACACGACAGCTATAATTTGCGTGATTCGTTGCAATTGAAAAAAGTAGAGTCCAACTGCAAAAAAAGAAAAAATACTTACCAAAATAATTGCCCATAAACTACTTCGCAATTGTATTTTTTTGGCTCTAACAAGACTGTCATATTTTACAAAATTATAACCGACAATAGTTCCAAAAAAAGCAAAAAAGGCAACTGGTTTATCATTCGGAATATGGAATATATGATCGGTCATTCGAACCAATGCAAATACTGATAAAGCCACGTGAATACTACTTTGTATATAAAAATCCACTATTCTTTTAAAAACCTTCATTATGCAAAAATAATCAACCTTGTTAACAAGAAAGCATTTTAGTTGAAAAATTCCTAAAAATCAATAGTTTGAACCTCCTTTCTTTTGAATATAATGTATAAATTTGCGCTTCAAAAAAACAACACTTTTATAACTATATGAGAACAGATGCTTTTGCTTTAAGACACATTGGGCCAAGAGAAAATGACCTTAAAATTATGCTGAAAACAATTGGAGCAGCAACCCTAGACCAATTGATTTCTGAAACTATTCCGAATGATATTCGTCTAAAATCTCCTCTAGATTTAGCCCCAGCAATGACTGAATATGAATATTCAAACCATATTCAACAATTGGGAAATAAAAATAAAGTCTTCCAATCTTACATTGGTTTAGGATACAATCAAGCGATTGTTCCAGCAGCGATTCAAAGGAATATTTTTGAAAATCCGGGTTGGTACACCGCTTACACTCCTTATCAAGCTGAAATTTCCCAAGGTCGTTTAGAAGCAATTCTAAATTTCCAAACGATGGTTATTGAACTTACCGGAATGGAAATTGCAAACGCCTCTTTACTCGACGAAGGAACTGCAGCTGCCGAAGCTATGGCTTTATTATTTGACGTTAGAAGTCGTGACCAAAAGAAAAACAACATCAATAAATTTTTTGTTTCTGAGGAAATTTTACCCCAAACTTTATCCGTTTTACAAACACGTTCCGCTCCAATTGGAGTTGAATTAATCATAGGAAATCACGAAACTTTTGATTTCTCAACCGAGTTTTTTGGAGCAATTCTTCAATATCCAGGAAAATACGGTCAAGTAAATGATTACACTGACTTCATTGCCAAAGCAAAAAATAATGAAATAAAAGTTGCCGTTGCAGCCGATATTTTGAGTTTAACAAAACTAACGCCTCCAGGCGAAATGGGAGCTGCAGTTGTAGTGGGAACTACACAACGTTTCGGAATTCCGTTAGGTTATGGGGGTCCTCACGCTGCCTATTTTGCTACAAAAGACGAATACAAAAGAAGTATGCCAGGAAGAATCATCGGTGTGACTGTTGATACTGATGGCAATCGTGCGCTTCGTTTGGCTTTGCAAACTCGTGAGCAACATATTAAACGTGACAAAGCGACTTCCAATATTTGTACTGCCCAAGTTTTATTGTCGGTTATGGCAGGAATGTACGCTGTTTATCACGGCCCAAAAGGCTTAAAATATATCGCCAATAAAATCCATTCATTGACAGCAACCTTGTCAAATGAATTAGAAAAATTGGGATTACAACAAACCAACACCGCTTTCTTTGACACTATTGTCGTGAATGCTGATGCCAAAAAAATAAAATCTATTGCCGAACAAAACGAAATCAACTTCTATTATATTGATGACACTACGATTTCCATTTCTTTGAACGAAACCACAAGTGTTGCTGATATCAATAAAATTGTTTCGATTTTCGCTTCCGCAAATGACACACAGGCAAATACAATTGTAAATCTATCAGAAACGAATCATTTTCCTTCGAATCTAGAAAGAACTTCAACATTTTTGCAACACGATGTTTTCAATAAATACCATTCAGAAACCGCTTTGATGCGTTACATAAAAATGCTAGAACGCAAAGATTTATCTTTGAATCATTCAATGATTTCGCTTGGTTCTTGCACAATGAAGTTGAATGCCGCTACCGAAATGTTGCCTTTGAGTAATGCCAATTGGAATAATATTCACCCATTTGTACCGCTAGATCAAGCGCAAGGTTATCAAGAAATGTTGCAAAAACTAGAAAATCAATTGAGCATTATTACTGGATTTGCTGGGACAACCTTGCAACCCAATTCAGGCGCGCAAGGCGAATATACAGGATTGATGGTTATTCGTGCTTATCACCAATCTCGTGGAGATCAACACAGAAATATCGCTTTAATTCCTTCATCGGCACACGGAACAAATCCTGCTTCGGCAGCGATGGCAGGAATGAAAGTTATCGTTACCAAAACATTGGAAAACGGAAATATCGACGTGGAAGATTTACGAGAAAAAGCCATTCTTCATAAGGACAATTTAGCTTGCTTGATGGTTACTTACCCATCAACCCACGGTGTTTTTGAAAGTGCCATCAAAGAAATTACACAAATTATTCACGATAACGGTGGACAAGTTTATATGGATGGCGCCAATATGAATGCTCAAGTAGGTTTGACCAATCCAGCAACAATTGGTGCCGATGTTTGCCACTTGAACTTGCATAAAACATTCGCTATTCCTCACGGTGGCGGTGGCCCTGGAGTTGGCCCAATTTGTGTAGCCAAACAATTAGTTCCTTTTTTACCAACAAATCCTATTGTTGCAACAGGCGGTTCAACTGCTATCACGGCAATTTCGGCAGCACCTTGGGGTTCAGCACTAGTTTGCTTGATTTCTTATGGCTACATTTCAATGTTAGGAGCAGAAGGTTTGACAGATTCTACAAAACACGCTATATTGAATGCCAACTATATTAAAGAAAAACTGAAAGGTCATTTTCATACTTTATATTCTGGAGAAATGGGTCGTGCAGCTCACGAAATGATTTTGGATTGTCATCCTTTCAAGAAAAACGGAATTGATGTAACCGACATTTCAAAACGATTAATGGATTATGGTTTTCACGCGCCAACCATTTCCTTTCCGGTTCACGACACGATGATGGTTGAACCAACCGAAAGCGAAAATCTGGAAGAATTAGATTGTTTTTGTGACGCATTAATCTCTATCAGAAAAGAAATTGACGCATCAACTATAGAAGATAAAAACAATGTTTTGAAAAATTCACCACATACATTAGCAATGCTAACTGCCGATGTTTGGGATTTTCCATACACTAGGCAACAAGCCGCTTTTCCATTGGAATACATTGCTGAAAACAAATTTTGGCCATCTGTTCGTAGAGCAAATGATGCTTATGGCGACCGGAATTTGGTTTGCAGTTGCGCACCAATTGAAGCTTATATGGAAGAATAATTTTTCAATAGAATCCAAAAAAAATGCCCCGAAATTCGGGGCATTTTTTTATATAATATATTTTAATATTTATATCCTATTCCTGTTTTAATGGCTTGGGTACCACCAAGCGAGTTAGAACTTGCCCCAACCGTAGTTTTATCAGAAATCATTAATATAAAAGGACATCCTATTGCAGCAGCTGCCATTTTAAGTTTTTTATCTGCCTTTTTATCCCCAGTGTTTCCTGTTTGAAAGTTTATTAATCCTGTTTTTCCACGGACTTCTCCACCTTTTTTCAAACCTGCTATATATGATTTTTCTTCAAGAATTATCACTTTTTCCCAATCAGCTTCTCCATTTACAACAATTTTTTCGGTGACATCCTCAACTCTACCACTTTTTCCATATACTACTTTTTCAATAGCATATTTCCCAATAGAATTTTCGGCATCTTCACCATCATAAACGAAAACAACGGTATATTCGTCAACACGCAAAACTTTTCCTTTAACGGTCTCACCACTGTGTTTAGTGATCACATCGACTTGAGCAAAAATTAATGAAGTGGTTAACGACATTAGGAATAATAAAGTAATTTTTTTCATTTTTAAATATTTTAGATTTATATTCCCCAAATATATATAATTATTCTTGAAAAAAGTCTTTATAAATAAAACAAAATCTTACAAAAAAATCATGAAAGACATTCAAACACGAGACGATTTGCATTTATTAATGAGTGAATTCTATTTGAAATTACTGGCTGACAGCAAAATAAGTTATATTTTTATCAAGGTAGCAAAAATAGATTTGGCACCTCATTTAAATGAATTGGTCGATTTCTGGGAGCAAATACTTTTTGAAACTGGAAACTACAGAAAAAATGTTCTTCAAATTCACTCCGATTTAAATCAAAAAACAAAACTATCCGAAGAACATTTTGCCATTTGGCTCAACTATTTCAATATAACTATTGATGAAAATTTTGCTGGTCAAAATGCAGAAAATATGAAAACTAGAGCCTTGTCAATCGCAACTGTAATGAAGATAAAATTGTAAATTTTTATTCTGATTTTAACAAAATATCACTATTTTTTAGAATTTAGGCCTTTTATAATTATATATTTGCAAAGTATTTTTTATAATTAAATTTGTGTAAAATTTTTTATTTATTTCCAATGAAAATAAAAATAACCGGAATAGGAAGTTACATTCCAGAAACAATAGTTGACAATACTGATTTTGACAAACACGTATTTTTAAATGAAGACGGCAGTCCATTTGGCGCTCCCAATGAAACAATAATAGGAAAATTTAAAAGCATAACCGGAATCGAAAAAAGACGCTATGCAGCTCCGGAGCAATGTTCTTCTGATTTGGCTTTTTTAGCTTCTGAAAGAGCAATTGAAAATGCAGGAATTGACCCTGAAACCATAGACTATATCATTTTTGCACACAATTTTGGTGATGTAAAATATGGAACAAATCAATCTGATATGATTCCAAGTTTAGCCACACGAGTTAAACACAAACTCCAAATAAAAAATCCAAAATGTGTTGCTTATGACATTCTTTTCGGTTGTCCTGGCTGGATAGAAGGTGTGCTTCA